>DASYIL010000163.1:0-3455 GCA_035997545.1 Pseudonocardiaceae bacterium
TGAGCCGGGCTGTGTCGGCGTGAGCGGGCTGTGTCGGCGTGAGCCGGGCTGTGTCGGCGTGAGCGGGCTGTGTCGGCGTGAGCGGGTGTTGCCCGCCGCTGAAGGTGCCGATGATGGCGCCGTTGATGGTGCCGATGTCTGCGACGTGATCAGGCCCCGTCGGCGTGGTGCCGGACGGGGCCTGGTCGGTGTTGTGGCGGTCTGGTCGTCAGGGTGGCGCGGCTGGGGTGATCATTCGGCGGTGACCTCGGCGACCGCGGTGCGGGCGGATTTCTCGTCGACGATTGCCTTGTCGGCGGCGAAGGCGGCGACGAGGGCTTGCACGGCGATGTTGTTGACCGCTCGGGGGTAGCCGCGGCTGGTTTGGTGGATCAGCGCGGTCGCGTCGTCGGAGAACAGGGTGTCGCTGCGTCCGGCGAGGGCGAGGTGGTGGCGTAGGTAGCTGCTGGTTTCCTCGGCGGTCATGGGCGGCATGGCGTAGCGCAGTCCGATGCGCTGGTCCAGAGCGGCCAGCGCGCCGAGTTTCATCCGTCGCCGCAGGGTCGGCTGTCCCACGAGCAAACAGGCGAAGGGGCTGTGGGAATCGAGATCATGGTTGGTGAGCATGCGGATCGACTCGAGCTGGGCGTGGTCGAGCAGGTGCGCTTCATCCAGGACGAGGACGGGGGTGCGGCCACGTTCGACCTGTTCGGTGGCCAGTAAGTCCGCGGTCTGCGGGACCAGGGTCGCGTGGTGGGTCAACGGGCGCCCGCCCAGGGCGAGCACGATCTGGTGGTGGATCCCGCGCACCCCGACGGTGGGGTTGGGCAGGTAGATGATGCTGTGCCGGGTCGGGTCGAGCGCGGAGATCGCCGCGCGCACGGCCACGGTTTTCCCGGCGCCGACCTCCCCGGTGATCACCCCGATCCGGCGTTCGGACACGCACCAGCCGATGCGAGCCACGGCCTCGCCGTGGCTGGCGTGCCGGTGCAGCATCCCCGGTGCCAGGTCGCGGCCGAAGGGGGTGTGGGAGAACCCGAAGAACCCTTGCAAACGATCAATCATCGCCGCACCTGCCCATCCAGGTCGAGGGGCAGTTCGGGCTGGTCGAGACCGTGCTCGGCCTGCTCAGCGCTGTCGGTGGGGCCGGCGAGTGCGGCGTAGTTGACCTTATGAGCGAGTTCGGCCTGGTGAGCGGCATCCAGCAGCCGGGCGTAGTCGATCCCCGTGGCCGGCGGTGGGGTGGGGGGTGTTTCGGGTCGGGCCTTGGGGTGGGCGTGGCGGCCGATGCGGTGCGGGATGGCCGTCCCGGCCGGGACACCAGCCACGCGGACTTCGATGTTGGTCAGGTCGAACGGGTCGAACACCAGCTCGACGCGGCGCCCGACAAGCAGCTGGTCGACCTGGTAGATGTTGCCGTGCAGCGACACTGTCGCGGTCTTGGTCACGGTGCGTCGTTCTTCCCACAGGAACGCCTCGGCCAGCGCGGCCGGGGTGGGCAGGGGGAACGGGTCACCGGCGGCCCAGCGCGCCAACGGGGCCTGGCCGGTCTCGGAGTGGATCTGACGGTGATAAACCGTTTCCACCCATGCGGTGAACAGCCGGTTGAGTTCGATCAGGTCGCTGACGTGATGGCGGCCGGTCTGGTCGTCAGGCTCGCCGGTGAGCTCGACGAGGAATTGCTCGCGCACGGTGCGGAAAAACCGTTCGATCTTGCCCCTGCCTTGCGGGCGTCCTGGGGTCGAATGGATCAGCCGGATGCCCATCTTCGCGCACGCGCGCAACAGCCAGGCATCGACAAATGCCGACCCGTTGTCGACATACACGCTGGCCGGGACCCCTCGACTAGCGAGGGCAGGGCGTAGCGCCGCGGCCAGCCGGACGGTGTCCTCGGCGAAGCCGAACCGGTGGCCGACCGCGGTGCGACTGTGATCGTCGAGGAAGGCGAACAAGTAGGTTTTTCGCCCGCCCAGCAGGAGGCCATGCAGCGCATCCCCGGTCCACAGCTCGTTGGGCCGGGTGGCTTCGAACCGGCCAAACACCGGCTGGGCCGGCCGGTCGGCGGTGATCAGCGGGTGTTCGGCGAAGTGGCGTTGCAGGGTCCGCTCGCCCGGGGCCCAGCCCATCTGGGCGCGCAGGATGCGCCGGACCTGCGCCGCGGTGCGCTCAGGATTCTCCCGCTTGAGCGCGATCGCCATCTCAATGACCTCCACCGGCAGCCGGGGGCTGGACTGGCGCGGGCTGGGCACCAGCGCGTCGAACCCACCGGCCCGCCAGGCCCGGATCCAGCGATCGAGGGTGTCGCGGGAGACGCGCACCAGCCGCCCGGATGGGTCCAGATGCTGCTCGGCGGCGACCTGGCGCACCAGCCGCCCCCGCGCCTTGGACGACAACGCCGGGTCGGCGGCCTCGCGGATGAGCTGATACCGAAACAACCCGATCGCCCTGGCCCGCTCGGTACGAGCCGCTGCTTCGTCATGTCTCACCGTCATCGGTGAGTCACCTCCTAGTCACGCTGGGTCAACAAACAACAGCGCGCAGGAGGATCGCCCAGATGATCAGCTCACGTCAGGGGCAAGTCGTGTTGATCGTCTTGCCCGGCCAGCCAGGGGCGAGCAGCCGCCCGTTCGAGATCGCGGTCGCGGTCGCCCAGACCGGCACCTCGCCGGCGCCAAACCGCGCACTCAGCGCGCATGCGGCCGCGCTGACCGCGGCGATCGCGTCCGCCCACACCGACCCGGCCGGACCAGGCAACACCGGGTCTGGGGCCAGCGCCCGACACCATCCGGTGAACACCACCCGCACCGCCTCGACCCGCCCGGTGAACCGGCGCAACCAGCCGCGCACCGTCTCCGCCGGGCGCCCCAGCTCAGCCGCGATCCGTCGGTGACCGGCGCCAGCGGCTTTGGCCGCCAGGGCTGTGCCGATCACTGAGGCAACGTCCGCGCGTCGGGCCAGCGCCAGCACCGGCAACAACACATGCGTCGCCCCACAGCACGTGCAGCGAGCACGACGAGGCACCAGCCGCAACGAACCACGCTGGTCCCGAAGGTCGCGGGCTCGAGCGTGCCCCCACCCCGCCAGCACACCGGCACACCCCGGACACGCCAGCCCGCCCGACCCCAGCCGCCGCTCGACTCGAGCCGCGTCCATCTCTACCGTGAGCACGCCGCACCTCCGTGTGCGCACACACGGCCCTCCCGCGCGATTCTGGCCAGGAAGCAGGCGGGAGGGCCGTGCCTACCGACCCGAAGATCGTCACGGTGGCGGCGCCGACCACCCAAGTCAAACCAGCCCCGACACCCCGAGCACCAACCGCACACTCAACGGCGCCAACCCCGCGCTACGTCCGCACGCTGAACGGCGGGGAACACTCCTCCAGCGTGGGACCACGGGTTTGCCAAAGTGGGACCCGCGTTGCTCCCGCGATGCTGGTCTTCGAGCTCATGCGCCAAACGGCTCGCTCGTGGGCTCGA
>DASYIL010000164.1:0-2713 GCA_035997545.1 Pseudonocardiaceae bacterium
GAACTTGTAGCCCTTCGTGTAGTCGAACTTCTCGACCGCACGGTTCAGGCCCAGGTTGCCCTCCTGGATCAGGTCCAGGAACGCCATCCCGCGCCCGGTGTAGCGCTTGGCCAGTGAGACCACCAGGCGCAGGTTGGCCTCCAGTAGCTGGTTCTTGGCGCGCTCGCCGTCACGAACGATCAAGCGCAGCTCCCGGTGCAGCTGCGGGGAGAGCTGGTCGGTGCCGTCTTCGGCCCTGCGCAGCCGCTCGGTGGCATAAAGCCCTGCCTCGATTCGCTTGGCGAGTTCCACCTCCTGTTCGGCGTTGAGCAAGGCGACCTTGCCGATCTGCTTGAGATACGCCCGCACCGAGTCAACCGAGACGGTGAGCTCGGCGTCCTTGCGGGCCTGGCGCAGCGCCTGGGACTCCTCCTGGTCCCAGACGAAGTCCTCCGCACCCGGACCACTTGGCGCCGCCAGCTCCTCAACGCCCGCAGTGATCTCCTCGACCTCGACGTCGGCGAGGTCCTCGGCAGCGGGGCCACCCTCGATGTCGGTGGTCTCTTCGACATCGACATCGACGACGGGTTCAGTCACGTCGGTGGGTTTCCTACCAACCTTCGCGGGATGCGCGGTGACGCTCGACATCCTCACCTCCTCGACCCAGTTCCCGGCGATACCGAGGCCTGTGGTGACAACCTCGCGTGAACGCCAGATGCGGACGACAGGACCTCGGCCTCCTCAAGGACTCGGCTTGCCCGCGGGATACCCCCCGCAATGATGACTACAGTTCTCACCGCAACGAAAGCGACCAGCACCGGGCCAGCCTCGGACCACACGCAGCGCACTTCGCCCGCACACGTCGCACCAGCCGACGAAGGCGCCTCCCACACCTGTTGGTCGCAGGACCCACGCCGCTAACCCTGCCACGATAGCCGTGCGTGGCCGCGCGGAGCGGACTTCGCGACTGTCGGTCACCACTCACTGCCAGCACCTCCCCCGTTCTCCACGGGTTCTGCGGTGGATAGCCCAGCCGAGGTGTCGACGGCAACTGAAAACTGACCACTGCGTGGCAACCGAAAATTGACCAGCTTCCCCTGGACCCTGGCTCGAACCGAGCTGGGGAGGAAGCAGGTGTTGGACGTGGAGGATTGGGCAGAGATCCGCCGGCTGCGGCGGGCGGAGGGCATGCCGATCTCGGAGATCGCGCGGGTGATGGGGATCGCGAGGAACACGGTGAAGGCCGCGCTGGCCAGTGACGGGCCGCCGAAGTATCGGCGTGCGCCGGGGAGTTCGCTGGTGGACGGGTTTCAGGCGCGGATCCGGGAGTTGTTGACGGCGTATCCGAGGATGCCGGCGACAGTGATCGCTGAGCGGATCGGCTGGCCGTACTCGATCCGCACGCTGAGCGGTCGGGTCGCGCAGCTGCGGCCGTTGTATCTGCCGGCGGACCCGGCGGGGCGGACGAGTTATGAGCCGGGCGAGATCGCGCAGTGTGATTTCTGGTTTCCCGACATCGTGGTGCCGGTTGGGTTCGGGTATGAGCGCACGGCCAAGCAGTTGCCGGTGTTGACGATGGTGACGGGGTATTCACGCTGGTCCTCAGGGGTGTTGGTGCCTAGCCGTGGCGTGCCGGATCTGTATGCCGGCTGGTGGCAGCTCATCACAGCACTGGGTGCGGTGCCGCGGGTGCTGGTTTGGGATGGTGAGGGCGCGGTCGGCCGGTGGCGGCACCGCCGGCCTGAGCTGACGGGTGAGTGCCACGCATTTCGCGGCACACTCGGGACGAAGGTGATCATCTGCAAGCCGGCTGACCCGGAGGCCAAGGGTCTGGTGGAACGGTTCCACGATTATCTGGAGACATCGTTTTTGCCCGGCCGGTCGTTCGGGTCACCGGCTGATTTCAACCAGCAGCTGCAGGAGTGGCTGGGGCGCGCGAACACCCGCCAGCACCGGGTCCTGGGCTGCCGGCCGGCGGATCGCCTCGACGCCGATCGCGCTGCGATGCTCGCCCTGCCCCCGGTCGCCCCGGTGGTGGGCTGGCGGTCTTCGCAGCGGCTGCCGCGCGATCACTACGTGCGCCTGGACGGCAACGACTACTCCGTGCACCCCTCGGTGATCGGGCGCCGGATTGAGATCACCGCGGACCTGCACCGGGTCCGCGTGTTCTGTGACGGGCGCATCGTCGCCGACCATGAGCGGGTCTGGGCCAAACACCAGACGATCCACGATCCCGAACACCTCGCGGCCGCCACAACGTTGCGACGCCAGCGGCTTGAGGTCGTGCGTCCACCGGTCGAGACTGAGGTCGAGACCCGGTGCCTGTCCGACTACGACGCGCTACTCGGTGTCGATGGTGGGGTGGCGTGATGGTCACCAACACCCGTTCCACAACACCGACCACGGCCCGTGACCTCAGCGCGGAGATCGCGTTTGTGACGCGCGCGCTGAAGGCACCTACGCTGCGGGAGTCGGTCGACCGGCTCGCCGAGCGAGCTCGGGCGGAGTCCTGGACGCATGAGGAGTTCCTGCTCGCCTGCCTGCAACGTGAGGTCGCCGCCCGCGAGTCACACGGCGGGGAGAGCCGCATCCGCGCAGCCCACTTCCCGGCCCGCAAATCGTTGGAAGAGTTCGACTTCGATCACGCCCGGGGGCTCAAACGCGACCTGCTCGCCCACCTAGGCACGCTGGACTTCGTCACCGCCAAAGACAACGTGGTGTTCCTTGGCCCACC
>DASYIL010000165.1:0-2882 GCA_035997545.1 Pseudonocardiaceae bacterium
CATTGGACACGGCGATCTTGCCGCGGGTGATCGAGGGACCTGCCCGGCTGGCCGGTCTGGGAGTGGATCCCGAGTTGGTCAGCCGCATGGTCGCCGACACCGCCAGCGGCGACGCGCTGCCCCTGCTCGCGTTCACCCTCGAACAGCTCGCCACTGGCTTGCCCCGGGGGGCCACGTTGTCCCCTCAGCGGTATGACCAACTCGGCGGCGTGCAGGGCGCGCTGATCCGCCAAGCCGATCTCGCGCTAGCCGAGGCGCTGACCACGAATCAGCGGGCCGGAAATGGACGAAATGAAACCGATGTTCTCGACTCGTTGCTGCGGCTGGTCACCGTCGATGAGACAGGGCATCCAACCCGGCTTGACGTCGACTACCAGCAGCTGCCCCCACCGGTGCGGGTTGAGTTAGATGCCTTCATCGCGCATCGTCTACTCACCACCACCAATCGCGAAGAAACGGTGCTGCTCGGCGTCGCACACGAGGCGTTCCTCACTGCATGGCCGCCGCTGGCGCAGGCCATCAGCGCCGCCGGAGCAGCACTGCGAATGCGACGAATGCTGGAACAAGCGGCAGCCGAATGGGAGAACGCCAGCCGCAGCACGTCGTTCCTGTGGGAACAGGACCGGGTGACCGCCGCTGTCTCCGAAACCGGGGCACAGTTACGCCGTGTTCACTCCCACCGCCTAGGGGCCGAGGACACCACCACCGACCCCCTCCGTGCGCTGCGAAGGCACCGCGAAGTGACCAGCGGGCGAGTGGAGCTTGGTCCCGCTGTGCAGGCATTTCTCCACGCCAGCATCCGCCACCAACAGCGCCGCCGACACCTTGTCTTCACAGCCGTGGCGACGGCCCTCGTTATCGCCATCACCATCACCACCATCGCCGTCATCCAACGCCAGATCGCGGAAGATCAGAAAGAGTTGGCCACCGTCCGCGGATTGGTGGCGCAGGCCGAAGCCCTACGCGGCAGCGACCCCCGTCTAGCGCTGCAGCTTGGCATCGCTGCACACCGAATCCGGCCCACGGTCGAGACCGGCACAAGTCTGTACACCACCCTTGCCAGCACGCCCCGCATCGTCACCCTCACCGGCCACACCAGCCCCGTGGGCGGGGTGGCGTTCAGCCCCGACGGGCGCACCCTGGCCACCACCAGCGGCGACAACACCGCCGGGCTGTGGGACATCACCGACCGGGCCCACCCCACCCGCACCGCCACCCTCACCGGCCACACCAGCCCCGTGGTGGGGGTGGCGTTCAGCCCCGACGGGCACACCCTGGCCACCACCAGCGGCGACAAGACCGCCGGGCTGTGGGACATCACCGACCGGGCCCACCCCGCCCGCACCGCCACCCTCACCGGCCACACCAGCCCCGTGGTCGGGGTGGCGTTCAGCCCCGACGGGCACACCCTGGCCACCACCAGCAGCGACAACACCGCCGAGCTGTGGGATCTCCGTGGAGTCCTCGAGCTGTCAGGTCATCTCACCAGTTTGTCATGCGCAGCGGCTGGAGGAGATCTTGCCCAAGAACAGTGGGATACCTTCGCTCCTGGCATTCCCTACCGACCCACCTGCTAGCCGAGGGGTGTCCCTCGCACGTGTCCCGCCAGCCGGGGCGCCCTGCTGGAAGCGCTCCAGGTCGGAACTGGCGCGGCTCCGGACCATAATTGAGACGACAATTGAGACGGAACCGGAGAAACGAGAAAGCCATAACCAGTGTTTCCGCTGGTCAGATGCGGTGGCCAGGGGCGGGGTCGAACCGCCGACCTTCCGATTTTCAGACTTAGGCAAAACCGTTCAGCAACATCCCAGAATGCGCTGACCCTGCGATTGAGTGCGGATTGCGCGACAACTGCAACGTCAGATTGACCCCGAACCGGGGCGAACTGAGACCCAAACTGAGACCCCACATGATCGAAGTACCGTCCGGCGTGATAGCCGGTGCGTCGCCCGAGCCAGCGTCGAGCCGGTAACACCGCCTCGCACCGATGCTGGCAGTATCTATCACTATCACTCCGATGCCGCGGCCATCGCCGGTGCCGGCGGTGCAGGATCATCGAGACACCGCTAGGCGTACCGGTCTTCCGAGGGGTATGTGACATGCCGAAAAGGCGCGGCGACCGCGCACACAAGACGGCCGAGAAACGAGCCCGGCGCGATCGGCGACGACTCGCCCGAGAGGAGACGGTCCGGGAGGAACACACCCGACTCGTGGTGGAGCGATCACACGACCCGCGGTTCACCCAGCGGATCCGCCAGGACGATGGCACCACGGTCTATCAGTGGCCGGTTGACTCACCGCAGGACAAGCACCTCCGCGAGGCGATGGAGCGCCAGGCAGAGCGCTTCCGGGAGAAGTTTGGTCGCGACCCCGGCCCCGAGGATCCGATCTTCTTCGACCCCGACGCTGACGAACCCCGTCCATTCGACCTGGACACAGCGACTCGTGAGATGGCCGAGGAACTACGACATGCGGGTATGGAGGCGGGAATCGATCCCTCGCTCATCGAGGCGTGGTGCGAGCTGGGCTACGTGGTTACCGAGGACACCCGGCATCTCTTCTCTGCCAGCGACATTGCCGTGTGGAACGAGGCAGTCCGCCGTCACGCGGGCGACCTCGAAGAGGATGACGACCTCAACGGCGACGAGGTGCCCCGTAAGGACCTGACCGACGTACCTGGCCCGCGGCGCTACTGACTCTTTGACCGCAGCCCTACACACTGCGGGCAGCACTACCTGATGCCGCCCGTTGCTGGTCGACCTACTCAGCCACCCCTCCGTGGCGCATGCGCGGCTGTCTGCTGGCCGGCGCGGTCGGCGACGCGCTAGGTACGCCCATCGAGTTCAACGCCTTGCCGGAGATCCGCGCTCGGCACGGGACGG
>DASYIL010000166.1:0-7316 GCA_035997545.1 Pseudonocardiaceae bacterium
CTTGACCTGCGGACAAACAGGCTTACCATCGCCGTGGCCGACGCGGAAGCGCGCCAACCACAGCTACGCATTCCCGGTCTCCGCGCAGCCGGTGGTCGGGGCCTACTCCTCGTTGAAAGGCTGAGCCAAACCTGGGGAACCGCGTCTCGTCCCAACGGCAAGGTGGTCTGGGCGGTACTCACCGTCGCCTGATGGAGCGGACCCGCGTCCTAAGCGCCTACGGCGGTTAAGTCTGTGTGCCTTCCGTCAATGCAACTGTGCGCGGTAGTGCGCTGCCCGCCGTGTGTAGAGCCGTGACTACGCGGTCTACTCGCGGATCGCGCTGCAGTTGCTCCAGGGTGACCGGCAGTGGTACCCGCCAGTTGGGGTATTGATCGACGGTGCCGGGGAGGTTGGGCTGGCGTATTTCATTCACTACGTCGTAGGGGGAGGCCAGTAGTAGTCGGCAGGGGGTGCGCGCCAATAACGCATGCATGGCGACCACGATGTCTTCCTCGTTGTCTGTGCGGAGCAAACCTTCGGTCCGCAGCAGATCGACGAACTCGGCACGTTCGGCACCCGCCTGGGCCCATGCCGCGGCTTCGTCTGTCAGCAGGCCCAGCGCGGCGCGCACCCGTACGTGCTCCCCACGAAGAAAACCAGCTGCGGTGGGCAGGTCGTGGGTCGAGATGCTGGCCGCGGCGCGCTGCGGCCAGCGCTGCGGAGCCAGTAGCGGCGTGCCGGGGGTCTGCTCGTCACGGGCGAACCACAGCACCGCACAGCCGAGCATCCGCTGTGCCTCCAACGTCTCGGTGACCTCTGGCTCCACGGTGCCCAAGTCCTCACCGATAACCATTGCGCCTGCCCGGTGCACCTCCAACGCGAGCGTCGCGAGCATCGCCTCAGCGTCGTAGCGGACGTAGGTGCCCTGGTTCGGAGACGCGTGTGGTGGTATCCACCACAGTCGCCATAGGCCGGCGACGTGGTCGATGCGCAGCCCGTCGGCGTGCGCGAGTACGGCGCTCAGCATGTCTCGATATGCGGCGTATCCGGTGGCAGCCAGCAGGTCCGGGCGCCACGGCGGTAGTCCCCAGTTTTGACCTTGCTGGTTGAACGTATCCGGCGGGGCGCCGATGGTGACGCCGGTGGCGAGCACGTCCTGCAGCGCCCAGTCGTCGGCGCCGTCGGGGTCGACTCCGACGGCAAGGTCGTGGACCACTCCGATTGCCATCCCACGGGCGGCCTCTCTTGCTGCGGCCAGTTGCTCTGTGCAGAGCTGCTGCAGCCAGGCGTGAAACGCCACGCGTTGGGGGTCCGCGCTGGCTCTCGCAGGGTGCTGCAGCTGGACAGGCCACAGCGACCAGCGCGCGCCGTGCCGCTCGGCCAGCGCGCAGAAGGTCGCGAAGTCGCGCAACCCGGTTGACATTGGTGGGCACGGGGTCCCGTCGGCTCGCCACAGCAGCTCCAAGGCGGCCCGCTTCGCCTGCCAGACGGCGTCGTAGTCAATCCGCTCGACTCCCGTCTCAATCCGCAAGGCGTCCACCTCGGCCCGCAGTGCGGGATCCCCGTGCCGGTAGGAGCTGATGTCGGTGATGCGCAGATACAGCGGGTTGACAAAGCGGCGGCTGGACGGGCTGTACGGCGAGGGCTGCACCGGGACGGTCGGGGTAACGGCGTGTAGTGGATTGACCATTACGACACCGCTGTTGTGGGCGGTGGTCGTCCAGGTGATGAAATCGCGTAGGTCGGCAAGGTCTCCGATGCCCCAGGAGCTGGCTGAGTGCAGAGCATAGAGCTGCAGCATCCAGCCCCATGCGCGCGGCGGCTCGGGCAGCGTCGGCGGGGCCACCAGTACCGTGCTCTGTTGGTCGCCACTGATCAGCGAGTACCAGCCCGGCGCCAGGCTGGCTGGGAGCACCCCGTTAATCGGCTGCTCGATGCCTTGCTCATCGGTGAGCACGCCCGAATCGGTAATTTGCCGGCTCTGTCCCTGACGCAGCACCACTGTTCCTGGCAGCCGGGGTATTTGGGCTGCGGCCAAGGCGTCTCGAACCTGTGCGGGGGTGTCTGCACTGACGCCGAGCTGCCCAAGTACCGCACGCACCACGTCGGCGTCGACGTCGACCCGTCGGCGCTGGGCGTCGCGGTACCAGGTGGCGACGCCGTGGGCCGCGGCAAGATTCTCAAGTTCGGCGTCCATAGAGTCATCCTCTTCTCAATCCGGTGGGCGCAATTAGTCGCCACAGGAAAAGAGGAGGCCACATGCTCGTTACGTACATCGTGCTCGATCCCGATCGTGTGGTCGTTACAACCAGCGAATCCGGTTCTACGGGGTTAGCTGCTCTGCCTGAGCACGCGCCGCAGCTTCCTGGGCGGCGGCAGCAGCTAAATCCCCAGCGGTCCACCGGGTCAGTCGCGCTACCCGCGCGGCGCGTTCGGCTTCATCGCGAGCCGCTAGTTCCGCCGCTGCCTGGTGGGTGAGGGTCATCCGCCACTGCTGGATGTGCTGCCGGATCGACGTGGCTAGCGCACGGAACCGATCCGAAGGTGATTGAACATCCTCGCCCGGATCAACGCTCTCACTGTTCGTAGTTTTAGTTTCGCAAGACGTTCGCTCCATAACCGCATCATTCTTTCGTCGGGCTTGTGGTAACCGATGAGCCACGAATAGGAGAACGAGGAGCGCACGCTAAATACCTGCTGCTCGAACCTGATCGGGTGAAACGCGCGCACCGTGCGACACGATCTACTCACCGACGATTGTCGATGCGTAAAGGTGCATGTTCCGCTTGGGCGGAATGACGATGAGCCGGCGGTAGTAGCCGGTGCCTTGTGGTTCGCCGACCGGTTCACTGTCGACCTCCACCCAGGCATGGGCGACGAATGGAGCGGTCCGCACGCCGGTACACCAGGTGGGCCAGACGCCACGGATGCGGCACAGCAGCGTGGTGGCCAAGGAGCGCTGCAGGCAGTACCGACCACTGCAGCGCACACTGACGGCCAGGATCGCGTCGCGGGCGTCTTTGGCCTGCTGGTGGGTGGCCGGTGCGGCACCGCGGCGCAGCATGGTGAGCACAGCGCGGATGCGTCGCGGTGGCAGGTTGGCGAGTATGCGCGCGACGCCCACTGAAATCAGGGCAGCCGGTTGCTGCCGGAGCGGAAGCCTCGTGCTGCCCTGCACGGTTTGTGGTTGAGTCATCGATGCCCCTCGCCGTGGTCGGTCACCAGCCCGGCGGTGCGGAGACGCTCCAGGAGGGCGGCGATGTCGGCGGCCACCTTCTCGGGGCTCACGGCGTATCGGTGGGCCAGGGTCTGGGTGATTTGTTCGGGTGCAGCGCCACCAAGCAGCAGCCGCAGGACGCGTGCGCCGGTGAGGTTGAGCTGCCAGTAGCGGCCAGCGCGTTCGTCGAGCAAAACCATCCCCTCATCGGTGTCCGCAGTGGATACGTCCGCCCGCAACTGCATGGTCATCCTGACGCTCCTCTCGGCGTGGCAGATGGTGCTGATGACAGGGCGCGCAGCCATGACTCGCAGGCGAGGGTCCGGTCGAGCGCCACCAGATCCAGGTTGTGGGGGTATAACCCGAGGCACACTTTGCGCAACGCATTGGCGTTGACCAGGCCGAGTTGGGCCAGCAGCGAGTCATCGAGCAGCGCTGCGAGGTGGGGACGAGCCCGGCGCAGCCCGGCGTGCCCGTCGACGCTGAAGTCACCCTTGGTGGTGCGTTGCAGGACCGCTGCAGGCACCACATCCCGCATTGCTTCGACGATCAACGGCTTGTACCGCCACGGTGTCGTGCGTTCATGCAGGCGCACGGCGAGGCAGGCTTCGACCACCCGGTCGTCGAGGAACGGGACGGCCAGCGGCAGTCCGGCGCGAGCCATGATTCCAGCGACGTGCCGGGTGAAGTAGCCGACGCTGCGGAGCTGCTCCAGGGTGGCGTGTTGGCCGCGGGTGGTGGCCAGGGGCTGTGCGCCGGCTGCTGCCTGGTGGAGCAGGGTTTGTGCGGCGTCGACCGCTTGTGGGGTGGCCCAGGGCGGGAGCCGAAATGCGGGACCCCAGCCTAGGTCGGGCATTCCGCGAGCCGGTGGTGGTGCGGTGAGGTCGTCGATAGTGGCGGTCAACCATTGCTGGTAACTTCGCCGATCCGCCAATTCCCGCAGGGTCGCGGCCAGTGGCCAGCCGCTCGCGGCGCGGCGGCCTCGCAGGTGGTCGGCCGCGATGCGGGGGTGGGTCCGGGCAGTGGTGTGCAGGTAGACCGCCGGAGCCTGCAGGACCTGATCACCACCCAGCCCGCCAAGGTGCAGCCGGCTACCGCGTTCGACGAGCTGGCGGGCGACCGAGGTGATCCAGGCGTGGTCACGGATGATGATGTGCGGCTCGTCGGCACCCATACTGCCCTCGCCGACGTATGCATACATCGGAGGCAACTGCTGCATGTCGAGCACGATGTGGTCGATGCCGTCCAGCTGGCTGGCAGCGAGTCGCGCCCAGTGCGCGTCGTCATGACCTGAGTCAGCCGAGGCCAAGGTCACCGCGATTACCTTGCTGTTGCCGCGCGCGGCGAGGAAGCAGATCGGGGTGGAGTCCAGGCCGCCGGACAGATCGCAGCTGATCGTCCCGCCTGCCTGGGTGCGGGCCTCGACGGCGGCAGCCAATGTCTGCGCCACAGTGGGTGCGGCCTCGGCCAGCGGCACGAGCGGTTCCGGTGGACGCCACCACCGTACGGCGTGAGCCGGCTGGCCGGGATCGGTGAGCAGGTAGCAGTCCTCGGCAAGCGCTCGCATGCCCTGCCACGGGCACCCGTCGGCCACCGGGTGGGGCAAGTAGGGATAGACCAGCCGAGCTGCCAGCCACTGCTCGTCGACCGCGGCGCCGGCGAGACCGGCCAGGACATCCGCCCGGTCCGCGGCGATCGTCACCTGTCCCACCTGGGCGTAGAAAATCCGGCGCAGCCCGGAGACGCTCCCCTGCACGCGGAGCTGCCCATCGATAGCAGCCAGCAGGTGGAAACTGCCCGGCAGCTGCGCCCCGAGCGCGTCCAGGTCCGCCACTGTCCGCACCCTGTGGGCCGAGACCGACAGGGCGGTGGCGGTGACCGGGCAGCACCCGATCACCGCCACCTGCACCCGCCCCGCTTGGGTCGCCACTATGTCTTGCGCCGCCCAACGGCCGATCAGCCAGGGCCGTCCCGAGTGATGCGGCAGCGTCCGCGCCGCGTGCGGACGCAAAGCCGCAGCGACGTCACGTGAGGCGTCGCAGTCAGGAAGGACCACAAACCAGGCTTGGTCGCCGTCCGGGGGACGAAGACCACATGCACGCGCGTTACTTGGAATAGTAGGCGATCCCATCGGCGGCCGATCCTCCGCTGCTACCGAGAGTCAGCGCGGTGAAACTACCGATCTCATCGACCATTGGCGGTTCGTACTGCTCTTGATGTTCCGGGTGAATTTCGCTGTCTAATTCTTCGCGAATGTTCATATTTGTGCCTCACCTCTCATAAGGAATCTCATGGGACAGCCTTCTTCCATTCTACCGCTTCCTGGATCACCCGGTCGGGATCAGCGCACGCGGGACAAGTGAACTGAGCAACGGTTGTGTCGTCGCTTCCAGAGAGCAGCCGTGAGCGGTCACCGGGCAGGAATATCACGCTGTTGACCGGCGCGCTGTGGTGCCGGTCGAACATGACCGTCTCGCCAGAATGCAGATTCCAGACCTCGACTACCCCTCCCGCCGTGCCGACGGCGAGCAGCGCACCGTCCGCACTGAAAGACGGGCTGCTGGACAACCGACCGTGTGCGACAAGCTGATCACCATCGCGCGTGCCGTCGCGGGTCCAGAGGTTCACCGTGCCATCCCCGGCTGTGCTGGCAAGATGCTCGCCGGAAGGGTCGAAGGCCACGCTGGTCGCGTCGGGATGGCGCAGCAGTCTGGGCGGCTGCGCGGTGCCCCATCGCCAGAGACGGATTCCGTCGGGACCTGTCACGGCGAGCAGCTGACTGGTGGGGTCAAACGTCAGGCTGTCAGCGGGCTGGCCGCTGCTGGGCAGCTCGCGATCCGTGCGCAGTGCTCCGGTCCGGGCATCCCACAGGTGGACGCTGCCAGCGTTGTCCCCACCGGCGATCGTCTTGCCGTCGGGACTGACGGCCAGACTGACCAGGTACCCGAACATCGGTAGTGCAGGCGTCTGGTACGTCGTAGCGAGGGGCTCGACCTTGCCATCACCGCCCCAGGACCAGAGTGTCGGAACTCGCTCGGAGCGCCCCAGGGTGAGGACGCGATGCGGCTGCGCCGGGTCGAAAAGCACCTCCCGCACCGGGGTATCGGCGGAGATCGTGGCCACCGGAGGCTTCGACAGGTCGCGCGGGTCGATGATGAAGGCGTGACCATCCTGGCTTGCCGTCGCCAGCCAGGACCCATCGCGGCTAAGGTTCATGCCGACGACCCAGCTGCCGCGCTGCTCCAAGCGCGGCACCGCAGGTAGTTCCCAGCGCCGAACCGTGCCATCCAGGCCAACAGACATCACGATCTGGCCCGCACGCAGGAAGCTCACCTGGCTGACCTGACCACGATGGCCGAGCAGCTCGTAGGTCGGGGCCGCGGGCGACTGGCCATGTCCCAGGAACCAGACAAGAACCCGTCCGTCGGCGCTGGCCGTGGTAATCCATTGGCCGTCAGGGTTGGTGGCCACATCCGTGACGAAATCCGCCTGCCGGGGCAGTGATCCGATCAATGATCCGTTGACCAGGCTGTATATCCGGACGTCCTTGTCCTTGGCGATGATCACGGTCTGCGCACGCTCGTTGACGACAACCTGCCGAACGTCGCTGAGGTCATCGACCGGATACTGAACGGGGTTGGGCCCAGCTTGCCAGTCCCACACCACAATCGAGGGTTGTGCGCCTATTGACAGGCTGACGATGGACAGGCTGACCACGGATTGCGCGTAGCGTCTCAATGTGGATGCGGTGACGCTCAGGGGGGACGATTCCGCGGTTTTGGCGCCGGTTCGTGCATCCCACACTCGCAGCGTCTTATCTAGGCCGGCGGTAGCAATGTGCTGCCCGTCGGCCAGGGGCAACGCAAAAATCGCACCGGGAAAGCGCGCTATTCGCTTTCCGGTTTCGGGATCGTAGGTTGCGGCAGCTCCCGACCTGGAGACGACAAGGAGTAGACCGTTTGCGGCGGACCCGATCCACTCAACGGCGGGCGTGGAGCCTCCTTCGGTTTCGATATCGATGTGCCGCCCAGTCGCGGTATCAATCACGGCTACCGCGCCTCGGTCGGTCCCGAGCGCGACGCGGGAGGCGTCCGGGCTGACGGCCGCCGCCCATGTT
>DASYIL010000167.1:0-15037 GCA_035997545.1 Pseudonocardiaceae bacterium
TCAGCAGAAGCGGTTCGTCAAGCGATACTGACCCGCAGATGCGAACTTATCACCTGGAATATTACGCAACAGCGGTAGATGATCAGATCGAACGGCCGCCCGAGTTGGCCGGTCGCCGCGGATGGCGTCCCGGTTGGTCAGCGTGATCAGCAGCGCGTCCCAGGGTTCACTTCTGGGGTTGGGGCGCGCCGGCCGGATACCGCATCGCTGGCGGCCTCAACGTCGCCAGGTACAGGGCCGCCCAAGCCATTCGTGGCGTACACGGCGACCTCAGCGGCCTTGACAACGAACCACACCCCGGCACCGGAGTGCAGCCCCAGCTCCACCGCGGCGACCGGGGTGATGTCCGCCGCCAGCCCAGCCGCACCACGCACCCGGACCAGGGAGCCCTGCGGCTCCAGCGCTGCAACTCGGTCTTGGATCACATTGCGCGGGCTGCCCTTGGGCGGATCCACGTACACGGCCACCGCGGTGGGGGTGAACACGGCGACCGCCGGGGCACCAAGAACCGTGGATTCGGTTGCACCGATCAGCTCGGTGCCGTCCTCGGCACGTAGCCCCTCTGCGGTCGCGGTACCGGACACCAGGTTCAGCCCGGCCAACCGCGCGGCAAACGCGCTGCGCGGCCGGGTGAGCACCTCGCGCGTCGGGCCCTGCTCCACCACGCGGCCACCGTCGAGCACCACCACCCGATCCGCGAGCACCAACGCGTCGATCACCTGGTGGGTGACGATGATCGCGTGCCGGTCTGCCAGTACCGAACGCAGCAGCGAGCGCAACGCGGGCGCTAACTCCACGTCCACCGCCGACAGCGGCTCGTCCAGCAACAGCAGGTCGGGGTCGGCGGCCAGCGCCCGGGCCAGCGCGATGCGCTGCGCCTGCCCGCCGGACAGCCGCCGGGGGCGCCGCTGGGCGAACTGTGCCGCGTCCACCTCGGTGAGCCGGCGCATCGCCGCGGCCCGAGCCTGCTGTTTGCGGGTACCGGCGGCACGCGGACCGAACGCGACGTTGTCCAGCACCGTCAGGTGCGGGAACAGCAGCGGCTCCTGGGCCAGCAGCCCGACGCGCCTGCGGTGTGGCGGCAGCTGCACTCCGGCGGTGGTGTCGGTAAGCACCCGACCGTCGAGGACGATCCTCCCGGTGTCCGGGCGCAGCAGACCCGCGACCGCGGCGAGCAGGGTGGACTTGCCGGACCCATTGCGTCCCAGCACTGCGACCACCTCGCCGAGCCCCACCTGCATCGTCGCGTCCAGCGCGAAGTCACCCCGCCGGACGGCGACTTCCACGTGCAGCGCCGAACTCATCCCAGACCCTCCGCCGAGCGGGGCCGAGCCACCGCGATCACCACGATCGCCACCACCACGAGCAGTAGCGACAGCGCGATCGCCGCGTCGGCGTCAACTTCCCGCTGCAGGTAGACCTCCAGTGGCAGCGTCCTGGTCACCCCCTGCAGGCTGCCCGCGAAGGCGATGGTGGCCCCGAACTCTCCCAGGCAGCGAGCGAAGCTGAGCACCATGCCGGAGCCCAGCCCGGGCAGCACCAGCGGGATAGTGATCCGGCGGAACACCGTCCACGGTGGCGCCCCGAGGCTCGCCGCGATCACCTCATAACGTTCCCCGCCGGTGCGCAGCGCCCCCTCCAAGCTCACCACCAGAAACGGCATCGCCACGAACGTCTGCGCCAGGATCACCGCCGCGGTGGTGAACGGGAGACGCAAGCCGAACGCCACGTCCAGGGCGTACCCGGCGAACCCGCTGCGCCCCAGCAGGTACAGCAGCGCCAGCCCCCCGACCACCGGTGGCAGGACCAGCGGGAGCAGCACCACTGCGCGCAGCAACCGCAGACCGGGTAGCGAGCCGCGGGCCAGCACCACCGCCAGCGGCCCACCGAGCACGACGCACAGCAGCGTGGACACCGTTGCGGTGCGCAGCGAGAGCTCCAACGAGGTGAGCGCTGATTCGCTGGTGACCAGTTCGACAAACCGGGACCACGGTGCTCGCAGGACCAGCCCGATCACCGGGAGCACGATCAGTCCAAGGGCGAGCGCAGCGGGGACCCACAACCCACCGGGTAGTCCGGTGTGGACTGGGCGCGGTCGCCTGGTCTGGGTCACCGACGTGCCCCGATTCGGAAACAGTGGGCTGCGCCGGGTCTGCGTCAAGCGGGACCGAAGCCGGCAGCTTCCAGCTCCCGCTGGCCCGCCGGGCTCAGGACGAGTGCGACGAAGGCCTCCGCGAACTGGGCCTGCGGGGCACCTTTGATCACGGCGATCGGGTACACGTTGACGGCGTCCTGAGACTCCGGGAAGTCGATCTGCTGGACCTTCCCCACAGCGCTACGGGCGTCAGTGACGTAGACCAGCCCGGCGTCGGCCTCCTTGGCCTGGACCTTGGCGAGTACCGATCTGACGTCGGGCTCCTCGCTGGCCGGGCTCAGCTTGATCTTGGTGGCCTTCTCGATCTCCTTGGTGGCCGCGCCACAGGGCACCTGCGGAGCACACACAAGCACGGTGACATCCGGCTTGGCCAGGTCGGCGAACGACTGAATGCCCTTCGGATTGCCCAGAGGCACCACGATGGTGAGCACGTTGGTGGTGAACGGCTTCGATGCGCCGGCTAGCTTTCCGGCGTCGGCCACCACCTGCATCTGCCTCTCGTTAGCCGAGGCGAACACGTCAGCGGGGGCCCCATTGACGATCTGGGTGGCCAGATCCGACGAGCCGCCGTAGCTGAACCTCAGGTCAGCACCGGGATTGGCGGTCTCGAACTGCTGTTCCAACGTGGTGAACACGTCTTTGAGCGACGACCCTGCCAGCACCGTGACCGGCACCCGTGCCTGGCCACCCGGTCCGGTCGTCGCACCACCACAGCCCGCTAACGCCAGCCCAGCCGCCAACGCCACCATCACCAACCGCTTCATCCCCGTCCTCCTGGGGTCTCGACCATCACTCCGGTCGATTTCACAACAGCCACTGCCAGTACCCCCGGCACGAGCCCCAGTTCGCGTACTGCCTCGCTGCTCATCAGTGAGACCACCCGGTGTGGTCCACACTGCATCTCCACCTGTGCCATCACCCGGTCGGTGATCACCTCGGTGACCAGCCCAACGAAGCGGTTGCGCGCCGATCGGTCCACCATGGACGGGTCGGGCGCGGCATGCGCCTGCGCCTTGGCGAACGCGGCCAGCTCCGCGCCATCGATGGCCTTACGGCCACCGGCGTCCCGGATCGCGGTCAGTTGCCCGGAATCGGCCCAGCGCCGAACGGTGTCATCGCTTACGCCGAACAGCTCAGCAACCTCTGACATCCGGTAGTGCGGCACGACAGGAAGGCTACCTCCGCAGCTGCGGACCACGAAACCCGAGCCACCAACCCCGCGTGTCTGGCTCGCGTGCACGATGGGTATGCCTGTCGTGCGAATGGCTCGGCGCCGTCGGCCGATCTCGCGATAGCAGCACGTGCGGAGTTAATCGATTAATAATTCCGCGCTTGAGAAGATAAGCCGACAAAAAGCAAATAACAGCAGGATCTCCAACGGTCAACAATCGGCTGACGCCAGAGGTTGAAACATGTCTCGATACCAAGGTGAGCGCGTTCCAGGTAACCTGACGTAGGTGACTCCTGTGGTGCAAGGCATCCCGGTGCGAAAAGTCCGATTCACCGCCACCGGCAGCAAGCCGTTGCTGCGCCGGAGCCTCGGGCAGCTGGTGGGCTACGCTCCTGCCCCGTTGTCCCCCAGCGACTTCGATGTGCAAGCGGGGTCGTCGTCGCAAACGGTGGTGACCGTGCGCTACTTCGCGGCGGCACGCGCCGCGGCGGGGTTGTCCAGCGAGAACGTCGATGTCAGCGACGGCGCTACCGTGGCCGACGCTCTGGACGCCATCGTTAAACGGCACGGCGAAGCGCTGCGCAGGGTGCTGGCCGCCTGCAGCTTCCTGCTCGATTCGGTGGCGGTCCGCGATCGCGCGACACCCCTACGACCCGGTGCCGAGCTGGACGTGTTACCGCCCTTCGCCGGCGGCTGAACTGAGTTTGCCCCCGTTCGCCGGAGGCTGACTAGTTCCCGCCGTCCTAGTTCCTGCCGTCGCCGGAGGCTGACCTAGTTCCCGCAGCGTCACGGACAGTTGACCCATTCCTCGGAGCCGTCGGCGAACTCCTGTCGCTTCCAGATCGGCAGTTGCCGCTTGACCTCGTCAACCAGTGCTGCACATGCCGCGAAGGCTTCCCCACGGTGGGCCGCGGACACCGCGCAGGCCAGTGCAGAGTCCCCGATCGCCAGCGGTCCGATCCGATGGCTGACAGCCAGCGCGAGCACCTTCGGGTGCGCCGCGAGGACCTGGGCTGCCACCCGAGTGATCACGTCGCCAGCGCCGGGGTGGCCCGAGTACTCCAGCGCGTGCACTGCCCGGCCGCCGTCATGGTCGCGGACGGCGCCGGAGAAGCTCACCACTGCGCCAGCGTTGGGGCGGGCGACCAAGCGGGCGTGCTCCTCGACGTCCAGCGGATCCTCGGTGACCACCGCGCGGACCACTGCACCCGAGGGTGCGGGGACAACCTGATGGTGGCTGGATTCGTGACCATGCACGTGTCCGGACGAAGCTGGCTGGCCGGTTCCGCTACCGACGTGGTCTGCGCCGTGCAGTTGCTCGACGGCGTGATCAAGTACCCCGTCGAGGACACCCAGGCCGTCGCGGACTCCGCCGGTGGATCCCGGCAGGTTGACCACCAGGGTACGGCCAGCCACCCCGGCCAGCCCGCGGGACAGTACCGCGGTCGGCACCTGGGGCAGTCCGGCCGAGCGGATCGCGTCGGCCAATCCAGGCAGGCTCCGGTCCAGCAGTGGCGCGGTGGCCTCCGGGGTGCGGTCGGTGGGGCTAATCCCGGTGCCGCCTGTGGTCAACACAACGTCGACCGCGTCGGCGACCGCTACCGCGACGGCGTCACGCACCGGCGAGCCGTCGGGCACCACCACGGGGTCCGGGGTCTGGTAGCCACGTTCGCACAGCCAGCCGACGATGACGGGACCGGTACGGTCCGGGTACACACCGGCGGCCGCACGGTTGGAAGCCACCACTACCACAGCGCGGCGGGTCGTCGTTGTCATCGGTCCTCCTGACGCGTCCACAGCCCGGTCTTGCCACCCTCCTTGCGTTCCACCCGCACCGCGTCGAGCACCGCGGCGGGGTCAACCGCCTTGACCATGTCGTGCAGCGCCAACCCAGCCACGGCGACCGCGGTGAGCGCCTCCATCTCCACACCCGTGCGATCGGTAGTCCGGACCGTGGCAGTGATCCGAACCTCGGAACCCGAGGTGTGCAGGCCCACGGTCACCCCGGACAGCGAGATGGGATGGCACAACGGGACGAGGTCGGGCGTCCGTTTAGCCCCCATGATGCCCGCGATGCGGGCGGTCGCCAGCGCATCGCCCTTGGGCAGCTGCTCAGCGCACAGTAACCGGACCACCTCCTCGGTGGTGCGGAACACACCGGAGGCTACCGCCTCCCGTACGGACGGCTCCTTACCCGAGATGTCGACCATCCGGGCCGCGCCACGATCGTCGACATGGGTCAGTCGTTCCCCCGAATTCACAGAACTCACCAGTCGATCCTAAGGCCGGCCGCCTGCAACCGGAATGTCGTGGGCGCACGCCGAGGGGGGCCGACACGCGATGCGCGCCGACCCCCCCAGAATGTGCCGGTCAGATCAGATCAGTGCGTCACCGGCAGGTGGCCCTCCACCGGCTCCGGCTTCGGCGCCTCCTTCGGAGGTCCACCCTCTTCTTTCTTGTGCTCATTGCTGCAGGTTGCAGACGAGATGACAACCTCCAACAGCGCGTCGCCATTGGTCTTGGGCGTCAGTCCCGGGTTGAGGGACTTGATCTTGCTGGTCAGGTCCGCGACGGTCGGAGTGGGCTTCGACGGATTCTCAGCCTTCAACTCCTTCATAGTCGGGACCTTCAGGTTGGGCGCGAGACCCTTGAGATCGGCGAGGTCCTTCTCCGCAACGGCCAAACCTTTGTGGTCACCGGGCAGTAGCGCGATCACCAAGGCGTCGACCGTGAGCCCGTCGTGGTCCTTGTGCTGCCGGTTGAACTCGATCTTCAGCACCGGCGAGAGATCCAGCTCCTGCCCCCCCCACGGCGATGACGGGAGCACCTTGCCATCGTGGCTCTCCCCGCCGATGATCGATGCCTCGCCATGGCCGTGGTCGCAGCGTGCCTCGATAAGCTTGGCATCGATAATCTTGGCGATGTCCACGTCCACCGCAGTGGCCTTGGACTTGAAGGCCTCGGCCTCGACCTTGAGGAGCGCGATATAGATCGGATCCTTCTTCGGGCCAGGCACCTCCAGGAGTGCCTTACGGTCGTCGGGCGGAGCCTCGACGTACGGAGTCGGCGCGATGGGAACAAGACCTTTCGCGGCGATCCCGAATGCCGAGGACCTTGGATCGTCGCCAGCGTTGCCGGACAGGGTCCCCAGCAGCAGGGCCACCACGGCAGTGGCAGCACCGACACTGGCAGCACTGGCGCCGGCGAGCTTCCTACTGTTCACGTGCTGTCCTTTCATTTCGTTTCGTTCAGTTCTCGTCGATGAGCACGAGCGTCCCCAGTGGAACCTCGATCAACTTGTTCAGCGCGTCCGGTGGCACCCGGATGCAGCCATCACTGGAGCGGGTACCGAAGACGTTGGCCGTGGGCCAGGTGTGAATCGCGACGGTTCCCGGGCCGCCACCGAAGCTGTCCAGCGTCGGGCTGTGGCTACCCAGCGGCAGGATCACCGGGGAGTAGTTCTGCTTCGGGTCGGAAAACGATCCGAGGAGGAAGGTCCGCCCCACCGGAGTAGGAGCCGACTTCTTGCCGATCCCGACCGTCCACTCGCCCAGGCGGCCGCCCCCCTTGAACAGCTCCATATTGAGGGAACGAAGGTGTACCCGGATCAGATACGGGGTCACCGCTCGATCGAGCACATCGTCGGTTACCCAGCCGGCCGAGCTGTTGGGCCGGGACGGCAGAAGTACCTGCACCCAGCCGGGTTGCTGGGCGATCACAGGTAGCCAGGTGTCGCCGAGCTGTTGGGGGGCGATCCTGGCAATCGGCGCCCCACCGGGGGCTGCGTATACCACGGCTTCTCGCCGTGGGTGGACCACAGTGCCGTCGGTGGGGTCCAGCAAACCCGAGTCCAGCGGCGTCCCGTCGATGATGGTGTAGGTGGTGCTGTGCGGCAGCGCAGCGAGATCTGCCGGAACCACCGCTGGGGGGATCGCAGCGGTCGTGGTCACCGCGGGGGCCGCCGGCTGGGCGGGTTCCCCGGCCCCGAAGGGAGCCACGAAGACCACTGCCACGAGCGCCAGCACTGCCAGGACGGCCCCAGCGATCGCGCAGGCAATCAGGTACGGACGATCGCGCAGGCGCGGGATTCCGGGACGCTGAGCCATGGCCTCTTCCGGGTGTCGGACGAGCAGATCTGACGGATGGCTCGCCCTCCCCGATCAGGCGACCACGCTCGGCCCAACGATGCTCCGGGCCGCGCGGTGACGGGACCCTAACGGATCGGAACCGGGCCCCTACTCAGGGGTGTCACTCCGGTTGATTTCAGTCTGCGGGTGCTCGTAAGGGAGCTGCTCAGCGGGCAGCGGGAAGGTCACCTCACCGAACGGGGACAGCGCGCCCTGGATCGGAGCGGCCAGTTCGCTGACCGGATGGTCCTCCTCCGACCAGCTCGGCCAGGTCGGATCGATTCGGTCAGTGCGCTTGGCCACAGCTCCTCCTCGCTCGGTGGGACTCAGCCCCGGGTTCCATTGTGCTCAGTGGCGACCGGCACCGCGCCCAGAGCTCTCGCTACCGTAGAAGGGATGCCCAGCACTGCACTCGCCGACTGGTTGCGCTCTCAAGACGACGACACGCTGGCCGCGTTGCTGCGTGCCCGCCCGGATCTTGCCGTGCCTGCGCCAGCCGACTCGACGGTGCTGGCCACCCGCGCTGGAATCCAGGCGTCGGTCGCCAGGGCGTGCGACGACCTGGACCGATTCACCCTGGCGGTGCTGTCTGCCCTGCTGGTGGCAGGCGCCGACGCCGAACCCGTGAGCCGCCAGGAGGTCGCTCACCTGCTCGGTCGTGACGTCGCTGCCGGCCGGATCCGCCAGGCCCTGGACGAGCTGCGGTGCCGCGCGCTGGCCTGGGGCGACGATGCAGCGCTCGCGGTGGTCCCCGCGGCACGCCAGGTCATCGGCCCACATCCGGGTGGGCTGGGCCGTCCCGCCAAGGATCTCGTCGGCGTCGATCTCCACGCGGCCCTCGCCCAGCTCGCCGATGACGAACTGGGGGTGCTGCGGGCACTGGCCGCGGGGCCGCCGGTGGGCACTACCCGGGACGCCGCCAAGGTCTCCCCTTTGAGCCGGGCCCGCACACCGGTACAACGCCTGCTGGCCCGTGGGCTGCTACGCCGGGTCGACTCCGGCACCGTCGAGCTACCCGCCCAGGTGGGTCTGGCACTGCGCGGGAACCAGCCACTCGGGCCTCTCGAGCTGCACGAGCCGGAGCTACCCGTACGGCAATTCGATCTGTCCATGGTGAACTCGACGGCCGCAGGCGCGGTGCTCGATCTGTTGCGGCACACCGAGAAGCTGCTCGCTGAGTGGTCACGGGAACCGCCCGCGGCGTTGCGCTCTGGCGGCCTGGGCGTCCGGGACGTGCGGCACACCGCACGGCAGCTGGAGGTCGACGACTCGACGGTGGCACTGATTGTCGAGCTCGCCGTCGCCACCGGACTGATCACTAAGTCCGACGAGGGGACCGATGGGCAGCTCTGGTTGCCCACGGTGGCCGCCGACTCGTGGCTGGCTACCCGACCTGAGCGGCGCTGGGTAATGCTGGCCGATGGGTGGCTCGAGCTGCCCCGGCTGCCGGGACTGGCGGGGATTCGCGACGACAAGGATCGGCCGCTGGCCCCGCTGTCTGACGAATTGCGTCAGCCACGCGCCTCGGCGCAGCGCCACCGGGTCCTCGACGTGCTCGCTGATCTGCCAGCCGGCAGCGGGATCCACCGGCCCGAGGAACTCGCCGCGGTGCTTGCCTGGCGGGCACCGCGGCGAGGCGGCCGGCGGCGCGACGAAATGGTCAGCTGGACCGTGCGGGAGGCGACCACACTGGGCGTGGTCGCGCTGGGCGCGCTGTCGTCGGCCGGCCGGGCGCTCCTGGGCGACAACGCGGGCGCGGCGGCGGCGGTCCTGGATTCCGTGCTACCTGAACCGGTGGACCACGTATTGGTCCAGGCCGACCGCACCGTGGTGGCACCGGGACCGCTGGAGCCCGAACTGGCTCGGGAAATCGGGCTGGTGGCCGACGTGGAGTCAGCCGGCGGCGCAACCGTCTATCGGATCACCGAGGACACCGTGCGCCGAGCCCTGGACGTCGGCCGCAGCGCCGCCGACCTGCACGAGCTGTTCCGGATCCGGTCTCGGACCCCAGTGCCGCAGTCACTGAGCTACCTCGTCGACGATGTGGCCCGGCGACACGGGCGGCTGCGAGCCGGCGCCGCCGCCGCATTCCTGCGTTGCGACGACCCCGTGCTGCTAGCTGAAGTGCTGGCGCATCCCGTCTCCGCTCGCTGCGCACTGCGCAGGCTTGCTCCCACCGTGCTGGTCAGCCCGTTGCCTCTGGTCACACTGCTCGACGAGGTGCGCGGCGCGGGCTTCGCCCCGGTCGCTGAGGGAGCCGACGGCCAGATGGTCGAGCTGCGCACGGCAGATCGTCGGGCTAGGGTCCGGACGCAGTCGGCACGCCGGGTCGCCGGGCCACTCTCCCCCTCTGCGGAGCAGCTTGCCGCACTGGTGCGAGGGATACGAGTCGGAGACGCCGCGGCCATCACCCCGTCCGGGCCCGCAGCGGTCACCGGAGCGTTATCCACCGGTGACACTCTGGATCTACTACAGGGCGCCGCCCACGCCGGCAGCAGCGTCCGGATCGGCTACGTGGACTCGCACGGCGTGGCCAGGCGGCGGATCGTGCGGCCGATCAGCATCGGCGGCGGCATGCTGGAGGGATTCGACGTGCTGGATGGGCCCGACCGCTCGCGGAGCGAGCTGCGGCGCTTCCCGCTGCACCGGATCACCTCCGCCGCGGTCATGCCGGACTGACACAGCGTGGTGGCGCGCTGCCTGCGCACGCCGCGGTAGTGGCCGGAACAGCAGCCAGTACACGCCACCGTGAGCAGGCCCGAGAATCGTGTGGGCACGGTACGCGACGGTGTGCGGCGCGGCGGGCCGTGGCCGGGTGGATGGGTAGTTTCAGGCTAGGGCGCGATCTACGGGCGCGCGTCGCCGTGCAGCTGAGCTCGGAGTTCGGGGGTCAGCAGCTTGCCGGCTCGGTCGACGAGCAACGTCATCTCATACCCGATCAGACCGATGTCGCAGCTCGGCGAGGCCAGCACAGCGAGGCTGGACCCGTCGCTGATGGCCATGGTTAGCACGATGCCGCGCTCCATCTCCACGACGGTCTGCACCACCCCGCCCGCCTCGAAACAGCGGGCTGCGCCCTGGGCGAGGCTCACCAGACCCGAGGTAACCGCGGAGAGCTGGTCTGCGCGGTCTCGGGGCAACCCCGAGGACGCGACGAGGAGCAACCCGTCGGCGGAAACCACGACAGCGTGCGCCACACCAGGCACCCGCTCTACGAAGCTGTCTACCAGCCAGCCGAACTCACCGGGCTGAACCGGCTGCTGGGGCGCTACTGCCGTCACTGCTGATCCTCCTCGAAACGTCCCTGCGGGATGTCGGTCATGGCGAGCTGCTCGTCCGGGCTGAAGCGGGCGTGCCGCCCGACACGCAATCCGCGCTGGTATCTGCTCAACCGGCCGCGCACAGCGTCCGGGGTGCGAGCCGGGCCGGGCGCTGGCGTCGCGACGAGACGGCTAGCGCCGTCGGCACCAACCACCAGATGCGCTCGGGGCTGCCGCTTGGGCAACCCAGCCCGAGTGACGCCGTGGTCGACTGGGGTGCGCAGCGCTTGCGCGGCATGCCACGCCTCGTCCAACGGGGACCGCCACTCGTGCGCGTTGCTCGGCGGCGGGGCCGCAGCCGCACTGACGGAGCTCGGGAACCCGCCTCGCAGCGCGGGCAGCTCAGTGGTGTCGTCTAGCTGATAGCTACTCACCGGCGTCGCCTGCCGCTCGCGGAACCAGGCCGAGACCATCTCGAAGATCTCCTCGCGGACCTCCGATGGCTTTCCGGCTACCGCGCCGACCTGCGGTCCCGAGCTCGGCAGCGGATCGGGAACCGGCGGACGCTCTGGCTGGGACGGTTGGTAACCGAAAAGCTCCTGCCACTCCTGCTCAGCAGTGCGCGGACGGCTGCGCTGCGAGGTCACGACGTCGATCGAGGCCGGGCTGAACAGGTCCGCCGCGGTCGCCTCGTCGATCACCGACACCTGCAGCGGCAGCTGCCCATCAGTGCCACTCCAGTCGGTGGCAGCCGGTACCTCGGGGGCGGTGTCGATCGATGCGGGGGAGTCGATCAACACCAGGGAGGGGGGCAGCAGAACCGTCGCGGTGATCCCGATGTCGCCCAGACCATTATTGCCCAGCCGCTGGCGCAACCGCACCGTGATGCCGTGCCGCGCAGCCAGCGTGCTCACCACGAACAAGCCCATCTGGCGGGAGACCGACGCGTCGACCGCCGGTGGCGAGGCGAGCCGTCCGTTGATCGCCTGCAGTTCATCCGACGGCAGGCCCGGCCCGAAGTCGATGATCTCCACCAGCAGGCCCTCGTCCTCGGTGAGGTCACCGGCCAGGTCCACGGTGATCTCCTGCGGCGTGACGCTGGTGGCATTGTCCAGCAATTCTGCGATCAGGTGCACCAGATCATTGACGACCGGCGCGGCCACCGTCGCCGCCGGGGATCGACGCACGGTCACCCGCTGGTACTTCTCGATCTCCGAGACCGCACTACGCAACACGTCGAGCACCGCCACGCGCTCGCCGACCCCACGAGGTAGCTCCCCGCCAGCGAGCACCAGCAGGTTCTCGCTGTGGCGACGCATCCGGGCGGCAAGGTGATCGACCTGGAACAAGCTGTTCAACAGCTCGGGGTCGTGCTGCCGGCTGCATAGCTCATCGATTAACTGTCGCTGACGGTCTACCAGGCCCTGGTTGCGCCCTGACAGGTTGAGGAAAATGTTATTGAGGCTGTTGCGCGCCACGGCCTGCTCGGCTGCCAGCCGGACGGCCTGGGCGTGCACTGTGTCGAATGCCCGGGCGACCTGACCGACCTCCTCCCGGGAGTGCACCGGCACTGGGTCGACAGTTGTCTGGCCGGCCGCACCGTCGGTGCTCCGCAACTGCTCGACGGCCTCCGGCAACCGGCGGTCGGCGACATCGAACGCCGCGGTGCGCAGCGTGCGCAACCGCCGCAGTAACGAACGCACCACGACAACCAGCGCCAGCACGGCGAGCACCAGCAAGGCGGCAACCGCGACACCCTCCCAGAGCGCGTCCCGCCAGGCCCGGTCGCTGCGCGCCGCGGTGTCCGTCTGCAACTCGTTGAGCAGGGTGGTCTCCCCTTGACGGATCGCCTCGACGGTTCCCACAGCGGCGGCGTTCCAGTCCCCCGGAGCCGTCCCGAGTGGCGCTCTTCGGGTAGCCCGGTCCAGCGCAGCGTCCAGTAGCCGCTTTCGATCGACTACCGCCCCGGTGTTGGAATAGAGGCCCCGTTGCGGGGCAGGCACAGCCTGGCCGAACTCGTCGACAGCGGCATCGAACCGGGCCTGCGCAGTGCGCAGCGCGGCCTGCTGGTCCGCGGACAACACCCCGGACAAGATCCCCGTCAGCAACACCGCGTGCTGCTGGGAGACCTGTTCCTTGGCGACGGCGAGTGCCTTGAGACCGGCAGCTTGCGCAGCGAGCGAGTCGCCGGCACCGTCCAGCACCCAGCGGTCGAGTTCCAGCAGCACCGCGATGAGGTCAGAATAGGCGGTGATGGCGTCACGCCCGCTAACATTGGGCCCGACCTGCCCGACCGTCGCCTGCCGCAGAGCGGGAAGCCCGGACAGCCGGTCAAGCGCGGCCTGGTGGGCTGCAGCCCCCTGCCCGCCCCCGACGGCTTGGAGGGCGTCTGCACCGAGGTCCGCCGTGCGCAGGATGGTGACGGCAGCGTCTACCCGCTGGATCTGGGCCTGCAGCGCGTCACCGTCCGCCGCACGACCGGTGACGAGCATCGCGGCCGCCAGGTGCCGTTCCTGCTGCAGGTCGTGCACGACCAAGCCGACCTGCTTGGCGAATCCGACCTGGCGGGCCAACGTGGCGAGGTCGCGCGCCTCACCTACCAGTTCGGTGACTCGTAGGGCGCCGAGCACCCCGGCGAGCAAAAGAGGCAACAGCAGCACCGCGGTGAGTTTGGTGCGCAGCCGCCAGTCCCGCAGCCGCCATCGGCCACCACGGCCCGGTAGCGCAGCTCCATCTCCCCCGAGCCTGGCGCCAGCAGGTGCTCGACCCAAGCTCAGCGCTGTCACCCCGGCACGGAACGTGACAGCTGAAGAGCCACCGGGCCGGCTGGAGTGGGTCTTTAACCTATTTCCGTGGGCGGCCACGCTGCACACCCTCCCAACTCGACGTCAGCCCGCATCGAAACAACCCAACCGTCGATCAGGCGCGAGCCGCCACCGACCTACGCATGGCGTGCTCGACCAGCGAGATGAGAGTGTTCTTGGTCGACTCCCGCACTCGAGCGTCACACGAGATGATGGGTACCGCGGAATTGATGGCCAGCGCTTCCCGGACATCGTCAAGGCTGTGGCCGAGCACGCCGTCGAAACAGTTCACCCCGACCAGGTACGGCAGGGCACGATCCTCAAAAAAGTCCACCGCCGCGAAGCAGTCGGCCAGTCGGCGGGTGTCCACTAAGACGACCGCACCGATTGCACCTCGCACGAGGTCATCCCACATGAACCAGAAGCGGTGCTGCCCCGGGGTCCCGAACAGGTACAGGATCAGCTCTGAATCCAGTGAGACGCGGCCGAAGTCCATCGCCACTGTGGTAGTCGACTTGTCCGGGGTGGCCGCGAGATCGTCCACCGTGGTACTCGCCTCGGTGAGCACGGCCTCGGTGGTCAGCGGTTCGATCTCGGACACCGAGCCCACGAACGTCGTCTTGCCGACGCCGAAGCCGCCAGCGACGACAATCTTCGCCGAAATCGCGCTGGGCCCGTCCACCGGTTTCGGTGCCGCGGGCCGGCCATACCGGGCGTGGCTGGGCTGGACCGATGAGGTCCACTGGGGACTGGCCCGTTCAGAGTCGACGAAGTCCACTCAATACCCTTTCCATCAAGCCAACGTCCGGCGTGTCGCCGGAGCTGTTCGCTGTGCGGTGCACCATGATCAAGCTGAGGTTAGCCATGTCCCCCAGCAGGACACGGGCCACTCCCAGCGGCAGAGATAGCAGAGCGGCGACCTCGGCCACCGATCGGGGGTCACGGCACAACTCGGCCACAGCCCGGTGCTCCTCTTTGGTCAGTGCCGCCACGTCTCGACCGTGCTCGCTGGTGGACACCAGCGTCTCGACCGCGAGATCGAATACTGGGGAGGTGCGGCCCCCCGTCCAGGTGTAGGGCCGCACCACAGACGCTGCGAACGCCGGCTCGCCCCACTCGTCGGGACCTTCGGTCTCCGGGGACGGGAGCTGCTCCGCGACCGGCTGCCGCGGGAACGGTCGCCGCTTCAACGCCTTTCCGCGCCCGCCCAACCGCCAGGGACCACTACTCAGGTTGTTCAGCACATTCGCGAACGACTGGTCATTGCCGTCGGCACCGGTCGGTGTGCTCACTGCAGCCTCACCGCCGAATCATCCGCCCAGCGCACCATGTAGCTCGGCGCGCAATCGCGGGCTGAGCTGCTGGCCAACCCGGTCGACCAGCAGTGTCATCTCATACCCGACTAGACCGATATCGCAGCCTGGAGCTGCCAGCACCGCAAGGCTGGAGCCATCGCTGATCGACATCAGCAGCATGATCCCACGTTCCAGCTCCACCACCGTCTGCACGACCTGGCCGGC
>DASYIL010000168.1:0-6911 GCA_035997545.1 Pseudonocardiaceae bacterium
GCTCCTCCAGAAGGCTCCCCGGTAGCCGCGGCGGTGGTCCCTGCCGCCGCTGTCGCTGGCCGGAAGTACGCCGTCGAGCTCATCGGGACGTTCTTCCTCGTCTTCACGATCGCCACCAGCGTGCTCAGCGCCAGCGCGTTGGCCCCGCTGGCCATCGGCGCAGCCCTGATGGTCATGGTCTACGCCGGTGGACACATCTCTGGTGGCCACTACAACCCCGCCGTGACCCTTGCCGCGCTGGTGCGCGGCCGGATCGGGCTACCCGACGCCGTCGGATACTGGGTCGCACAACTCGTGGGCGGCCTGCTCGCCGCGACGATCGCCCGCTGGGTGATCCACCCAGCACAGGTCAGCACCCTGACCCTGTCCGGCCACGTCCTCATCGCCGCCTTCATTGTGGAACTGCTGTTCACCTTCGCCCTGTGCTACGTCGTACTCAACGTCGCCACCAGCAAAAGCCACCCGAACAACTCCTTCTACGGCCTTGCCATCGGCTTCACCGTCCTGACCGGCGCCATTGCCGTCGGCGCCATCTCCGGTGGCGCGTTCAACCCCGCTGTCGCCATCAGCGGCGCCGCCATCGGCCTATTCGCCTGGCCCACGCTGTGGGCCTACCTCGTGGCCCAGGTTGTCGCCGGCATCGCTGCCGGACTCACCTTCCTCACCCTCAACCCCAACGACAAATGACCACCCGGGGGCGCCCAAATGGGACCTACACCACCGGGTTCAGTGGTCTCCCGGTGTCAGGTGTCAACGCCAACCCCTACCGATGGAGACTCTTGGAGGTGCGCTATGGCCACCCTTGTCCCGTTCGCCCTTGATCTTACCGCGCACGAAGGCACCCGCCTGGCCGCCGTCCTGGATGCCCTCGGTCAGCTGTGGGATCCCGCTGAGATCGATACCGGCGAAGCCCAAGCCCACCGAATGCTCTACGCGCACCTCGACCCCGTGCAGCAAGCCACCTATGACGTGCTCATCGCCGCCGGTGCGCTACCCGACACCCGCGAGGCGATGAGATGATGCTCGACCCACAAGCAGACCCCGGCCGCCGCGCATGGCTGCCGTGCCCCTACTGCTACGACAACGCCCCGCTGTATCTCCTGGATTTCGACGTCAACCTGATCTGGGTGCAGTGCAGCACCTGCCTGCGCCGCTGGTGGCACGACACCGGTGTCGGCCACAGGAGGCACCCAGAGCACCTGTTCGACGTCGCCTGATCCCGGCCAGTACGTGACCTGACGCTGGTAAGGAGGTCAGCGTGCCATGCCTGATACACACATCGCGGTCGCGCAGGAAGTCGACCAGTACGCCGTGCACCGGACGGCCGCAGCCGCCGCGAAGGGCAGCTCAGCAGCCGAGTCAGCGTGAGTCCGGCACGTGCCAGGACACGGACGTTCCGCACGGCATAGTCCACCTGACGAGTGGCCGCATCGACCGCATGGATCCCGCCGAGCCGCTGACGTCGCCATACCTGCAGCCACAGCATCTCCCCGGCCGCCAAAACCGCCGTCTGAAGCCGCTCCACCGCAGTATCCGCGTCGCGCCCGGTTCAGGACCTCCTGCAAGCTGGGTCCACCTGCTGGCCCAGAAGCGGTGCGCACGGCGCTGATGCATTAAGGGGCATCGGCTTAGAAGAGGTTAGAGCGTGGTGGCGTTGCCGGGCTCCAGCACCTGTACCGTCGTATCTTGCGAACTAAAGTTTTCGAGTAGTCGGTAGTGGAGCTGTTGGCCCGGCGCGGACAGCACCGCCTGGTGGATCGGCACCGCGGTGCGCGGCGCCACCGCGCGCAGGTAGTCGATCGCCTCGGCGATTTTGAGCCACGGCGCCGAGGTTGGCACGAACAGCACCTCCACCTGGGTCGACGGCGGGGTGAACGAGTCGCCGGGGTGCAGGTGCGTGCCATCGACCAGGTAGGCGTTGTTCGAGATCACCGGGATATCCGGGTAGATTATCGCGTGGTCTCCGCCCAGCACCTCGACGCGCGCCCCGGCCACCTGGAGTGTCTCGCCGGGCGCGGCGACCTCGTGGTCGTGGCCGCTGAGCTCCGCGGCGCTGCCGGAATCGACGATCAGTCGAGCCCCCGGGTTTACACGCAGTAGCGTCGGCAGCCGCTCACCGTCGAGGTGGTCGACGTGCTGGTGGGTGATCAAAACGGCATCCAGCCCGGTCAGGTCTTCGAACCCTTCAGACCAGGTGCCCGGGTCGATTAACAACCGCGCCGAGCCGGTGTCGAGCAGCACGCAGGAATGGCCAAAGTGGGTGATCTGCACGACGCCCACTGTCCTCCAATCTCCCGCTACCGTCACCCAGGCGCGCAGGACCACGGGGAGCTCCAACCCTGGGCGGGGCCGGTGATCAGGCGGTAGGTCAGCCCAATCAGCCCGCTAGTGATCGCGGCGCACCGCGTAGTGGTGACTGCAACTAGCTAGGGGTGTGTTGACGGTTTCTGTGAATTTGTGCCCGGTACCAGCGGCGGCGGACCAATCGACCCTGTGTTGTGGGTATTTCCGAGTACACCGGTGGCGGTGGCTACGACGACACCAGCCGCGACGATGACAGCGGCGGCTCCACCGAGCGCCCACCGGCGATGACGTAGACGCGTCGCGGCAGCGGGTGACGTTCACCGTGAGGGGTAGCGGCGGCCTGGTCTAACTGTTTCCCAGCGCCCTCCGTTGAGGCGTTGCGCGTCGCCGGGTCACTGTCACCGCCGACCGTCATCGCCACAGGTGATTGTTTCTGACGGGGCTCGGGCTGAACGGTGCGGCGGAGCCTGGTAGGGCCTTCTACGTCTTCCTCTTGGTCACCGATTCCGGACTGGACACCGCCTGTGGCGTCTGGTGTCGATGCCTCGGCGGCGTCTGCCGGGCCCGGCGTCTGCGGGGGTTGGCCTTGGCCTGTGCGTTGATGTTCGACGTAGCCCCAGGCCGTGCGCCGGTGGGCTAGTTCGGCCTGGATGCGCACCGGGTCGGTGAGTCCGCGGTGGGTCAGGCAGGCGGTGACGAAGGCGTGGACCCATTCCCAGCACGGCCACCGCACCCCGCGCAGGTAGTCCGAAGTCGTGGACACTTTGAGGATGTCGTGCCGATCTTCCAGCTCTTTGAGGGTCAGTCCAGACCACTTCCGGAGTTCCTTCAAGGTCTCTACGAAGTCGTGGCGGGTGGGCCTGACGGCTGGGCGGTTGGGGTTGCCCGGTGGTCAGCTGGTGGTAGTCATCGCATCGCCTCCGCATCCGCGCGGTCACGGGAGGCTACCGGATCACCCGCGCAGGCTAACGCCGCTAGCCGGCTAGGTCTCTAGCGTCTATAGAGGCCACCGTGTCCAGTAGTTGATTCCACGATTGATTCCACGAGCCACTCGCCGCTCGACCCCACGCGGCCCATTCAAGAACCTGGCCAGCGCGCGGACCGCCATGGACGTTTGGCGCATTGAGTACAACATCGTGGAGTGGCCGTGGCTGGGAAGGACTCGCGTCTTCGGCGGCAGGCTGCGGTCACCTCCATTCTCCGGTGAGGAGCGGTTCGAGCGGATGCAGATCCCGCTCCATGCCCAGCATGGTGAAGATGTCCGCGGACTGCTCGGTCTCCCGCTGCGGGTGCAGGGACAGGCCGAGTTCGCGGGTGACGTCGGGGCTGGCGCCGATCAGGACGAGCTCGGTACCCGGGTAGTCGAGGAAGTCCGGTGGGTCCAGGTTGGTGAATCGGCGTCCGGCAAACTTCTCCCGGAGCACGCTCGGGTAGTCCGGGCGTCGTGATGGCGGTAGGCCGACCCGTCCCGGGGCCGGCGCTTCCGGGTTGCGGACCGTGGCAATCAGGCTGGCTTGGGCGTTGATGTTGAGTTCGGCCTGGACCGGTCCGGGCTCTTCGGGCAGCTCGAGCGCGTAGACGAGGTGGGTGTGGCCGTCGTGGTCCACCACCGCGTATACGCCCTCACCGGCTGGCCGGGCCGGCGGCACCGCACGGCGGCCGCGGGTCCTGGTGTCGTAGGTGATCGGGTCGAGCTCGTCCTCGATCTGCTCGGGCCTGTTGGCGACCAGGTCGACGAAGCCCCAGGTCCGCTCATGCTCCTCGATGCCCGGCAGGCGTTTCCGGCCGATGATCATCCGCCGGAAGACCGGCTTCGTGTCCGGCTTGAGGATGACGTAGAAGCGCTGCACATCGGCCAGTCCGCGCACCCGTTCGGCGTCGATCTTGGGCCGATAGCAGAAGAAGATGTCGCCCTCTTCCAATACCTGGACCATGGATCCAGTGTTCGGTACGCACCGCGGCCCCGCACCTCGCCGGCACGGGTGGACGAGTTGCGGCGTGGTTGAGCCGGTCGCATGCTCGAACGATGAGTGGGCTCGATCCGGTCGCAGCCGAATGCGCTGGTCTCACCTACGTCACCGACGCAGTACCCGGCATCACCAGGCATCGCGGCGACGATGGCTGGGTGTACCGGCGGCCGGACAGCAGCGTCATAACGGATGCCGACGAGCGGGCCTGGATCGACGCAATCAGGATCCCGCCCGGCTGGACAGACGTGTGGATCAGCCCGACGCCGGACGGGCACATCCTGGCCACCGGTCGGGACTCTCGCGGGCGCAAGCAGTATCGCTACCACCCGCGCTGGCGCGAGGTGCGCGACCAGACGAAGTACCACCGCCTGGGCGGTTTCGCGCGGGCGTTGCCCGGCCTGCGCCGGCGGATCGAACAGGATCTGGACCTGCCTGGGCTGCCCCGCGAGAAGGTGCTCGGAGCGGTGATCCGGCTGATGGACCTGACGTTGATCCGCATCGGCAACGAGGAGTACGCCCGGCAGAACCGGTCCTACGGCCTGACCACCTTGCGGCACGAGCACGTCCGGTTCCAGGACCAGACCACGGTAATGTTCGAGTTCCAGGCCAAGTCCGGTAAGGAGCAACGGGTCCTGCTCAGCGACCCGCGGCTGGCCGACATCGTGCACGCCTGCCATGAGCTGCCCGGACAGGAGCTATTCGCCTACGTCGACGACGACGGCAGGATCATCGACGTCGGGTCGGCGGAGGTCAACGCCTACCTGCGGGCCATCACCGCGGCGATCTTCACCGCCAAGGACTTCCGCACCTGGGGCGGCACCGTGACCGCCGCCGAAACCCTGGTCGCCCTTGGCCCGCCCCGGTCGGCGACGGACGCCAACCGGAAGATCAACGCCGCCATCGACGCGGCCGCCGAACGGCTCAACAACACCAGGGCGGTGTGCCGCAAGAGCTACGTATACCCGCGGGTACCAGAGTCGTATGTAGACGGATCACTGGGCGGCACCTTCACCCGGGCCAGGAAACGCCCTCGACTGTCGCCCGCGGAGTCCGCGGTCCTTCTCCTTGTATGGCCACCAGCACCAGCGCGGTCGGTGGATCGGGCGGACAATCCATAGATAAGATTTGGCGCCACTGGACGGTGTGCTCTTCCTGGCCATTCCCTCGTCCTGGCCGCTGATCTCGTTGCGGTGGTCCGGTCAGGGCTGCCCGGAGGCCACCGCGTGGCAGACGGTGACGGCGCCGGTGCGGCGTGGACGCCCCGTGGACGTATAGAGGGGCTGGCCTGCCGCATATCGCCCCGCCAAGGCTCCTCCTAGGGACTAACGCCGCGCGGCAGCTCGTATGCGCATAGGTCGACCACCGCGCCCACGGAGCCGGCCCGCGCGAGCACGGCTGGCAGGCCGCGCGCAGCAAGCGGGACCGGCCCGAGCAGGCAGGCGAGTAGGACGACACACCCAGCCACATCCGCGCCGCCGCAGGCGGCGCTCTTGAGTACGCCCGGCATGGGCGATTGATTGGGGGTGAAAGTCCCCTGGAGGAAGAGGTGGTGCTAACTCCGAGCCGGAGGTAACTGCGCCGTCGTGAGGCGGGGTGGGAAGGAAGCCCAAGGCGAAACTCTGCACCGAGGAACACGAACCGTAGAAGGCGGGACGATCTGGGTGAGCCTGCTCAAGAGGGTGAAGCCCGTCACCATCAACAGGGTCGCAACGTAGACGCGGCGGGCGTAGAGGGAAATTGATCGTTCTTATCCGGGGAGGTCTGCCTGGGTGTCGGTTGTGCTGTCGTTGCGCCGCGCCGACGGCTCGCATCGCAAGGTGGCGGGTTGACTGTGCAGAAGTCAGCAGAGGTCGTAGTACCGCACTTCGAGGATGCTGCCATCCCTGGCCTGGAGGTCTCATTGTAGGAGCGGATGCTTTCGCCGGAGAATCTGGGCCACGCGCTGAGGCGTGTCAGGGTAACCGGGGCGCGCCTGGTGTGGACGGCATGACTACGGAAGGGTTCTTCCGCGACCTACCCTGCCACCTCAACCCTGACTCCGAGCACCTGCTCGATTGGTTCCATATCACGATGCGGATCACCGTGATGACCAACATGGCCAAATCCCTGCAACCCCCACCGCCGGATCCAGACCTGGAGCTATTCGCTGAGACGGCCACCAAGCTGATCACCGAGGTCCGCGCCGACCTGGAACGGCTAAAGTGGTTTCTCTGGCACGGCAACGTCGTCCGCGCCGTGCACACCGTCGACGGCATCACCATCGACCTGGAGACGCTCAACCCCAACGACGAGCCAACCAAACTGCTCAAGGCCATACGCGAGTTCGACAGCTAACCTGCGCGCCAACGCCGGGCGCATCCCCAACTACGGCGAACGCCGCCGCGCCGGGGAGGCCATCTCCACCGCGTTCACCGAGTCCGCGGTCAACCAGGTGATCAGCAAACGCATGGTCAAAAAACAGCAGATGCGCTGGACCCCACAAGGTGCCCACCTGCTACTTCAGATCCGCACCCGAGTCCTTAACGACCAACTCGCCGACGACTTCCACCGTTGGTATCCCGGATTCACCCACTCGACCTCGGAAGCGGACACACTGGGCGATCAGCTGTTGGCCGCGTAGCTCCCACGGTTTGCCCC
>DASYIL010000169.1:0-25572 GCA_035997545.1 Pseudonocardiaceae bacterium
TGGCGAATCCACTACTCGTAGCTCCCAAGGAGAAGTCGTGACCACGTTACTGGACGTCGATCAGTCGCTGATCCGGACAGCGGCGCCGCAAGCGCCGGCTCCGTACGCAGTGGAGTCGTTCTCGCCGCCGGAAATCCGCACCCTGGCGGAATACTTCGAGCAGACGTGTGATCGGGCTCCGGACGCTGTCGCGGTGGTCTGTCAGACGTCGCGGTTGACTTACGCCGAACTCGACCGTCGCGCGAACCGGCTGGCGCACCTGCTCCGGGCGCGTGGCGTCGCGGAAGGTTGCCCGGTTGGAATCCTCCTCGAGCGCTCGGTCGACACCTATATCGCGATTCTGGGCGTCCTCAAGGCAGGCGCCGCGTACGTTCCGCTCGACCTGTCATTTCCCGACGACCGGCTTGCTTACATCGTGCAGGACGCTGGGCTGCGCGACCTGGTGGCGACCTCGGCGTCGCGGGAGCGCACCCAGGGCCTGCCCTGCCATGTGCTCGAACTTGACACCGCGGACGCCGACCTGGCAACCCAGCTCGACAGCCGCACCGGCATCCATGTCGACCCGTCAACGCAGAGCTACGTCATCTACACGTCCGGCTCGACCGGCAAGCCCAAGGGCGTCGCCGTCTCGCACGCCAGCATCGTCAACTTCCTGCGAGTGGCCACCCCGAGCTACGGCGTGACCAGCGCCGACCGGGTCTATCAGGGAATGTCGATCAGCTTCGACTTCCATCTTGAGGAGATGTGGCCGGCGTGGGTAGCCGGGGCCACGTTGATCGCTGGGCCGACCGACTCCCGCCGTTTCGGCCAGGGGCTCGTCGATTTCCTGGATGAGCACGACATCACGGTGTTCTGCAGCGTCCCGACGATGCTGACGACCCTGGAGTCCGACCTGCCGTCGGTGCGATGCCTGCTGATGAGCGGCGAGGCCATGCCGCCCGACCTGGTGCGCCGGTTCTCCCGCACTGGCCGGCGGATCCTGAACTGTTACGGCCCGACCGAGACGACGGTGTCGTCGAGCTGCTGCGAGCTGCTGCCCGACCGACCGGTCACCCTCGGCGCGCCGTTCCCGACCTACCGGTTCTACATCCTTGACGAGCAGCTGCGGCCGGTCGAGCAGGGCGGCGTCGGCGAGATCTGCATCGGCGGCCCCGGTGTCGCCATCGGCTATCTCAACCGTCCCGATCTGACCGCCGAGCGGTTCGTGCCCAACCCGATCGCCCAGGACCGCGCCGCGGCTCCGCGGATCTACCGGTCCGGCGATCTCGGCCGGCTGACTCCGACGGGGGAGTACGAGTACCTCGGCCGCATCGACACCCAGATCAAGATCCGGGGCTACCGCATCGAGCTGGGCGAGATCGAGCAGGTCATCCGCGAGGACCACGCCGTCGAGACCGCGGTCGTCAACCCCGCGCAGCGCGATGGCGTCGTCCAGGACCTGGTCGGCTACGTCACGCTGCACCACAACGCGTCCGGTAACGGCGAGACCGACCTGCGGGAGCGGTTGCACACGTCGCTGCGGCGCCGGCTCCCCGCGTACATGATCCCGTCGTTCATCGAGGTGCTCGACGAGTTCCCGCTGCTGGCCGCCGACAAGGTGAACCGGGCCGCGCTGCCGCCGCCGGTGTCGGCACCGCTGGGCTCCGGGTCGGGTCCACACGTCGCCGCGGAAACCGCCATCGAGACTGAGCTGGCGCAAGCGTGGGCTCAGATCCTGGGCGTCGGGGAGGTCTCGGTCGAGGACGACTTCTTCTGCGACCTGGGCGGCCATTCCCTGACCGCCGCCCGCCTGATCTCCGCACTGCGCCAGCAGCCCGGACTGCAGGGCCTTGGGATGGGCGATCTGTACGCCCATCCCACGATCCGGAGCCTGGCCGGATTCATCGAGAACGAGCTCACCCCTTCCGGGGACGACTTGGGCCAGGACATGGACGAGAACGCGGCCGCGTCCCAACGGCCAGCGCCGCGACGGCACTCGAACCTGCGGGTGTGGAGCTGCGGTGTCGCGCAGCTCGGGCTGCTTTATGGATGGCTGCTGGCATTGGGCGCGCCGCCGCTGGTGCTGCTGTATGCCGCACTGCTCCGGCTGGGCGTCCCAGTCAAGGGTTTCGGGGCGGGCACCGCGCTGGAAAAATTGTCCGGCGCCGCGTCGGTCGCGCTCGGCGGTCTGTGGATCGTCTGGTTCCTGATGATGTTGTTCCTGCTTCCGGTGTTGGGCAGTCGCCTGATCATGCGCGGGGTACGCCCGGGCTGGTACCCACTGTGGGGCTTGACTTACCTGCGGTTTTGGTTCTACGGCAAGGTTGCCGGCCTGGCTCCGGTGCAGGCGCTGACCGGCACACCGCTGCTCGCGCCGTACCTGCGGATGCTGGGGGCCCGGGTCGGGCGTGACTGCCATCTGTCCGGGCGCGTCGAGATGCCAAAATTCGTGGAGATCGGCGACGGCGCGAGCGTCGGCTACGCGGCCCGGATCCAGCCCTATGTCGTGCAGGACGGTTGGTTCCGGCTGGCCCCCGTGCGGATCGGTTCGGGCAGCTTCGTGGGTACCAACAGCGTGGTGCTGGCCGGCGCAGAGATCGGCGACGAGGCCTCGGTGGGTGAGCAGTCCCTGGTGCACGCGGATCGCCGCATCCCGGCCGGCGAGCACTGGGCCGGATCGCCGATCGCCCGCGTCCAGGCCGCGCCTGCGCTGCTGGAGGAGATGGCCGAGCGCGCCGACACCCGCCGTTGGCCTGTTCCGGTGCTGGTCGGCTACGTCGCCGGCGCCGTGGCGCTGATGCTGTTGCCCGCGCTGATCGCGGTCCCCAGCGCGGCACTGCTGGCCCACGTCACGGTGACCGGCGGTCTGGGCTGGGGAATCCTGAGTGCCTTGCTGGCCGGGCCGCTGTTTGTGCTCGTCAGCTGCCTGGTGCTGATCGTCGTCAAGCGGGCCGTGCGGCCGTCTCCGAACCCGGGCATCTACTCCGCGCGCGGCTGGTTCGCGCTGCGCAAGTGGCTGAGCATCAACGTGGCCAACCTGAGCGTCACCCTGACCCGCACGCTCTACTGCACCCTCTACGTGCTGCCGTTCCTGCGCGGGCTGGGCATGCGGATGGGCCGCGGGTGCGAGGTTGCCACGCCCAACTTCATCGACCCCGACATGACCGTCATAGGTGACCACTGCTTCCTGGCCGGCACGATCACGATCGCGCCGCCGGTGTACCACCACGGCTGTGTCTCGGTGACCCAAGCTGAGCTGTCGCGGCGCAGTTTCGTGGGCAACGCGGCGCTAGTCCCCGGCTCCTGCCGGATGGGTGAGAACAGCCTGCTTGGCGTGCTGTCCCTGGCGCCGTCCCGGCCGACCGATCCCGAGACCACCTGGCTCGGCTCGCCGGCGATCTTCCTGCCGCGCCGGCAGGCCAGCCAGAGCTTCCCCGACAAGCTGACCTTCACCCCCAGCCGCGGGATGGTCATCGGACGGCTGATCGTCGAGCTGCTCCGGGTCACCTTGCCGGCGATCATCGTGGGCATCAGTGGGCTGGTCGGCTTCTTCGCCATGCTCAAGCTGACCACTCTGCTGTCGCCGCTGGCGGTGCTCGCCCTGGTGCCTGCGCTGGGCCTGGGACTGGGGCTGGCCGCCACCCTGCTGGTCGCCGCGCTCAAGTGGCTGGTCATCGGCACCTACCGGCCCCGGACCGAGCCGTACTGGGGCCTGTGGGTCCGGCGGACTGAGCTCATCACCGGGCTGTTCGAGACCGTGGCCTATCCCGCGCTGGTGAGCAGCCTGTTCGGCACTCCGTGGGTGGCTCCGGTGCTGCGCCTGTTCGGCGTCCGCGTTGGCCGGCGGACCTGGCTCGGCAGCCCGGGTGGCACCGAGTTCGACCTGGTGGAGATCGGCGATGACGCGGCGGTCGGCGACGGCACTGCGGTGCAGACCCACCTGTTCGAGGACCGGGTCATGAAGATGTCCCGCACCACCGTCGCCGCTGGGGCATCGGTCGGTACGAACGCCGTCGTCCTCTACGACGCTGAGGTCGGCGCGGGCGGCTCGCTGGACACGCTCTCGCTCGCGATGAAAGGCGAAATCCTGCCGGCGCAGAGCCGCTGGCGCGGGATTCCGGCCCGCCAGTCCGTCTGATCATTCCCGTCGACATCCGATGAGGCACACCATGTTTGAGCTCATCCGCCAAAATCTCGCCGTCGAGTACGATGAATTCCAGAAAAAAATGGTGAACGGGATCCGATTCTCCCAGCTGACGTTCTCCATCATGCACGGCAATGGCAACGTGATCCTGGTGCTGGACGAGACGCTCAGCGGAATCTCCGAGCAACACGTGGACAGCGTCTTCGCCCGGGAGATCTGCCAGTCGTACCAGGCAGTCCGGGTGGACGGGATCGCGTTCGTCAGAACGACCGGTGACCGGGTTCGGATGGCCTACTTCGAGTGGGACGGCACACATTCGCAGATGTGTGGGAACGCGCTGCGCTGCGTGACCCGGTACTGCGCGGAACAGGGATACATCTCCTCGATTGAGGACTTCATCGCCACCGATGACGGCGAGAAATGGGTGTCGGCGGCCGGCGGCCGGATCCGGGTTGCGCTCGGCGACGGGCGGGAGTTCCAGCGGGTCGCCGACGACCGGTACTTTGTCTTCAGCGGGCTACCACACCTCGTTCTGTTCGTCGAGGACCTGTCCAGCGTGGACGTGCGGGCGGCCGGCCGGCCACTGAGGTACGACGACGAGCTGTGCCGGCGGCTGAACCACCCCGAAGGGCTGCATATCGACTTCATGCAGAAAAACCTCGACGGAATCAGTATCCGCACTTACGAGGTCGGAGTGGAGGATGAGACCCTCTCCTGTGGCACGGGAGTTGCGGGGTCTGCTTTCGTTGCCCATAAGGTCTGGGACCTGCTTTTCCCCGTCCGTGTCCAGGTCCGAGGCGGAGACATGACTGTCGACCAGAACGAGCATGGACTGCTGATCAGCGGAGCGACCAATTACCTGTTCAGCAATATTGAGGTGCACGTCAGCGACGCAACCTCCGCAGCGTGACAGCAGTTACAGCAGCGTGATAAATGGTCGGGAGGAAGACATGAGGACCACGGGCGCCAGCTCGTTACCCGGCCGTACGCCGGTGACTGGTCGCGGAGGGGGGGCTGCGGTGGGGTTTGACCGCCCCGGGCGGGTGATCGGGGTGGACGTGGCGCGCGGGGTAGCGCTGATCGGAATGATGGCGGTGCACGTATTCGACATCTTCGGTGTGCGCGGCGCACCCACGGTCGCGACCGCGGTCGCTGGCGGACGGTCCGCGACCACCTTCGTCCTGGTCGCGGGGCTCAGCCTGGCATTCCTCAGCGGCGGGCAGCGCCCGGTCGAGGGCCGGGCGCGCACGGCAGCCGCTGCCGGCATTGCGGTGCGGGCGCTGCTCATCGGGGCGATCGGCCTATTGCTCGGCTACGTCACCACCGATGTCGAAGTGATCCTCCCCTACTACGCGGTGCTCTTCCTGCTCGCGATCCCGTTGCTCGGTCTGCGCCCGCGCACCTTAGCCTTGATCGCTGCCGCCTTGATCGCAGTGGCGCCCGTGGTGGTGCTGGCCGCCGCCGTTGCCGGTGGCCGCTCCTTACGCGGACCGGACAACCCGACATTCGACGCCCTTGTCAACAATCCGTTCGCGCTCATCGTCGGGCTGCTCGTCACCGGTTTCTACCCCGCGGTGGCCTACCTCGCCTACCTGTGCGCCGGTCTCGCCCTCGGCAGGTTGGACTTGTCCTCGCGTCGGCTCGCTATCTGGCTGCTCGGCGGCGGGCTCGGCCTGGCGCTCACCGCGCGGATCGTGTCCGCGGTACTGCTGTTCCCACTGGGCGGTCTGCGGCACCTGCAGGGCATAGACCCGTCGGGTTCTGCCCAGGTGGCCAACAATGTTCTGCTGTGGGATCCCCAACCGATCTGGTCGTGGTGGTACCTCGCGCTGCCCGCGCCACACTCGGCGACACCGGTTGACCTGGTCCACACGCTTGGCTCGGCGATGGCGGTGCTCGGTGCCGCACTGCTCCTGTCGCGGATTCCGGTCGTCGCTCGCCTGCTGCGGCCGCTGGCCGCCGCGGGAGCCATGACACTGACCCTCTACTGCGGACACCTGCTGGTACTGGCAACTGGGGTGCTCGACGACGCACCCGCCACGCTGTACGTCTTGCTGGTCGTCGGTGCGCTCGCCTTCGGGGTCGCTTGGCAGCGCTGGCAGGGGCAGGGCCCGCTCGAGCGGCTGGTCGCCGCCGCAGCGGGTCGAGCACGGCGAGCCGTCGTGGCCCGTCCTGACGCGGGAGGGCCGCGATGAGGGCCAGCCCTACCTCGGCTCACCTACCCGGCGTGCCGCTCCGGGCGCTGACCTGGCGGCAGCGAAGCTTACGGGATGTCGCTTAGGTACGTTGATCACCGTGGACGTGCCCCCGCCGCTGCTGCGACGTCTGCTGCCCGAGCCCGGGACCGTCACTGCCGTCGAGGCTCTGGAGGGCCTTGCGCTCGGTGATCTGGCCGTCGATCACCGCCCCTACGTGGTGCTCAACATGGTGGCCACCGCCGACGGTGCGGCGACGGTGGGGCATCGCAGCGGCCCGATCAGCAGTCCCGCCGATCGGCAGTTGTTTCATGAGCTGCGAGCGCACGTCGATGCGGTCCTAGTTGGGGCAGGCACGGTGTGGGCCGAGCGGTATCGCCGCTTGGTCGGTGATCCAGCGCGCCGGGAGCGTCGGGTCGCTCGGGGGTTGGCGCCCGACCCGCTCGCGGTCATCGCGAGCCGCCGGCTGACCCTGCCCCCGGACGTGCCGCTGCTGGCCGACCCGGATTCCCGGGTGATCGTGCTCACCGCGAGTACCGCCGAACTCACACAGTGCGCGGCGCAGGTCAGTTACCTGCGCCCGGCGCCAGGCGAGGAGCTGGATCTGGCCGTGATGCTCGCCCGGCTACGCGCCGAGCACGGCGTCCGCTCGGTGCTCTGCGAGGGCGGGCCGACGCTCAACGCGTCGCTGCTACCCGCCGGCCTGGTCGACGAGCTGTTCCTGGCCATCGCACCCGCACTGGCCGGCAGCGCCGGGTCACTGTCCATCGTCAACCGGGCGCTGCTGGCGCAGCCGGTCGATCTGGACCTGCGGTGGCTGCTGGAGTCCGAGGGTCAGCTGTTCGCCCGGTACGCCCTGCGACAGTAAGGGCATTCAATAGTGCTCGATCTCGCTCCAACCCTCCACGTCCTGCGGGCCCCGCGGAGCGGGACCGACGTACTGTGCCGCAGGACGGACCAGCCGGCCGGTGCGTTTCTGCTCCATGATGTGTGCACACCAGCCAGCGGTTCGGGCGCAGGTGAACATCGCCGACATCATATGCGGCGGCACCTGCGCGAAGTCGAGGATCATCGCCGCCCAGAACTCGACGTTGGTCTCGATCGCCCGGTCCGGCCGCCGCTCCCGCAGTTCCGCCAGCGCGGCGTGCTCCAGGGCTACCGCCACGTCGTAACGGGGCGCACCGAGCTCCTTGCCGATCCGGCGCAGCACCCGGGCTCGGGGGTCCTCCGCTCGGTATATCCGGTGGCCGAAGCCCATCAGCCGCTGGCCGCGATCCAGTATCCGGCGCACCACCGTGGCGGCTTCGCCGGTGCGCTCCACCTCCTCGATCATCGGCAACACCCGTGCCGGCGCGCCACCGTGCAGGGGGCCGGACATCGCGCCGATCGCCCCGGACAGGCATGCGGCGACGTCGGCACCGGTGGACGCGATCACCCGCGCGGTGAGGGTGGAGGCGTTGAGCCCGTGCTCCGCGGCTGCGACCCAGTAGGCGTCCACGGCTTTGATGTGTGCCGGGTCCGGGTCACCACGCCACCGCGTCATGAAGCGCTCGGTGATGGTGGAGCACTCGTCGATCCGGTGCTGCGGCACGGCAGGTCGGTGGATTCCGCGGGCGGACTGAGCCACGTAGGACAGGGCCATCACCGACGCCCTGGCCAACTCCGCGCGGGTCTGTGCGTCGGCGCTATCCAGTAGTGGGCGGTAGCCCCAAACCGGGGCAAGCATCGCCAGCGCGGCCTGCACGTCGACCCGGACGTCACCGCTGTGTACCGGCAGTGGAAAGGGTTCGGCGGGCGGCAGCCCGTGCCCGAAGCGTCCGTCGGTCAGTAGCGCCCAGACGTCGCCGAAGGTCACATGACCGGCGAGGTCCTCGATGTCCACGCCGCGGTAGCGCAACGCTCCGCCGTCCCGATCTGGTTCGGCGATCTCGGTGTGGAAGGCGACCACACCCTCCAGCCCCGGCTTGAAACTGCTGGTGGTGTCCGCCACCAGCCCGTTCAACGCAGTCACGCCATCCTCCTCGCGCGATCGGCCCTCAACTTGGGCACGCGCGGGTCGCTGACCGCCAACGGGTGGGGCGCACGCCAGACTGCGGCGCCGCGCGGGCTTGCTAACAGTGCACCCGATGCCCACCCTGCGGCAACGTGTGCAGCGGTTTCCAACCTAGTGATTTCCAGCCCGGTGGTGTCCTGCGCCGAACGCGACGGCGGGACCGTCGAAGACGTAGGTTTGGTGGGCAGTAACACCGTGAACGGGGAGCGTGCGGCGTGACGGCTGGGTGGACGCAACGGGGAGAGCCGACCGCCGACCTGGCCCGGATGCGGGTCGCCTACCCTGCCGGCGAGTTGGACGAAGCCGACCTGGCCGGCACCTGGTACGAGCAGCTCGCGGGCTGGCTCGGTGACGCCGTGGCCGCAGGCCTTCCCGAGCCCAATGCGATGGTGCTGGCCACCGCGGACACCGACGGGCTACCCAGCTCCCGGACCGTATTGGCTAAGGACCTGGACTCGCGGGGTGTCGTGTTCTACACCAACTTCACCTCCCGCAAGATGCACGACATCAACGCCACCAGGTTCGCTGCGGCGACGTTTCCGTGGATAGCGCTGCATCGCCAGGTACATCTGCGTGGGCCGGTCGAGGTGATCACGCCGCAGGAGTGCATGGTCTACTGGCAGATTCGCCCGCGGGGTGCGCAGTTGGGGGCCTGGGCCTCACCACAGTCCACTGTGGTGCCGGATCGGCGCGCTCTGGACGTCGCGCTGGAGCAGGTCGGGCAGCGGTTCGCCGGCGTCGAGCAGGTGCCGTTGCCGCCGCACTGGGGTGGGGTGCGGATCCGGCCGGTGAGTGTGGAGTTCTGGCAGGGCAGGCCGAACCGAATGCACGACCGGCTGCGCTACCAGGTCGGTGACGACGGCGAGTGGACGGTTGCCCGGCTAGCGCCGTGAGGGAAGCCCTCACCCTCGGTGCGTGACTCAGCGCGCCGGGGCCGCCAGACTACGTGCCATGAGCGAGACGACAGCGCCGGCGAGTGCACCGGGCGGTGAGGTTCCGACCGAGCTCAAACGGGTGATCGGGCCGAAGCTGCTGTTTTTCTTCGTGCTCGGCGACATCCTGGGCACCGGGATCTACGCGCTGACCGGCAGCGTCGCGGGGAAGATCGGCGGCGCTTTGTGGATACCGTTCCTCGGCGCCTTCGTGGTCGCCTTCCTCACCGCATTCAGTTACCTGGAGCTGGTTGGCAAGTACCCCCGGGCGGCCGGGGCCGCACTGTACACCAATCGGGCGTTCGGGATCCCGTTCCTGACCTTCATCGTCGCCTTCACGGTGATGAGCTCGGGAATCACCAGTGCCTCTTCAGCGGCAGTGGCGTTCGGCGAGACGTACCTCAAGGCGTTCATCACGCTGCCCACCTGGGCAGTCGCGATCACCTTTGTCATATTGCTCGCGCTGATCAACTTCCGGGGCGTCGGTGAGTCGCTCAAGGCCAACCTGGCGCTCACCTGCATCGAGCTGTCGGGACTGCTGATCGTCATTGCGATCGGGTTTTATGCGGTCGGCTCGGGCCGGGGGGAGCCGAGTCGCCTCACCCAGATCGACACCGCAAACTCCGGTGTACTGCTGGCGATCACCTCGGCCACCGCGCTGGCGTTCTTCGCGATGGTCGGTTTCGAGGACTCGGTCAACATGGCCGAGGAGTGCAGGGAACCGGCCAAGATCTTCCCTCGTGCGATGCTGCTCGGCATGGCCGCCGCCGGGCTGATCTACGTGCTGGTCGCCTGCACCTTGTCGCTGCTGCTACCCGCCCGCCGGCTGGCTGAGCTGAAGAGTGGTGCGCTGCTCGAGGTCGTCAATGTCGGCGCACCCGGCTTCCCGCCGGGCCTGTTCGCCGTCATCGGGCTCTTCGCGGTGATTAACTCTGCTTTGATCAACATGCTAATGGCCAGCAGGCTGGTCTACGGCATGGCGGGCGAGCGGATCATCCCGCGGGCCCTGGGCACCGTGCACCCGACCCGGCGCACTCCCTGGATGGCGATCTTGTTCACTAGCGCGATTGCTGTGGTCCTGGTCAGCTTCGTCCCGCTGGAGGGCCTGGCGGGCACGACATCACTGTTGCTGCTCGCCGTCTTCACCCTGGTCAACATCGCCTGCCTGGTGCTGCGCCGTAATCCCGTCGAGCACCAGCACTACCGGGCCCCGACCTGGAGCCCGTGGCTCGGGGCGGTGCTATGCGGTTTCCTGGCAACCCCGTTGTCCGGCCGCAACCCGGCCGACTACCTGCTCGCGGGCGTGTTGCTGGCGGTCGGGGTCCTGCTCTGGCTGGTCAACCGGTTGTTCGTGGGCAAGGTCGAGTTCGACCCGGCAAAGCTGTCCCCCGAGTGAGACCTCGACTACCTTGGAGTATGTCGTCGTCTTCGACGGTGTTTCCTCGACGGTGTGCCATTGTGCGGCCCGACCGGTTATCGCGCAGCGTCGCGCATCGTCTCCAGCAGTGAAAGGGGCCGAAATGTCTGACGTCACCGCGTCCGAAGTGCCGGTTCGACTGTCCAGTAACGCTCGTGCCGAGCCCAGTAATGATCGTTCCATTAATGATCATGCCAGTGATGATCGTGACGGGGTGACCTTGTCTTACCCGGGCGGCCAGCACCGGATGTCGATCACCAGGGCCTCCCGTGGCGCGTCCGGCATCGGTCTGGGCACCCTTCTGACCGATACCGGGATGGTCACCCTCGATCCGGGATTCGTGAACACCGCCGCGTGCACGTCGGAGATCACTTACATCGACGGGGACGCGGGTGTGCTGCGCTACCGCGGCTACCCGATCGGCCAGCTCGCGGAGCGCTCGACCTTCCTGGAGACGAGCTACCTGCTGATCTACGGGGACCTGCCGACCAGTGGTCAGTTGGAGAACTTCACCGACCAGATCCGCATCCACACCTTGCTGCACGAGGACCTCAGGCGTTTCTTCGACGGCTTCCCGCGCGACGCCCATCCGATGCCGGTGTTGTCCAGCGCGGTGTCCGCACTGTCCACTTTCTACCAGGACAGCCTCAACCCTTTTGACCACGAGCAAGTGGAGATTTCCACGGTGCGGTTGCTGGCCAAGTTGCCCACCATCGCGGCATACGCCTACAAGAAGTCGATCGGCCAGCCTTTCCTCTACCCGGACAACTCGTTGAGCCTGGTGCACAACTTCCTGCGGATGACCTTTGGGCTTCCCACGGAGCCCTACCGGGTCGACCCGGTGATGGCCGACGGGCTGGACCAGCTGTTTATCCTGCACGCCGACCACGAGCAGAACTGCTCGACCTCCACGGTGCGGATGGTCGGTTCCTCGCAGGCCAACCTGTTCGCATCGGTCTCGGCGGGGATCAATGCGCTGTTCGGTCCGCAGCACGGGGGGGCGAATCAGGCGGTGCTGGAGATGCTCGAACGCATCCGCATCGACGGGGGTGACGTGGACACCTTCGTCAAGAAGGCGAAAAACCGCGAGGACGGTGTGCGGCTGATGGGTTTCGGGCATCGGGTTTACAAGAACTATGACCCTCGTGCGAAGATCGTCAAGAAGACCGCGGACGAGATCCTGCACAAGCTGGGGGTGAACGATCCGTTGCTCGATATCGCCCTGGCGCTGGAGGAGAAGGCGCTGGCCGACGACTACTTCGTCGAGCGCAGGCTCTATCCCAATGTCGATTTCTACACCGGCCTGATCTATCGGGCGATGGGCTTCCCGATCAAGATGTTCACGGTGCTGTTCGCGCTGGGCCGGCTACCGGGCTGGATCGCGCATTGGCGCGAGATGATCAACGACCCGCAAACCAAGATCGGCAGGCCGTGTCAGGTCTACACCGGGCACGCCGAGCGGGAGTATGTCGCGGTTACCCAGCGTTGACGTCGACGTCGTACGGGACCATCCGTTGGGCGGTGCGCGGTCACTTCCGCGGCGCGTAGTGTGCCCGCAGACCGAACCCCGGGAGCCGATATCCATGCGCAGTGTCGAATGGGTCGACGGACACGTCGAGGTGATTGACCAGACCGCCCTGCCGCAACAGCGGTGGGCTACGCTGCACACCGTCAGCCAGGTGGTGGACGCGATCCACCGGATGGTGGTGCGCGGCGCGCCTGCCCTGGGTGCGCTGGGCGCGCTGGGCGTTGCGCTCGCCGCCGCCCGGTCTGCGGAGCACGGTTACGACCCCGACGTCGTGCGGGCCGACGCCCGCCGCATCTCTGGAGCCCGCCCCACCGCGGTGCACCTGGACTGGGCGGTGCAGCGAGTGCTGCCCGCGGTGGCGCGGGGAGACGTCGCGGTGCTCGATGCCGCGCAGGCTCTGGTGGAGGCCGACGTGCGGGCGTGCGCGACGCTGTCCCGGCTCGGCGCCGCCCTGCTGCGCAGCTACGTCGGTGACCGGCCGATGGTGCTGCAGACACACTGCAACGCGGGTGCGCTGAGCTGCGTGGAGTGGGGTACCGCGCTCGGTGTCGTCCGGGCGCTGCACGCCGACGCGCTGATTCGGATGGTGGTGGTCGGGGAGACTCGCCCGCTGCTGCAGGGCTCCCGGATCACCGCGGTCGAACTCGCCCGGCTGGGAGTGCCGCACCAGGTGGTCGTCGACGCTGCAGGTCCGGGGCTTATCGCCAGCGGGCGGGTGGACGCGGTCATCGTCGGAGCGGATCGGATCGCCGCCAACTACGACGTGGTGAACAAGGTGGGTACCTACCCGCTGGCGCTCGCTGCTGCCAGGGCCGGTATTCCGTTCGTGGTGGCTGCCCCGGCCGCCACGCTCGACCCGGACACGCCCACTGGTGCGGCGGTGACCATCGAGTACCGGGACCCCGACGAGGTGCTCCTAGTGGGGGGATGGCGGATGGCGCCGACAGAGTCCGTTGCCCTCAACCCCGCCTCCGACGTGACCCCTGCCGACCTGATCACCGCCATTGTCACGGAATCTCGGGTGATCGAGCCGAAGAGCTTCAAACAGGTGGTCAGGGTCCCCGCTATGCGGCCGGTCCCGGCTATCTGACCAGCAGCGTGCCACACCGAGCCTGCCCGGTGACGGTCATCGGTCGCGGGCGTTGATGGTGTGTGTCGCGCCGAAGTCGGCGGCCTGATTGACCATCAGGAACGGCACCGAACCCCGTTCCGGAATTCCACCCGAAACGGGGTCCATGCCGAGCAGTGGAGCTTGTGCTCAGCGGGCCCTCTGGGCGCGCTTCTTGGCACGCTTGGCCGCAGCGGGTTTGCCGGCGGTCATCGCCAGCAGCAACCCACCGAGCAGGCCGACGTTCTTGAGGAAGTGCTGCTGGCGAGCCTTACGGTCGTCGGGGTACCCCCCGGCCCAGAACGGGTGTTCGGCTATCGTGCTCGGGATCAGCTCCACGGCGAGCACCGTCGCAGCAAGCCGGGGCACCCACCCAACCGCCAACATCAGGCCAGCAGCGACCTTCACAGCCGCGCCCGCCCGCACAATCAAACCCGGATCGACCGGCTGTTTTGTGGGCAACATCTCCTGGGCCTTAGCCACCAACGGCGTGGCCGCCTCGACCTTCGGCTTCGGGTTGATCAGGGTTTCCACCCCGTTGGCGACGGACACGGCGGCGAGCAATGGACGGGCGATGCGGCGCAACACGGCGGCTCCTTTCCGAGTTTCCGAGCTCTTCGCTTTCGCACAGTAGTCCTCCTGCGCGGCAGCGAGCGTGAAGCCACCCATCCGGGGCGCTGGAGCGTTTGCCGATCACTGGGTTGGGGTAGCCGGGGATCACTAGGTTGGGGTAGCCAGGTGAGTCGAACTTTCTGTGCGAAGCTCGTCGAGGAGTCCGCCGAAGCGTGCACCCTGACTGGGTGCTCAGCGCCTGAGCTGTCCAGCAACGAGATTCAGGGAGAGGAAACCGGAAATAAGCGTGACCGAACCCCGGGACCCCATCGCGGACCTGCGGCGGATCGCCTTTCTGCTGGAGCGCGCCCACGAGGAGACCTACCGAGTTCGAGCATTCCGCACTGCGGCCTCGGCGCTGGCCGCCCGGGATGACCTGGCGCAGCGAGCCTGGGCGGGCACACTGACCGCGCTGACCGGGGTCGGCGAGGTCACCGCCCGCTGCGTCACCGAATCCCTGGCGGGGGAGCAGCCGGTTTACCTGCGCCGGCTGGAGGCCACTGGCGACATGCTCGTTGCCGCTGAAATTCTGACGCCGGAAGGGGCCGCTCTACGCTCGGCGCTGCGCGGGGACTGCCATACCCACTCCGACTGGTCTGACGGCGGTTCACCGATCGAGGAGATGGCGGCCACGGCCCGCGAGCTCGGTCACGAGTACGTCGTATTGACTGATCACTCACCGCGGCTCACCGTCGCCAACGGATTGTCCACTGAGCGGCTGCGTCGCCAGCTCGACGTCGTCGCCGCCTGCAATGAGGATCTCGCCCCGTTCCGGATTCTCACCGGGATCGAGGTGGACATTCTCACCGATGGTGCGCTGGATCAGTCTGAAAAGTTACTAGCGTTGTTGGACGTTGTGGTCGCCTCGGTGCACTCGAAGTTACGGATGCCGGCCGCGGAGATGACCGCGCGGATGCTCTCCGCGGTGGCCAACCCGCATGTCGACGTGCTCGGACACTGCACCGGCCGGATCGTGACCGGCTCTCGTAAGCGCCCCGAGTCGCAGTTCGACGCCGATGCGGTATTCGCTGCCTGCGCCGAGCACGGCGTCGCGGTGGAGGTTAACTCCCGTCCGGAGCGGCTGGACCCGCCTAAACGGCTGCTGCGGCTGGCCCTCGAGGCGGGCTGCCTGTTCGCCATTGACTCCGACGCGCACGCCCCCGGGCAGCTCGACTGGTTACCCTATGGTTGCGAGCGCGCCGCCGCCTGCGGGGTGACCGCCGAACGGGTGGTGAACACCTGGTCCGCCGCGGAGTTGCGGCACTGGGCTGCCGAAAACCAAGTCCCGCGTTAAGCCTACCTGTCCGGGTCTTGTGCCCGGTGTGTCCGCACCCTGTGCCCGCGTATCGTGGAACGATGGCTTCGGCGCGGCCGACTCCCCTGCAGTGGGTGTGGTACGCCTACGGCGGCGGGTTGCCGGAGTATCTGCGGGAGTGGGTGCTGCACGACCTGACATGCCGGACATGGGTGCTGCGACACTTCTCCCGAACCCTGGCCCAGTGGGTGCCGTCGCTGGTGCTGATGCTGCTGCCCGGCCCACTGTCGCTGCGGGTGTCGCTGCCGCTGGTCGTGCTGCTGGGCGCGCTGTACGTGTCCGCCTCCTATATAGAGGAGACCTGCGAGCACCGGTTGGCCAAGCATGGGTTCCCGCTGGGGATGGCGAAGGAGATGCGCTTGGCCCGGGTGGAGATCGCGGCGATGGACGACGAGCGGCGCCGCGTCGACGACTGACAAACCGGGCAGTCGACGACTGACTCACCGGGCACCAGAGGCGGATACGCCGGGCAAGGGGTCAGTCGGCAAGGGGTCAGTCGGCCAGCGCCTGTGCGGCGGCGATGAGCAGCGCCTGCCGGTCGGCGATCTTGATGCGGGTGCGTCCGGCCGCGACCCCGAGCGCCTGCTCGGCAGCGTCGATGGCTTCCCAGCCGGCCCAGGTGACCACTCTCAGGCCACGCTGGGCAAGCTTGGCGATGATCGCGTCGGGCGCTCGGTGGGGAGCGCGGGGCAGCGCGTCGAGGTCGTCGATCAGCCGTTCGACGGTCTCCTTGGCGTCACCTTTGTTGGTGCCGATCACCCCAGTGGGACCGCGCTTGATCCAGCCGACCACGTATTCACCGGTCGTAGCCTTTCCGTTGCGCTGCACCCGGCCGGCCACGTGCGGGATCACCCCGGACCGCTCGTCGAACGGGACGCCGGGTAGCGGCAGCCCGCGGTACCCCACCGAGCGCAGCAGCAGCTGCGCCGCCAGGGTCACGGTCGCACCGGTGCTGGTGACGCCGCCGGTACCGTCTAACGCGGTGCGCTCGAGCTCCACGGCTTCCACCCGCCCGGCCCCGTGCACCGCCACCGGGGCAAGCAAGAATCGCAGGTGAATTCGCCGCGGGCGACCCTGCTGCGACCGGGTGGACCACTCCTGCAGGGTCTCGAGGTTGCGCCGCACTGCCTTGTTGGTCTCCACGACCTCCTTGCCGGCCTGGTCGAGCACCAGCTCGGCAGGGTCGACTACCACGTCGGCATTGGCCAACTCGCCCAGCTCGCGCAGCTCCTTGGTGGTGAACTTGGCCTGCGCCGGGCCGCGCCTGCCCACCATGTAGATGTCACTGATGGTGCTGGCGTCGAGCACCTTGAGCACGTGATCGGGCATATCCGTGGCGTGCAGCTCCTCGGCCGTCTTGGCCAGGACGCGAGCGACGTCCACCGCGACGTTGCCTACGCCGATCACGGCCACGCTGCGCGCATTCAGGGTGAACGCGTCCACCTCGGCATCGGGGTGGCCGCAGTACCAGGCCACGAACTCGGTCGCCGAGAAGCTGCCGGGGAGGTCCTCTCCGGGGATGGACAGCCGACGATCCACCGGCGACCCGGTCGCGTAGACCACCGCGTCGTAGTACTCGCGAAGCTCGTCCACACTCACCCCGATACCCAGCTCGACCCCGCCGAGGAACCGGACGCTGGGCCGTTCCAAGATCTTGCGCAGAGTGATCTCCAGCGACTTCATCTTCAGGTGGTCCGGCGCCACGCCGTAGCGCAGCAGCCCGTAGGGGCAGGGCAGCCGGTCCAGTACATCCACCGACACCGCATCGTGCTTGCTCAGCTCATCGGCCGCGTACAGTCCGGCAGGGCCGGACCCGATCACCGCGACCCGAACCGGTTCGGACACGGTGCACACACCTCCTGGAGACAGCTCACTGGTAATCGCGAGCTTGACGTTACGCGACGAGGCGGCGCAGCGCCGCGACGGTCAGTCCGTCACGCAGCTGTGGGTCGCCCTTGAGCACCGAGACCCCATCCGGCCGGGCCAGGTCGTCGAGCACGGCCACCGCGCCCGATAGGTCGTGGTCACGGGTGTACCCGTTGACCACCGCCACGCATCGCAGCCCCGCGGCGGTGGCGGCTTGCACCCCGTTGGCCGAGTCCTCGATGGCTACTGCATCGGCAGGGCCGAGCCTCAGGCGAGCCAGCGTCTCCAGGTAGACGGCGGGATCAGGCTTGAGATCGGTAACGTCAGACCCAGTAACCACTATGTCGAATACATCGAGCCCGAAAAGTATGTCGAGCAACGGCAGCACCCAGTCGCTGGTCCCGGTGGTAGCGACAGCGGTGGCCACGCCTTCGGCGCGCAGCGCGCTAATCAACCCCGCCGCTCCCGGCCGAGCCTCCATTGCTCCGGTGCGGACCAGCGCGGCAAAGCGGCGGGTTTTGTCCCGGTGCAGCTCGGTCGCAAGCGCAGCGGCCTCTGCAGGGGGATGTCCTTTGGATTGAAGATAGCGATCGATACGCCGGCGTCCGCCGGTGGTGGCAAGCAGTTCGCCGTATTCCGGCACGTTCCATCGGTAGTCCAGCCCGGCTGCCTCGAAGGCCGCGTTGAATGCCACCCGATGGCCGTCGCGCTCGGTGTCAGCCAGCGTCCCGTCCACGTCGAAGATGACGGCCCGCAGCGAGTCCACGTGCTCGGGTGCCGGCGGATCGGTGTCACAACCTGCAGGGGGGGAGGTGTCTGGCGGCTGCGCTATCGACATGGACCGCAGGCTAGGAGGGTCCGGCGGGCGCTGGCCTCCCTCAGCAGGGTGGTAACGTCGGGGATTAGCAAGCTAGCGCGCTAGCCACCCGCTCCCTTTAGTCGGCCTCGACCGCCGGCCTCGAGCCCCGTGGAACTCCGCGCGCACAGGCATCGAGTCTCGGGACCGGCCCACTGAGCGATCCGAACCTCGCGTAGGACCGCTCTCCACCAATCGTGAAGATCGTTGATGCTGTTCATCGGCCGTGTGAGAAGTAACTTCACGGTCGCGCTTCGCGACGATGGCCTTGTCAGCTACCGCCCGGCGGGAAGGCTCGTGGCGGTCGGGCCAACCGTCGGTGAGAGCGCCGATGGCCTCGATGAGGTTGTGCACCGAGGCGTAGGTTCCGCGGCGGATGGCCTGTTGGGTGATGATGGCGAGGGAGACCTCGACGAGGTTGAGCCACGGGTCAGGATCCGCCGGCTGCGCTCCGACGCCAGGGCCCAGAAGTGGCCGATGCGGCGTCACGGCGCGACGCTCGGACGGGATGGGGTAAGGTCCGGCCCCACCGCGGACCTGGGCTTCCAACGTGGGGTGAGCGGCGAATGTGAACGTCTCGATCTGGTGCGGCTGAATTCCCCACTTACGCCAGATCCGGGCGACGGTGGTGAAGGAGATGCCTAGCTGTTTGCCCAGCAGGCGGGACGACCAGTGCTCAACACCGAGATGCTCTGGTGGACGCCCGCCATCGGCGAGCGTGGTGGCCACGACCTCGAGTTCGTCGACCACGGCCGGCCGGCCAGACCGGGGCAGATCGCCCAGCGCATTGATTCCCCCGGCGGCATAGCGATTACGCCAGCTGATCACCGTCGGCCGACTCGAACCGGTTAGGCGGGCGATCTCCGTGTTCGTCAGACCCTCCGCGGACATCAGCACGATCCGAGCTCGATGCGCCACGCTCGCCCGCGCCGACGTTGAGCGTGCCAACGCTTCCAAACGGCCACGGTCGCCCTCGCGGAGGATCAAGAGAGCTGCGGCAGACATGCCTCATTCTCCCGCAACTCGTGCTGTTAAACAACTATTAACACGAGGCCCTCGCTGTCACACTTCTGGCTGGTCCCACCGTCGTGGTGCACGTAGATCCTCTTGACACGTCCCAGCTCATCCGTGTGGACTAGTGACCCGCGCCACCGGAAAAATGGCCGCGGTGGCAGCCGACCTCACGATCATGAGAGGCCGGCACCGGAGCGAGAGGGGCAGACGATGGCGATCGAGTCTGACGGGCACAGTCGAGGCAACCCCCGAATCTACGAGCTGATCGAGAACGCTCCGAAGGTCGGGAAGAGTCCCACCATCTGGGCTTGGCCAGAGGTCGTGGACTGGCTGCGAATCGCCGGTCAACCGGTACCTGGCCCGTGGCCACCTCATCAGCAGGCGCGGCCGAACCCCGAGGAAGAGAGCGAGCCGATGGCGGTTGTGGAACCGGCGCGCCCAGAGGACCAGGCTCCCCCCGCACCTCAGGCTCCTCCCGCCCCCGCACGTCAGGCTCCTCCCGCACATCGCGGCGAGTGGCCGGATGCCCCGAAAGACGACACCCCCAATCCACGTCGAGGACTTGGGTGGCAAGACTCCTAAGCGTTTGATGCCTAGTCGGCTCGTGGATTCCTTAAATGGGATCCCTATGACTGGGCAACAAGTCTCTAAATTTCTCTTTACCATGGACCATCGGGACTAGTATTTAAGACTTAGGATTAGGACTAGCGTTCAGGACTTACTTAGGAGGGCTGGATGTACCCGTCTCGTTTTCACTACGAGGCCCCACGTTCGCTTGGAGAAGCGTTCGACGTTTTGCAGGCGTACGGTGACGAGGCGAAGATACTCTCCGGAGGGCAGAGCCTCATCCCGCTGATCAAGTTGCGCTTCGCCGCGCCAGCGGCAATCGTTGACATCAACAATATCCCCGGCCTGGATTACCACGAGGAAGCTTCGGACGGGTCGCTGCGTATCGGTGCTTTGTGCCGGCACCGAACTCTGGAGCGGTCCGAGCTCCTCAGGAGCAAGTACCCCACCATGTCAGCCTGCGCGCCGCTCATCTCCGACCCGATGGTCCGCAGCCGCGGAACCCTGGTCGGCTCCCTATGTCACGCGGACCCGCAGGGCGATTGGGCGTCGGTGATGTTGGCCATGGGCGGGGAGATCATCGCCCGGAGCGCTAGTGGGGAGCGCGCCATTCCGGTCTCCCAGTTCGTGATCGGTCCGTTCCAGAACTCGCTGGAACCGGGCGAGATCGCGGTCGAGGCGCGAGTGCCGGCACCGAGAGGCACCCGCGTGGGTACCTACCTCAAGCTCGAGCGGAGGGTCGGAGACTTCGCGACGGTTGGCTTGGCGGTAGCTCTTGAGATGTCCGGCGGCACGATCAATCGGGCAGGGCTCGCGCTCACCGGTGTTGGGTCGAGCAACATCCAGTGCACGGCTGCTGAGCAGGCGCTCGCTGGGAAGTCCCTGAACGCCAGCACGATAGATCAGGCAGCCCGGTTGGCGGCGGAGGCTGCCGAACCCAAGACTGATGTTCGCGGTAGCGCAGAGTACAAGCGGCACGTGGTTCACACCTTCGTTACGCGTGCGTTGAGTAACCGGTCGGCCATGGCGGCTTGACCCTGACATTCAGATCACCAGGTCCTAGAGAGAGCGTTGGCGACGTCAAGGAGGCGGCGTGGAAGAGCGGCGGATAACGGTCACAGTTAACGGGGAACCCAGATCTGTCGACGTCGAGCCTCGCATGCTTTTGGCCCACTTCCTTCGCGAAGTACTGGGGCTGACCGGCACGCACATCGGCTGCGATACAACGAACTGTGGTGTTTGCACCGTACTGTTCGATGGCCTGCCAGCGAAGTCGTGCACGATGTTCGCCGTCATGGCGGACGGGCACGACGTGATGACCGTCGAAGGCCTCGGCTTGTCCAGTGAGCTCCACCCCATCCAGGAAGGGTTCAGGGAGGAGCACGGACTGCAGTGCGGTTTTTGCACGCCCGGGATGATGATGGCATGCAAGGCACTTCTCGACGAAAACATCAACCCGACGGAGGAAGACGTACGCTGGGCGCTGGCCGGCAACCTCTGTCGTTGCACCGGTTACCAAAACATTGTGAAGTCGGCGCTGTGGGCTGCGGAGAAGATGCGGTCAGAGGCAGGCGCATTCAGTCGCTGACGGCTAGGGTCGACGACAAGGGAGATGTGACGTGGCGCAGGCATTAGACGAGATCAAGATCGGTGGCTTGGGTTCAAGCCGCAAGCGGGTAGAGGACGACCGCTTCCTTCGCGGCAAGGGTAACTACATCGATGACTTCAAGTTGCCCAACATGGTACACATGGAGATACTCCGGAGTCCGCTGGCGCACGCTCGGATCAAGTCGATCGACACGAGCAAGGCGTGGCAGATGCCGGGTGTGCACATGGTGCTCACCGGTGAGATGGCCGCTCAGCATAACCTGGCCTGGATGCCGACGCTGTCCTACGATACCCAGGCCGTGCTTGCCACCGATAAGGTGCGGTTCCAGGGGCAGGAAATCGCGTGCGTGGTCGCCGACGACCCCTACATCGCAAAAGACGGTTGTGAAGCGATCGTCGTCGAGTACGATCCGCTTCCTCCTATCGTCAACCCTTACCAGGCCGTCGCGGAAGGCGCCCCGATCATCCGGGATGACAAGGAAGGGCAGTCGGACAACATCTGCTACCGCTGGGAGGTCGGTGACCGGGAAGGTACCGAACGCGCCTTTGCGCAAGCAGACCTGGTCTCGAAGCTCGAGTTGCACTACCCGCGATCGCACCCTTCGCCCATCGAGTGCTGTGGGTCGATCGCAGACTACAACGCGGCGACCGCGAAGCTGACCGTTTACATGACGACCCAGGCTCCCCACATCATCCGGGCAGCGGTGGCGATCGTCGCGGAACTTCCGGAGCACATGATTCGGATCATTTCTCCCGACCTCGGCGGAGGATTCGGTAACAAGGTTCCCGTGTATCCCGGGTACGTCTGCTCCATTCTCTGCTCGATTCTCCTCACGCGGCCGGTCAAGTGGATCGAAGATAAGACCGGTAACCTCATTTCCACCCACTACGCGCGCGATATTTACTACAAAGGCGAACTCGCCCTTCGTAGGGATGGTAAGATTCTCGCCGTGCGGTTCCATTGCGATAGTGACAACGGAGCCTTCTTCTCGGACGCCCAGCCTACGAAGTTCAAACTTGGACTGATCCATTCTGCGTTTGCTGCCTACGACATTCCGTTCGGTTACATGACCGCGCAGGGCGCGTATACGAACAAGGCGCCCGGCGGCGTCGCATATCGGTGCTCCTTCCGGGTAACCGAGGCGATGTTCTTCCAGGAACGCGCGATCCAGGCGGCCGCCGACGATCTGGGGATGGATCAGGCAGCGTTCCGGCGGCTCAACCTGGTGAAGGACCATCAGTTCCCGTTCCGTACGCCCTACGGTTTCTTGCTGGACTCGGGGCAATACGAGAAATGCCTCGATGTCGCGTTGAATGCCATTGGCTATGACGACTTCTTACGCGAGAAGGAGGAGGCTCGGGCGCAAGGTCGGCGGCTCGGGATCGGTCTCTCCACCATGACCGAGCCACTCGGCGCCGGTAACAGCCGCGAGTACGACATTCTCGGTATCAAGATGTTCGACGCCGCTGAGCTACGGGTGCACCCGAGCGGGAAGGCGATCCTGAAGATCGGATCGAAGACCCAGGGCCAAGGCCACGAGACAACGTTCGCGCAGATCGTCGCCCACGAGCTCGGCATCCCTGCCGCCGACATCCTCGTCCAGCACGGCGACACCGACAACACACCGTTCGGCATGGGGACCTACGCGTCCCGAAGTACGCCGGTGGCCGGTGCGGCGACCGCCATGGTGTCCCGCAAGGTCCGGGCCAAGGCGAGGAAGCTGGCGGCGCACCTCCTTGAGGTGTCCGAGGAGGACGTCGAGTGGGAGCTCGGCCGCTTCTACGTGCGGGGTGCGCCTAACAATGGTGTGTCCATCCAGGAGTGTGCGATGGCGGCCTATGGCAACATGCCTGACGGCATGGAGCCGGGGCTGGAGAACAACGCGTACTATGACCCGCCGAACATGACGTGGCCATTCGCGGCGTACATCGTGACGGTCGAGGTCGATCCTGAGACCGGCGTGTGGGACGTGTTGCGTATGGTCGCAGTCGATGACTGCGGTGTGCGCATCAACCCGATGATCGTCGAGGGTCAGATCATGGGTGGCATGACCGAGGCCTATGCGATGGCCAACATGCAGTTCATCACCTACGATGCCGACGGAAACTGCGTGGGCTCGAACTACATGGACTACCTGCTGCCAACGGCATGGGAAACTCCAGGCTTCGAGCTCCACGAGGTTGTTACACCCTCACCGCATCACCCGATCGGTGCCAAGGGCGTCGGCGAGTGCGCCACTGTCGGCGGGCCGGCGGCATTCGTGAACGCGGTGATGAACGCCATCGACGATACCGGTGTGCGTAACATCGACATGCCTCTGCTGCCCGACCGCGTATGGGAAGCCCTGAAGTACCGGCGTGACGTGTCCGGAATGCCTCCCGTCAAGTCCGATGCGGGATAGGTAGAGTCGATGACCATGGACGGGTGGGACGTCCTTGAACATGCCCGCGAGCTGTCGAAGCGGGGTGAGGCGTTCGCGCTGGCAACCGTTGTGTGGCGGCGCGGCCCGTCCTCGGGCAAGGAGGGATACCGGGCTGTCATCACAGCCTCAGGAGAGGTGTTTGGCTGGATTGGTGGCGCCTGTGCCGAGCCGATCGTTGTCCGCGAGGCGCGGCACATCCTTGCCGAGGGTGTGCCGCGCCTCGTGTTCCTCGGTACCCCTGACGAGCTTGAGTCCATGGCACTTCGGGAAGGCATCAGCTACGTGCCGATGTCCTGCCAGAGCGAGGGTGCCTTGGAGATCTACATTGAGCCCGTGGAGCCCAAGACTCATCTCGTAGTCGTCGGACGGTCGCCCATGGTGGAAGCCCTCGTGCAGATGGCACAGGCCATCGGATGGCGGACGGTGCTCGTCGACCCCGACGGCGGCTCTGCCGAAAGGTACCCCTCGGCAGAGTGCGTCGTCAGCCAACTGAACTTCAAGTTGGCTGAGGTTGATGACCGCTCGCTGGTTGTCGTTGCCACGCAGGGTCATCACGACGAAGAGGCGGTAGAACAGGCCCTCGCTGCGGGTCCGGCCTACGTCGGACTGGTGGGCTCCCGATCGCGGGCGAAGTCGGTGTTCGACTACTTGGAAGGCCGGGGGGTAGCGAGGGAGGCTCTTGACCGGGTGAAGGTTCCAGCCGGTCTCGATCTCGGAAGGGTATCCCATCGGGAGATTGCGGTGGCGGTGCTCGCTGAGCTGGTGAAACTGAGAGCGGCTGGTGAGCTCGTCCAGGGCGCCCCAGCCGAGCCGCCCGAGATCGAGGAGGCGATCGATCCTGTGTGCGGCATGACAGTAGAGGTTGGGTCCGTACGCCACACAATGGATCATGACGGGACCACGTACTACTTCTGCTGTGCAGGGTGTCGCAAGGCGTTTGAGAAGGATGCCGCCGCCTTCGCCGGGTCAGGGACAAAGCCTTGAATCGCAAAGTTGCGGACCGAGCGTGTGGTAAGGAGAGCGAGTAGTCGATGCTGATCGAGAATGAGTTCGAGGTTGCTGCGCCGCTCGAACAGGTGTGGAAGCACATGCAAGACGTACCGCGGATAGCTCCCTGCCTGCCGGGTGCCGAGCTGACGGATGTCAACGGCGACGTGTACAAGGGGCGAGTGACGACCAAGATGGGGCCGGTATCGATGAAGTTCGCCGGCACGGCGCAGATCGTGTCACGCGACGAGGCCGCCAAGCGGATCGTGATGAACTGCTCCGGGTCCGAGGAGAAGGGTAAGGGCCAGGCCACCATGTCGGTGACCTCGACGATGGTGTCGTCCGGCACGGGGACGCGAGTTAAGGTGGCCCAGGACCTCCAGCTCTCCGGCGCCGCTGCGCAGTTCGGCAGAGGCATGGTTCAGGACGTCTCGAGTGTCATCATGCGTAGCTTCGCTAAGTGCATTGCGGATGACATCGGAAGAGCTTCTCGGGGCGAGGGTCCCGTACAGCGCGACGCTTCTCCGGTAAAGGGTTTTAGCATCGGCATACAGGCTATGATCACGGCTCTTAAGCGGTTCTTCAGCGGGCTGTTCGGCCGGAAGAGCTCGTGATGACGACCTTTGGGCGAAAGGGAGGCCGAATATGATCTTGTGGTGGATTGGTAACCTGATCCTGATCTTCGTGGTGTTGCCTATTGTTGTGGTGTTGATGAAACGCATCGTCGATCCAGTGGATCGAATCCGGGCGACAGTGGATGACATTCTGCACAACGGCGTTATCTTGCTCGGGGAGCTCGACAACGTTCCGGAGCTGTTGGCCGAAACGGACAGCACGGTCAAGGAGGTTTCCGTCGGCGCGACTCGCTACGTGAAACGTGTCGGTCATCTGCTGGGTGCACTGGGCGTCTAGCGAGCGAACCGACCTAAGCCGAACGATCGAGGAAGAGGAGGAAGCCATGCCTGCAG
>DASYIL010000170.1:0-9677 GCA_035997545.1 Pseudonocardiaceae bacterium
AGGTTGCCGCGCAGCCCAATGTGCCCATTGGCCAGCGCAAAAACCGACTCGGTCTGGCCCATCGCGGCGAGGTCCAGCCCACTTTCCCGCACCGTCCACGGTTCGACGGCAAACCACTGCTGCTCGATCATGACCGGTCCAGCAGGCCAGCGAGGCGGGTGAGCACACCGTCTAGGTCGAACAGGAAGCCCCGTGCGGGGTCGGGCACCCCGAGCGCGCCGAACATGCGCTTACCACCATCCGTGCGTCTGGTTGAAATCAACATGAGCGCTGAAATCTTAGCGGGTCACTTGGCGATGATCAGGCAGAGGCCGTAGCCGATCACCAGGGCGCAGGCGCGGACGCAGGGCACCACCAGGGGGCGGACTGCCACAAGGGATGAGCGTCGCAGGCGAAGGAAACGACGGGGTGAACACCGCATGTCTACTCGGATCATGTGACGAAGCGCGCACTCCCGCCGCGGTTCCGGGTTGCCCAAGCATCGGACTTTGGGTCCGCCTGCGTTCAATGTTGGCGACCGAAACGATCCCTGGCAGGATGCAAAAGAACTTGACAATCTACTTGCCGACGCCGACCGCGCACTGCGTCAGAAGCTCCGCGCACCGGTCGTCATCTCATCAAAAATATGTGGTATCGAATCCACAGAAGAAGAGTACATTGAGCAGATTCTTCGAGTAGTAGACACTCAAGCTTCGACAGACGGTGAAAGCAACCGATCTTGACTCAAACCTGCGGCGACTATCCTCGGGCCAATCAGGCAGGTTTGATGTTGGCGTTGAGGTGGAAGGTGTTGTCCGGATCGTACTTGCTCTTGATCCGGGCCAGCCGCTCGTACTTGGCCGGGCCGTACGATGCCCGCACCCGGTCCTCGTCGTCATCGGTCATGGAGTTCACGTAACCACCCGAGTCGGTGGCGAAGGGCCGCAGCGCGCTCCACACCGACCGGACCCAGGCCCGATCGGCGGTCAGCAGCTCAGGGGTGTGGCCTATGCCGGTGATGTTGATGACGTAGCGCGGTGCCCGCCCACCGCCAAAAGCCGTGTCGTCGTCGCCAACAGCTGAATACGCTCCGTCCAGGCGGAACACCATGCAGAAGCTCATCGGTGAGCTCTTGTGGGGCATGCGTTCAACGATTGTCGCGATCACATCGTCGGTGAGTTCGTCGAGGTAGATCACCTCTTGATAGCCCAGGAGACCCCACGGAGCGGTCTCGTCGAGGGTGCGCTGCAACGCGGCATACGGGATCGGGGTGACGAGCTCGAACAGCGGCAGTGCCTCGCGAATCGGCGCCACCAGCCGAGCGTGTTCCTCCGCGGACGAGAACCCCACCACCATCAGCAGGTAGCCGGGAATGAAGTGGTACTGCGGGGGTACAAACGGCGCCGGCGGGGCGTTGAGCCCGATCACGATCTGGGCACCGGCGTCGGCGGGCAGGCCCGGCACGACGTCGCGGGCTAAGCGCAGCACCTGCTCGCCATCGTCCAGCCCCCAGAAAAACAGTCCCAGGTGCACCTGGGGTCCGACCTGGTGCAGCCGGAACTCGAACGTCGTGACGACGCCGAAGTTGCCGCCCCCGCCGCGGACCGCCCAGAACAGGTCCGCGTGCTCGTCAGCCGACGCATGCATGTAGCGGCCGTCGGCGAGCACGACGTCGACCGAAACCAGGTTGTCGATGCTCAGACCCGCCTTGTGGGTCAGCCATCCGATGCCGCCACCGAGTGTCAGGCCACCGATGCCGGTGTGGCTGATTACCCCGGCGGGTACTGCCAGGCCATGCGTCTGGGTTGCCGCATCCAGCTCCGCCACGGTGGCACCGCCTCCGACCTGGGCCAGGCCGTCAGCGGCGCAGATCGTAACCCGGCGCATCGCGCTGAGATCAATCACTAATCCACTGTCACAAACGCCGGCCCCGGAAAACGCATGCCCGCCGCCGCGCACCGAGATCTCTAACACCTGCTCCCGGGCAAAGGTGAGCGCTGCCGCGATGTCGGCCGGCGACACGCAGCGTGCGAGTGCTATCGGGCGGCGATCGACGTCGTTGTTCCACTGTATGCGCGCGGTGTCATAGTCGGCGTCGTCCGGTGTGATCACCTTCCCGGCCAGCACCGTGCGGAGCGCTTCCAAGTCGTGAGTCGAGATGTGCATCATGAAACAGCTCCCAGCCCCTCAGGCGAGCACCTGGCGAGGCCCGGTGCAACACATGTGTACAGAGTCAGCGTGCCGGGATACCGGCGATTTGTCCTGCTTTTCTCGACATCGAGGACGACGGGGAGATCCACAATCACACATTGACGATCACCTTATGCCGTTACTCGCTGAAACCAACGATGCGAGGGAGGGATAGCCTCCTGGCGCCCAACCCCTTCCTCGCCACCTGCGCCGCGCCGATCACCCAGCGGCACTGTCGCGACTTGTCAGCCGTAGTTGGCTCCGCCAGTACCGCCGCCGGCGCAGCCGAAGCCACCACCGGCGCTGTTGACCTGGTCACCGAACGCTTGATGTTCAGGACGTTGAGGCCGAGGTCACCTCGCCCGTCGCCGCCGTTGCCGCCCACGCGCCGTTGCCGCCACGGCCACCGCCACCGGCGCTGAACAGCGACAGCACGGTGCAGGCCGGCAGCAGCTCGACGTGCTGACCGTCGATCTCAGTAAAGCTCAGTGCCTCAGACATCAAATCCTCCTAGGGAATGTAGTCTCGGCGGTAGTCGGGGGGCAAAAGCCTCATCGGTGGTATGCCGATTCGGCAATACACACCTTGCCTAGCGGCGCCGCCACCGGCAATCAGTAGTCGCACGTAAATCTTCCTGGCGGACTACGTAGCCATGGGTTGATTCGAATACGTAGTCGGCAGCGACATAGGCGTAGGTGTCGGACGCACAGTACCTACGGTGGACGTTCGACCGAGCTTGCGCGGCGAGTTCAGTGTAGGGCACTTTTATTCGTTCGAATACGCTGTGTGAGATCGATTGCTCGCGAATCTGATCAAGTCACGGAGCTCTGCCGAATGACTCGATGCCGTCGAGTACGCGCCCCGGCGGCCGCCTCGCTGCATTCGATGGCGCAGCTCAGGGCGCCATGAGAATGTCGATGAGGTCATGGCCGAGATCGTGAGTCGACCCGCCATAGCTGAGGTTCGCCTCTCGATACCACTGGGGCGGAGCTTCGGGATGTGGACCGCACAGACCCACCTTGCCTCGACCGTAGGGCGCCACGAGCGCCGCGATCGCTCTGTTGGTGTATCGCGCCAGCACGGTGATCCCGTTCGACGTGCGTCGCGGAACCATGTAGCCACCGTCCTGGAAGTACATCGCACGTCTCGTGCCGCGCCAGATCACCGGGATCACGGCAGGGTCCGCGGTGGTCACCGACGCCCCGGAAGACGAGTAGTACTCGTCGACTCGGCCACGGAACAGGTTGAAGTGGCCCGGTTCGCCAAGAAGCCGCCCATACAAGATGCCCAGGTAGGAGCCACCTTCCCGGACGAAGTGCTTGATCGCGAACTTGTCGCGCTGCTGCCGTCGGTATGCGGCGTCGTCATCACCATCAGCGCCCGGCTGGGCATAGAGCCGCACCTCGGGACGTGCCAGCGCCTCCGGCACGGACATCGTCCCATTTGGTCCGGCCGTGATCATGTCGAAGTTCCAGCCCGCCGCCGACGTTGGCCTCACGAGTCACCGGCGAGCTCCTTATCGGCGGGCTCCGGGCCAGCACGCCGCGGACCGAGCCCGCAACAGTCGAAACGTTAGCGAAGATAGCGGACCTGGCGGTGGTCGAAATCACGCCACTCACTGGTTAATCCCGGTTGCGCTAAACTCACAGTGTCTGAAGTACTGTTGCGCGCTAGCCGGGTTCTTCGACGCCTGCACCATCAAGCAACGGTATCGCCGGATAGCGCTCGAAGAAGCTCCGGAACCCGCCACCCGAGCCAGCCGGTCAGCGCGCACATGGCAATCGTCGCCCACTCGCACCACGGAGCGGCTGATCCACGCCTCTCCGTAGCCGGGCCAGCACGGCGCGGAACATGTTTCTTGTCGCGGCACGTCTTCGCAAGTTTAGGTGTGCCTAACCTTAATGAGAGGCACACATGACCGTCGATGGGTACCGGTCGGTGGCTCCGGCCCCAGCGGGCCCGGGACCGGGCGCGCGACGTAGTCCCCGCTGGCGCTGTCCCACATCTGCGACGGCCGGTACCAAGTGGTGCCATCCCGCCAGTAGCCGCCGGAGCGGAACAGCAGGGCGGGGATCCAGTTAAGCCAATGTGCACGCTGGAGATGTCGGTATCGCGGTGGAACACCACCGACCGGCCATGCAGGGGGTGCCAGCGCACGCACCAGGCCAGCTCATGGCGGATCGGGTCGGTGGTGAAGGCGACCCACCCCCTTTCCGTGCACTGGTCCTGCCGGCCCCACATCTGGGCATAGAGCAGCATCAACGTGGCGGCGACTCGGGTCAGCAGCGGGATGTCGTCCTCGGTAAGCAGCCACCGGATCGTGGCCAGTCGCTGTTTCTGGCCGATGGGTGTTGGGTTGGTCGTGTTCTGGTTCCGGGCAGGTCCCGGAACCAGACTGGCGATCCTTGGTCGCTGAGACGTTGACGACGCCGGGCACGGCAGTGCTGTCCAGCGGCGAGTTACGCGAAGTTTCCCTCATCGACCCATACACGATCAACGAGATCAACACGCACGCGGCGACGTAGTAAAAGAACACCCGCTCGTGCCCGGCGTCCTTGAGAGCCAGCGCGAGGTATTCTGCGCTTCCCCCGAAGATCGCCACGGTGAGCGCGTACGGCAACCCCACCCCCAGCGCGCGGATACTGGTCGGGAACAGCTCGGCCTTCACAATCGCGTTGATCGAAGTGTACCCGCTGACGATAACCAGAGCGACGAGCATGATGACGAATGCAGCGAACGGATTATGCGTGCTCGCGAGCACAGTGAGCAGCGGCACGGTGAACACGGTGCCGCCGACCCCGAAGAACAGCAGTAGCGGACGACGACCGATGCGGTCAGAGAGCGACCCGACGATCGGCTGCAGCGCCACAAAAACGACCAGAGCCACAAAGTTGATCAGTGTGACGGTGCTGTTCGGGATGCCGCTGGTCAGATGCATGAATTTCTGAAGGTACGTCGTGTACGTGTAGAACGCGACCGTCCCGCCCAAGGTCAGCCCGCCGACGAGCAGGCACTGGCGCGGATAACACAACAGCGCCCGCAACTCGCCGCGCGAGCTCGCACCCTCCCTCGAGCACTCAGCCAAGGCACGGAAGCTCGCCGACTCGTCCATGCTACGACGTAGATACATCGCCACAACCGCACCGAGCGCGCCGAACGCGAACGCGATCCGCCAGCCCCAACTGACCAACTGCTGCTCGCTCAGCAGCAACTGCAGCACGATCTGCAACCCAAGCGCGATCAACTGGCCAGCGATCAACGTGACATACTGGAAACTGGAGTAGAAACCACGCCTCCCCGTGGAGGCAACCTCGGACAGGTAGGTGGCCGAGGTACCGTACTCACCGCCGACCGACAACCCCTGCAGTAACCGCGCAAGAACGAGCACGATGGGCGCAGCCACACCAATCGAGGCATACCCGGGCGTCACGGCGATCAGCAAGGACCCCAACGCAATCATCGTGACCGATACGGTGAGCGACGCCCGACGCCCGAACCGGTCGGCGAAACGCCCGAACAGCCAGCCGCCGATCGGTCGCATCAGGAAACCGACCGCAAAAACCGCCGCAGTGTTCAGCAACTGTGCGGTCGTGTTGCCCTGAGGGAAGAACGTGGCCGCGAAGTATACGCTAAAAGCCGTGTACGTATACCAGTCGTACCACTCGATCAGATTTCCGATCGAACCCTTCACGACATTGCTGATCACTCGCCGTTCACCGGCACGAGCAAGGTTCGCCGAGCGCGTCATCGGGCCTCCCGCGATGTGGTCGGTCTCACGCTCAACCCTAAGATCGCCAACCACAAGCCCACTGGCGCGGTCTTTACAGTCACTTAGGACGATCGCGGTCGCCGACGCCGCAGCCCTACCTGGCCCCGGCCGCGCCGCCGGTCCCCGTTCTGCGTCTGGTAGACCGCTGAGACCTGGCCCGGGATGGACACTCCGGCGTTTCCATCACCACCTGGCGTCACCTCCGAAGGCCATGACGTGCACCCACCGCGCACCAGCCGGTGTAACCCACGGCCACCGGCCGGGTACGGCGGGGTGAACGTCTGAACGTCTTCGGTTACCCCACTGCTGCCAGACTGCGGTTCGCCTCCTGGAATGCGGCCGTCACCGTCGCGGAGATCCGGCCACGGTCGGAGACGACGTGACCGGCCTTGCGGGCCCATTCACGGATCGAGGCGGTCTGACAAGCGCTAACCGTAGAATGTCCAGGAGCAGCTCACTGACATAATGTCGCTTATCGGATCGCCGAAGACCTGGCCGGCAGCGCTGGACCGTCAAGTTTTCACCGGTGAGGTACGCGACTTCGGCTACGGGCGCGCCGCGTTCGACATGAAGGGCGCCAACGCCGCCTGCATGGCCGTCCTGCTCCGCCACCTCTCGGAGGGGGCCCGAGCGCGACGCATGAGATCACCCGGATCGAGGTGCCGAGCGCGCTCGGCACCGCAGCACGTTCGTGATGGTTACGCCAGCCGGATTGGCTGCTGGCCAGAGCCGATGCGGGCTGTGGACCGGATTAACTGCAGTTTGCCTCCAGACTGCAGTTATGGGCGGGCAGGGCCTCGGATTGAGGTGTCTAGGACGGTGATGGTGTGGGCCAGGGTGAGGTGGGTGCCGAGGCGTTGGGCGCTGGCTGCAATCTGCATGAGGCATCCCGGGTTGGCGGTGACCAGCAGTGAGGCGCCGGTGGCGAGCACGTTGCGGGCCTTGCGGTCGCCCAGTTCGGTGGCCGGCTCGGGGTTGAGCAGGTTGTAGACGCCGGCCGAGCCGCAGCACAGGTCAGCTTCGGCGATCTCGGTCAGGGTCAGCCCGGGGATGCCGCGCAGCAGCTCACGGGGCTGGGACCGGATCCCTTGAGCGTGCCCGAGATGGCATGCGTCGTGGTAGGCGATCGTGACGTCCAGCCGGTGGCGCGGTGCGACCGGGCCGAGCTCGACTAGCAACTCGGAGACGTCGCGGGTGCGCTCGACGAAGGCTGCCGCCCGCGCGGCGTAGCCGGGATCGTCGCGCAGCAGGTGCGCGTACTCCTTCATCGCCGAGCCACAGCCCGCAGCGTTGACCACGACGTGATCCACCGCGGCGGCCTCGAAGCATTCGATCAGCGCCCGGGCGAAGGAGATCGCTTCCTCCTCGCGACCCATGTGCTGCGACAGCGCCCCGCAGCAGCCCTGCCGGCGGGGGATCACGACGTCGCATCCCTCGGCTGCCAGCACCCGCGCGGTGGCCGCGTTGACCTCGGGGAACAGCGCGTCTTGCACACAGCCGGTGAGCATCCCGACCACTGCGCGGCGCCGCCCCGAGGCCGGCACCCGCTGGGGCAGCTTCTCCCGCCAAGTCAGCTTCGGGGTCAGGTCCGCCATCACCCGCAGCGTCGGGTGCAGCCGGTCGAGCCACCCGGTCCGCCGTAGCAACTGGTCCAGCCCGCTGCGCTGGTAGAGCGCCAGCGGCCCGCGCAGCGCCCGCATCCGTCGCGGGTACGGGAACAGCCGGAAGATCGCCTCGCGGAGCAGCCGCTGCGCCCGTGATCGCTCGTAGCGACGCTCCACCTGGGCGCGGGTGTCGTTGATCAGGGTGCCGTACTGCACGCCCGAAGGGCATGCCGTCACACACGCCATGCACCCGAGGCAGGCGTCGAAATGCCCCACCATCGACTCGGACAATGGCTCACCCTCCAGGCCGGCCTTCATCAGGTGGATGCGCCCGCGTGGGGAGTCCATCTCCTCCCCCCACAGCACGTAGGTGGGGCACGACGGCAGGCAGAACCCGCAGTGCACACAGTCCTTGACGAGCTCGGGCTGCGGCGGGTGGTGGTCATCGAAGGCACCGACACCCATGTTAGATCCCTCCCACGAATCGGCCCGGTGACAGCCGGTGCTGCGGGTCGAACTGATCCTTGAGTCGGCGCATCAACTCCAGCGCGGGCACCGGCCCCCACACGTCTAGACCAGCCTTGCGGTGCGGTGGTGCGCAGCGCAGCACTGCACTGCCGCCGTGTCGGGCCGCGATCCTGCGCAGCTGCGCCAGCTCAGCGCCCAGCGCGTCACCGTCATCCAGGCCGGTGGCGAGCACTCCGGCTCCGGCTGAGCCTCGGAGTGCGCCCGGGCCGGTGGCGAGCAGGTCGGCCAGCCCGGTGGGCTCGCAGTTCACCGTCGCGGCAGGTCCTTGCGGTGGGTGCGGGACCCGGCCCCACCAGTTCGGCGGCTGCTCGGTCACCGTGGCCGGTGTCCCGGCCGCTGCGGCGAGCAGGTCGGCGACGGCGTCGGCGCGGGTACCGATGCCCCCGGTGACGCCCTCCAGGGCGACTCCGACGGTCACTGGACCGCCCGGCGCGGGCCGGTCCACTTCGAGGGCCACCGGGTCGTGCTGCGATGCCCGGACTGCGGCGACGGCGGCCGCAGCGTGCGTGGCGTCGAGCGCCGGCACGCTGATCCAGCGGCTCGCCTCGGGCAACGGGTGCAACCGGAACACCGCCTCAGTGATCACCCCGAGGGTGCCCAGGGAACCGGTGTAGAGCTTGCCCAGGTCGTAGCCGGCGACGTTCTTCACCACCGTCCCGCCGGAGCGGGTGACGGTGCCGTCGGCGAGCACCACGGTGATGCCGATGAGCAGGTCACGCACCGAGCCGTACCGGTACCGCAGCGGCCCTGACGCGGCGGTGGCGATGGTGCCCCCGACGGTGCCTCCCATAGTGTCGCTGCTGTCCAGCGCCAGCCGCTGGCCGTGCGGCGCCAACGCCTCCTGCAAGTCGGCCAGCCGCAGGCCGGCCTGGACGGTGACCACCAGGTCACCGGCGACATGCGCGAGCACCGCGTTCATCCGGCTGGTGTCCACGATCAGGTCCACGCCCTGCGGTGGGACACCCCAGGACAGCCGGGTCCCGCTGCCCCGCGCCACCACCCGAAACCCCAGCCCGGCCGCCGCGCGCAGCAGCGCGGACATCTCCTCGGTGCTGCTAGGCCAGGCCACCGAGCGCGCCGGGACCCCGTCCACAACGTCATCGGCGGTGGCCTGCGCCACGTCGCTGCACGCCGCCCGCAGCCCGTCCAGGGTCGCAGCGACCATCAGAACTGCTCGGCTAGTCCGGCGGCCTGCAAGGGGTGCACACCCTTACGCTTGCCGGGCACCTCACCGCACAGCCGGGGAGTGGGGAACACCTTGCCCGGGTTGCACACCCCGGCGGGATCGAACGCGCAGCGCAGTCGCTGCATGGTGTCCAGGTCGTCGGCGGTGAACATCCGCGGCATGTACTGCGCCTTGTCGGTCCCGACGCCGTGCTCGCCGGTGATCGAGCCGCCGTATTCGATGCACAAATCGAGGATCGCTCCGGAAACCTCCTCCGCGGCCTGCGCCTCGCCGGGTTTGGTCTCGTCGAACAGGACCAGTGGATGCAGGTTGCCGTCGCCGGCGTGGAACACGTTGGCCACCCGCACCCCGGTACCGGCCGATAGATCCGCGATCTTGCGCAGCATCGCGGGCAGTGTGGTTCGGGGGATCACCCCGTCCT
>DASYIL010000171.1:0-1898 GCA_035997545.1 Pseudonocardiaceae bacterium
GATCGCCTTTCCGGCCTTCCAGAGCGCTTCAGCGATCTTCTTAGTGGTCCGAGCCGTAAGTCCTTCGGGGGTTGATGGTTCAGGGCTCGTGTGCTGCTCGTGATCAGGGGGCGATGGGTCCCACACGCAGGTTGCAGACCAGGTCGAAGGTCTCTTCGGTGCTGGCGGTGAGCCAGGTCTGATCCTCGTATTTGCCCGTGCTGTCGGCGTAGATGGCGGTGCCCCAGCGGTGGGCGGATCCGCCGTAGCGCAGCCGCATCAGCGGCAGCCGTTCACCATCGGCGAGTTCACCCTCGACGTAGGCGAACTGGCCGTGGTAGCGCACGTGCACGGCGTCCAGCTGCGGCCAGTGCTGTTTGGCGTGCGCGCGTAGCCGCTGCGCGAGGGAGGTCTTGGTGGACTCGGGAATGGCGGGCACAGGTCACATCTTGCCGTCCCCGGCGTGTCCCCACGGTCAGCGGCACAGATCTCACGGCATCCTCGGCGGGCACTGAACAAGATCACCGAACAGAGGCTGCCCGTGCCCGCCCCCCGCGCACGCCAGATCACGCTGACCGCCGCCGAACGACACCGGCTCAAAGCCCTGGCCTACTCCCACACCGCCGGCTACCAGCAGGTCATCCGCGCCCGGATCGTCCGCGACGCCGCACGCGGCTACTCCAACCAGAAGATCGCCCACCGCCAAGCGGTGACCATCGATACCGTGCGCCGCTGGCGCGGCCGATACGCCGACGAGGGCCTCGCCGGCCTGGCCGACCGGCGCCGGTCCGGCAGGCCACCCCGGTTCACCCCCGTGCAGGTAGCCGAAGTCAAAGCCATGGCCTGCCAACTCCCGGCCGAGACCGGGCTGCCGCTGTCCCGCTGGAGCTGCCCGGACCTGGCCTGCGAAGTCATCAACCGCGGCATCGCCCCGGCGATCTCAGCCTCCACGATCCGCCGGATCCTGGCCGCCGACGCCCTCAAACCCTGGCAGTACCAGTCCTGGATCTTCATCCGCGATCCGAACTTCGCGGTCAAGGCCACCCGCGTGCTGGACCTGTACGCCCGCGTCTACGACGGCATCCCCCTGGGCCCAGACGAGTACGTCGTGTCCAGCGACGAGAAAACCAGCATCCAGGCCCGCTGCCGCTGCCACCCCACCCTGCCACCCGGCACAGCACGCACCATGCGGGTCAACCACGAATACGACCGCGGTGGCGCCCTGGCCTACCTTGCCGCCTACGACGTGCACCGAGCCCACATCATCGGGCTCTGCGCGGACACCACCGGCATCGATCCGTTCACCGACCTCGTCGACGAGGTCATGACGCAGGAGCCGTATGCCTCCGCCCGCCGGGTGTTCTGGATCGTCGACAACGGCTCCTCCCACCGCGGCCAAGCCGCGATCAACCGCCTCAACAAGCGCTACCCCAACGCCACCATGATCCACACTCCGGTGCATGCCTCCTGGCTGAACCAAGTAGAGATCTACTTCTCCATCCTGCAACGCAAAGTCGTCACCCCCAACGACTTCACCGATCTCGACCAGGTACAAGACCGGCTCACCGCCTTCGAACGGCGCTACAACGCGACCGCCCAACCCTTCAGATGGAAATTCACCCCGGCCGACCTCGAGGACCTCCTGGCCCGGATCGAGCGACACGAACAGAAAGAGCAAAACCTCCAACAGCCCCCCGACTGCAACCACAAGCCTGCCGCACGAACCCTCGCCGCGTAACCCCCGAAGGACTTCCGGAGCGAACCACTTAGGCGATCCCATGTTCATCACTGCTGTACGTGTCGAGCGCGATTTAGGCGTCCCGTCCGTCTCCTTCAATACCCTGACAGGGCATCGCTCCTGCACCCCAGAGGATTGCAGCGAGCTAGTCGCCAACTCGCCGCAGGGGCCGGTACCGGTT
>DASYIL010000172.1:0-9003 GCA_035997545.1 Pseudonocardiaceae bacterium
AGGTCGATCCGGTCCCACCACAGCCAAGGGGAGGCCCATTACAGCAAGGTCACAGGGCGCAATAACAGCAAAGGGAGTGCCGCAGCGGATGACCGGGTCACAACCACGGCACGCATCGGAACCGCCGCTGGGGCTGAGCGAGGTCATCTGGCGGCGCATGTGCCGTGACCCGCGCGCGGCGCGCCTGGTCCAACCGGTCTGGTCCCGGCTCGCCGAGCTGGAACTCGCCGGTCACGATCCCGGCGCGTTGGCCGCACTGCGCTACGCGCTGATGCTGCACCAGCCCACCCTTCGCGGAAGCTGCCGAGCCTGCCGATGGCGGGCATGGCCCTTCGGATGGTGGCGGCGGCGCTGGCCCTGCGCCGCCTGGATACAGGTTCGCGCTGAACTGCTCGGTGGTGGAATCGCGCCGTCGGGAACTCCTCGGCTTGCCGAGAATGGGCCCGACAAGGGGCCCGATGAAGGACAGAGCGCGGCCGTTCACCGTGGGACAACACCACGGGTTCCGGAAACCAACACCGGCGGGTAGTGGGTGCCCATGTGGATCAGGACACCGGGCGCGGTCGCCTAGCCGATCGCGCCGAACGACGAGGTGGGGAACATCAGCGAACGATGCGGGCGGGAATACTGCCGAGCCAATCCATGAGCACCACGTTGCTGCTGGGTGGGCGCCTCCCGTCGGTCGCTGGGGCCACCGCGCTAGCCATCGTCGACGGGACAGTGACCTGGACCGGGGACGACAGCACCGGCTGGGCTTGCTTCGGCGATGCCGATGACGTACTGAAGTTGCGCGGCGCGCTGGTCACCCCGGCCTTCGTAGACGCGCACGTGCACGCCACCTCGGCTGGCTTGCTTGCTGGCGGGCTTGACCTCATCGGCTGCCCTACGCTCGCGCAGTGCCTGGACCAAGTTGCGCAGGTGGCGCGCCCGGGCACCGTGTTGTGGGGCCACGGTTGGGACGAGACATTGTGGCCGGAGCGCCGTCCGCCGACCCGCGCCGAACTGGACCGGGCGTCTGGCGGCGCTGCAGTGTACCTGTCACGGGTCGACGTGCACTCCGCCGCGGTCTCCTCGGGGCTCCTGCAGCGATCTCCCGAGGCGGTCGGCGCGCCCGGCTGGGCGGTGCAGGGAGCGTTGACCCGTGAGGCGCACCACCACGCCCGCCGGGCCGCCCGAGAGTCGATCACGCCCGGCCAGCGTCGCGACGCTCAGCGGGCTTTTCTCACGGGTGCGGCAGCCCGCGGGATCGCCGTCGTGCACGAGTGCGCGGGCCCGGACATCTCCGGCATCGACGACCTCGCCGACCTGCTGACAGCCGACCACGGCGTCGAAGTGATCGGTTACTGGGGCCAGGCTGTCACCAGCCCTGGGCAGGCCCGCGAACTGCTCGCGGCCACCGGAGCACACGGACTGGCCGGTGACCTGTGCTGCGACGGGGCGATCGGCTCGCGGACCGCCGCGCTGCGCACGCCCTACGCCGATGCCCCCGATATCTGCGGCGTGTCCTATCTCGACGCCGAGCAGATTGCCGCTCATGTGGTGGCCTGCACCCAAGCTGGCACCCAGGCCGGGTTCCATACGATCGGGGATGCGGCGGCCGACGCGGTGGTCGCCGGCTTCGCCACCGCGGAGGCCACCGTCGGCGCCACCGCGTTGCGGCAGTGCACACACCGGCTCGAACACCTGGAGATGGTAGATCCCGATCAGGCCCGGCAGCTGGCGCGATGGGGTGTGGTAGCCAGTGTGCAGCCCGCCTTCGATGCCGTCTGGGGCGGCCGAGATGGGATGTATGCGCTGCGGCTGGGAGCATCCCGAGCTGCCGCAATGAACCCCTACGCGCTGCTTGCGGCGGCCGGTGTGGTGCTGGCGTTCGGCTCCGACGCGCCGGTTACTCCGATCGACCCATGGGGCGCCGTGCGCGCCGCGGTAGAGCATCGCAGCCCGGGTTCGGGGATCGGCGTGGCGGAGGCGCTCGCGGCGCATACTCGCGGCGGGTACCGGGCCGCGGCCACCGCGGGCCCGCTGGCCGGCACGCTGGCCCCCGGCGCCCCGGCGTCCTATGCGATCTGGGACGGTTCCGACCCCCCCTCCTGCCTGCGCACCGTGCACCGCAGTCGGATCCTCTTCGAGCGCGAGGGTGCAGGGGACCCGGCCCGGATCTAGTCATCGGATGTGAGACCGGAAGTCAACATCCCCTGATGGACCGTAGGCTGATCGGCGTGGCTGCGCCGACAGTGACCGCGGACGACCGGCCCGCCCCCGATCCCCGCTATATCCGGAGGCATGGCCAGGCGTTGCAGCGGGTGGGCCCCGCCGCCGGTACCGGCTTGCTGCTGTATGCCGGCGCCCCACCACGCGAGCTGTGGTGGCTGGCACCGGTGGCCTTCGCGTTGCTGTGGATGGTGCTGCACGGACGGACCGCCCGGGCCGGATTCGGTTACGGAGCCGCCTTCGGGCTCGGCTTCTTCGTACCGCAGCTGTCGTGGATCGCGGAGCTCGTCGGCCCGCTGCCGTGGCTGGCCCTGGCGATAGTCGAGGCGCTGATGCTGGCGCTGGCCGGGGCCGGCATCGCGGTGGTGTCCCGGCTGCCCGCAGCGCCGCTGTGGGCAGCCGGGGTGTGGGTGGCGGCCGAGGCACTGATCGCCCGGGTGCCCTTCGACGGTTTCCCCTGGGGTCGGGTGGCGTTCGGCCAGCCCACCGGGGTGTTCCTCCCGGTGGCAGCGATCGGCGGGTCTCCGCTACTCACCGCGGCCGTGGTGCTGACCGGGTTCGGCGCCGGGGAGCTGGCCCGTCGGGCCGCACTGAGACAGCGGATCGCACTGGGGCAGCGAACCGCGCTCGCAGTGCCTGCGCTACTCGCCATCGCCCCGGTGATCGTTGGCCTGGCTGCCACCCCGCTGGTGCAGACGACCGCAACCAACGGTGAGGTCGTGGTTGCCCTGATCCAGGGCAACGTGCCCCGTGCCGGGCTGGACTTCAACGCCCAGCGCCGCGCAGTGCTGGACAACCACGCCGCGCGCACCCTGCAGCTCGCCGCCGACGTCGCGGCCGGCCGGTACCCCCGCCCGACGCTGGTGATCTGGCCGGAGAATTCCTCCGACATCGACCCGCTGCGTAACCCGGACGCCCGGGCGGTGATCAACCGGGCGTCCCGTGCGATCGGCGTCCCGATCCTGGTCGGCGCTGTCCTGCGCACCGACGATGAGCGCGCCACGAACACCGCCATCGTGTGGGATCCGAGCACCGGGCCGGGCCAGCGGCACGACAAGCGGCGGCTGCAGCCATTCGGTGAGTACATGCCCTACCGAGACTTCTTCCGGCTGTTCAGCCCGTACGTCGACCGCGCGGGCAACTTCGCGCCGGGCGGCGGTGACGGCGTGGTGGAACTCGGGCCGGTCAGGGTCGGGATAGCCACCTGTTACGAGGTTGTCTTTGACGATCTGGTGCGGCAAAGCGTGCAATCCGGAGCCCTGCTGCTGGCCGTGCCCACCAATAACGCCACCTTCGGCTTCACCGAGATGACCTACCAGCAGCAGGCGATCTCCCGGGTACGGGCGGTAGAACACGGCCGGGCGGTGCTGGTGGCCGCTACCAGCGGAGTCAGCGCGGTGATCGCCCCGGACGGTACCGTCGAGCAGCGCACCAATCTGTTCACACCCGATGCGCTGGTGGCGCGGGTCCCGTTGCGCTCCGGTACTACGCTGGCGACCCGACTAGGCCCCGTGCCGGAGTGGTCGCTGGTGGCGCTTGGCGTTCTAGGAGTAGCTGCAGCCCTGGTGGTGCAGGGCAGGTCACGCGCAGGAGACCGGCGTCGACGCGTGCCGGGATAAGGAGGACGTCGATGGCGGATCAGCGCGGCGGGCGGGTAGAAGGGGTCGGTCAGACGGTTGTGGTGATCCCGACCTACAACGAACGGACCACCCTGCCGGCGGTCCTGCGCCGGCTGCGTGAAGCAGTACCTGATGCGCACGCGCTGGTGGTAGACGACGACAGCCCGGACGGCACAGGGGCGTTGGCCGACGAGCTGGCCGCTGCCGATAGTCGGGTGCACGTGCTGCACCGCAGCGCCAAGACCGGTCTCGGCGCTGCCTACGTCGCTGGCTTCCGATGGGCGCTGGAGCGCGGCTACGACGTCGTGGTGGAGATGGACGCCGACGGCTCGCATGCCCCGGAGGACCTGCCCCGATTACTGGACGCGCTGGCCGACGAGCCCGCCGGCGCCGACGTCGTGCTGGGCTCACGCTACGTGCCCGGTGGGCGGGTGGTGAACTGGCCGCAGTACCGGCAATGGCTGTCCCGCGGCGGCAACCGTTACTCACGGGTGGCGCTGGGAGTCGGTATCCATGACGTCACTGGCGGGTTTCGCGCCTACCGTCGCCGGGTACTGGATTGCCTGGACCTCAGCACGATCGCCTCGCAGGGGTACTGTTTCCAGGTCGACTTAGCATGGCGCTCGGTTCGCGCCGGTTTCACCGTGGTGGAGGTACCGATCACCTTCACCGAGCGGGAGCACGGCCAGTCGAAGATGACCGGCGCCATCGTCTGCGAGGCACTCTGGCGCGTGACGGTGTGGGGTGTGCAACGCCGCCTGGGGCCGCGACGCAACATGGCCGACCCGGACCGGCAGCGCGACGCAGGCCAGGGCGCCTTGACCAGGCGAGGAAGGCCGATACGGTGAGGTCGCCAAACTCCCGGATTCGACGGCCTCACGGATGATGTGGCACTGGTCAAGCGGAACGGGACCGGCGACCGCGCAGTTCGGCCAGCCGCTCGTCGAGCAGCTCCTCAAGTTCGGGGATACTGCGTCGTTCCAGCAGCATGTCCCAGTGCGTTCGCGGCGGTTTGATCTTCTTCGGCTCCGGATCGACACCGTCGAACAGCTTGGACTCGTTGCCATGCAGCCGGCACTCCCAGGTTGCCGGTGGCTCGGCATCATCGGCGAACGGAACCTCGAAGTCGTGGCCCTTGGGGCACGCGTAGTGCACCGACCGACGAGGAGCGAGATCGTGGTCCCGGTCGGTCTCGTAACTCACCGTCCCCAGACGGCTGCCACGTAGGACGCGATCGGCCATGGCTTCTCCTTTCTCCGGTCGGGGACCACCAGGTCCCCGGGTCGCGCTCACCGAGTGCAACGCTGCGAGGAGTCCTGACGTTCCCGGACGGTGGACGGTCCAGATCGGTCACATCTGCACCGCTCGACGAACAAGAATTCCCCACATGGAGTGAATCGCGCCATCATTGTGACGCGTTACCTAGCTGTGAGGTGCACTACGTCGCTCGTTTGGGTGATTCATTGGCCCCCGACCGGGCAATCGGCCCAACCGGGCAAGGGTGTCGCTACACAACGGCCGCTACACGACGGCGGGCTCGGGGTTGCCCGCGGCCCGGATCGCTCGGCGCACCGGCACCAGGGACACCAGTACGAAGCCGACGACGAAGAACGCCACCAGGGACACGATGGCAGGACGGAACGAGCCGGTGACCGTCCCGACAGCAGCGAACAGGAGCGGGCCCAGCGTGGACGTGGCTTTCTCGCCGACCTCATAGATCGAGAAGTACTCCGCCTCCTTGCCCGGCGGCACTAGCTGGCTGAACAGGGACCGGGACAGTGCGTTGGTACCGCCCAGCACGAGCCCGATGCCTACAGCCACGGCGTAGAACTGGAGCTCGTCGCCGGCTTGGACGAAGCAGGCCGCCCCGATCACGCCGATCCACACCACCAGGCTGCCCATGATCGTCCGTTTGGCGCCGAATCGCCGGGCTACCCGGCCGTGCAGCAAGGCACCGAAGAACGCCACGAACTGCACTATCAGGATCGTGGAGATCAGCGTGCTGCGTTCCAGCCTCAGTTCCCGTTCACCGTAGAGGCCCGCGACGGTGGCCACCGTGGTGATCCCGTCGGTGTAGATCAGGTAAGCGGCCAGGAACCCCAGCGTCAGCGGGTAGCCGCGCGCTTCGCGCAGCGTGCCGCGGAGCTGGCGAAAGCCGCTAATGAGCACCGTGGCGCCCCGCTCGGTGCCCTGCGGGGCCTGATGGCCGCGCATCCGGGACAGCGGAATGAGGGTGAATGCTGCCCACCACAGCCCGGTGGTGAGGAAGCAGACCCGCACCGCCTCGGACTCGGAAAGCCCCAGCGTGTCACGCCCGAGGTAGATCGCCAGCTGACCGACCAGCGCGGTGCCCCCGCCGAGGTAGCCGAAGGCCCAGCCGCGGGAGGACAGCCTGTCCCGCTCATCGGCTGTCGCGATCTCGGGCAGCACCGAGTAGTAGACGACCACCGAGGCGCCGTAGCCGAGGTTGGCCACGAGGAAGAGCACGACGCCGAGCTGCCAGTTGGTATCAGCCACCAGCGCCAGCAGGACGGTCGCGCCCGCTCCGGTGAAGGCGAACAGTGCGAGCATCAGCCGCTTGTTCTGGGTGCGGTCGGCGATGGCGCCGGTCAGCGGCAGCACCAGCACTTCCAGGGCGGTGGACAGCGCGAGCAGGTAGCCCCACAGCGAGCCGGCCGGGAACTCCAGCCCGAGCAACGAGATGTCGCAGTCGACCAGGGCATTGCCTCCGGGGCACTGCTGGCCGGCTGCCTTCGCGTCGTTCTCCGCCACCGAGGTGAGGTAGAGCGAGAGGAACACGGTGATGATCGAGGTGGGGAACACCGAGTTCGCCCAGTCGTACCAGCACCAGGCGCGTTGATCGCGGCGGCGACCGGTCTCGTCGGGCTGGTCTATCGGCGCGCCCACGCTAGTGGGCGTCCGCATCAGCTCCGGGCCAGGCTCGCCGGGCCCGGAGCACGTCGCGCAGCACATCCGGCCGGTCGGTGATCAGACCGTCGACACCGAGATCGAGCAGGGCGGCCATCTCCGCTGCCTGGTCCACCGTCCACACGTGCACCTCCAGGCCACGGCGGTGGGCGTAGCGGACCAGCGGGCGGTCCACCACGGTGATCCCGCACTGGCGCCCCGGCAGTTGCGCGAGCTCACCCCGGATCGGCGGCCCGAGGGGCAGCGGCAGCACTGAGCGCAGCCGCAACGCGATCACCGACGCGATGCCCATCGAGGTCAGCAGCTGCGGCCCGGCCGCCGCGCGCAGCCGTTGCAACCGGGCTCCGGAGAACGACGCGAGGCACACCCGGTGCCACTGGCCCGTGCGGCGCAGCAGTCTCAGCACCGGCGCGGTAGCCGAGTCAGCCTTGACGTCGACGTTGAGCAGGGCATTCGGGAGCTCTTCCAGCAGATCGACCAGCCGGCAGATCGGCTCGCGGCCGCCAACCCGCGCGGTGCGTACCGTCGCCCAGTCCAGCTGCTCGACCTGTCCGGAGCTGTCCGTGGTGCGATCCAGCGTGGCGTCGTGCAGGACTACCACCACGCCGTCCCTGGTGGCCCGGACGTCGGTCTCCAGGTAGCGGTACCCCTCTGCGGCCGCGCGACGAAACGCAGCCAGCGAGTTCTCCATGCCGTTCAGCTCGCCGAGGTGCCAGCCGCGATGCGCGAACGCTCGGGGAAATGGCCCCTCCAGGAAGGGGTGCCAGAGCGAGACCACACCCTCCATTGTGCCGGGCCGGGTGGCGTCGCCGTGCCGCTGTCAACCTAGCGCGCGTTACCCCAGGTGAGCAGCCTCGACGGGGGTCGCACTCGGCGTTGCTGCTGCCGCTCCCGGGTCGGCAGTAGGCTGCCGGGCATGGCCTCGCCCTGGAACCGGGTTAAGCCTGATGTCTTCACACGCACCGACTTCACTGAGGGGGCGGACGCTGCCTCCCGAACATGAACAGCAGAAGCCCAGCGGTCGACGAAAAGGCTGCGATCAACCCGACAAGGGACCAGCTACTGTGAGTAGTCAATCGCAGACGAAACACTCATGTGAAAATCTCAACGATCGGGAGAGGCCCTAAGCGTCTGAACGGGGTGGGCGTCAGGCTGCGACACTGGTCGAGGAACCGGCACAGCGATGCGGGACCAGGGGAGTAGCGATGGTGACGCACGAGGGCGCGAAGCTGGGGTTGTTGGCCGCGGAGTTCACTGCCCTGCTCGGGTCTGCAGCGGTGATCACCGACCGGCAACGGCTGCGCACCTACGAGTGCGACGGGCTGGCGCAGTACCGCGTGGTGCCGGGACTCGTGGTGCTGCCGGAGTCCGCCGAGCAGATCGCTGCGGTGGTCCGGGCCTGCGCCGCCGCGGGAGTGCCGTTCGTGGCCCGCGGCTCGGGTACCGGACTGTCAGGTGGGGCGCTGCCACACGCGCAGGGCGTGCTGATCGTCACCTCGCGGATGCGCCGCATCCTGGAGGTCGACCCCGCCAACGAACGCGCGATCGTCGAGCCCGGGGTGATCAACCTCGACGTGACGAAGGCCGCTGCGCCGCACGGCTGGTACTTCGCACCCGACCCGTCCAGCCAGCAGATCTGCTCGGTGGGAGGCAACGTCGCGGAGAACTCCGGCGGGGCGCACTGCCTCAAGTACGGGTTCACCACCCACCACGTTCTGGGTGTCGAGATCGTCACTCCGGACGGGGAGCTGGTCTGGCTGGGCGGCACCACCCGTGACGTGCCCGGGTACGACCTGCTCGGCGCGTTCGTCGGCAGCGAGGGTACCCTAGGGATCGCCACCAAGATCGTGGTGCGGCTGCTGCGCAACCCGGAGTCAGTGCGCTGCCTGCTCGCCGCATTCCCCGGCGTGGACGAGGCGGGCACCGCGGTGTCATCGATCATCGCCGATGGCGTCACGCCAGCGGCCATCGAGATGATGGACGCGTTGGCGATCGAGGCTGCCGAGGCCGCCGTGGCCTGCGGCTACCCCGAGGGCGCGGGTGCGGTGCTCATCGTGGAACTGGACGGCCCGATCGCCGAGGTGGAGCACACCTTCGCCGCGGTGCAGCGGCACTGCACCGCGGCGGGTGCCTTCGAGATCGGTGTGGCCCGCGACGCCGCCCAGCGCGCGCTGTTCTGGAAGGGCCGCAAGTCCGCGTTCGCCGCGGTGGGCCGGATCAGCCCCGACTACATCGTGCAGGACGG
>DASYIL010000173.1:0-19938 GCA_035997545.1 Pseudonocardiaceae bacterium
CCGGTTCTCGAATGCACCCATGGCTTCCTCCGGCTGCAGGATCCCCTGGCCTTGAAGCTGCCGCAGTGCCGCGACAACTTGATCTGGAAGGCGGAGCGACAACGGGTAGGTAACAAGAAAAACCAGTATACCGGAGATCAACAGCCAATCCCAGTGCCGAGGATCACCTTCGTAGGTGTCGGCATATGGAGCCGCCAGCAAGACTGCCATGACCACAGCGAGCCACGGATTGTTCTCCAACAGTTGGCGCTCGAAATGCTGCAACGAAGCACCGTCAACGGAGGAGCCGTCAGTCACCCCAGGCACCGCCGTTTCTCACGGTTGTCAGAAGTGGACCGAGTGATAAATCTCCCGATCCTCGCCTCGATGGGACTATACGGCACGGTCAGAGTCACGCCGGTACGCGAACCATCAACCCATCGACCATCGCTACCAGGGCTCGCAACGCCGCGACGTCGTAGACCCGACCGTGCACCACCATCACCGTGTCAGCCCAGGACTGATCGCGCCGCTGCCCTCGGGATGCCGGGCTCGGTTACTGCCGGAACCGCACGATGGTGCGGTCGCTGATCGGTCGGTATCCAATTTGTTGGTAGATCGAGTTGGAGGTGGGGTTGGCGAGGTCGGTGAACAGCACGACCTGCTGCGCACCGCAGCGAAGTGCGTCACTGGTGCAGGCGGTGGTGACTGCAGCGCCGTAGCCACACCGACGGTTCTCCGGCGGCGTGTAAACCGGGGCCACGCGTGCCACACCCGCCGCGGTCGCCTTGCGCCCAGCCAGTGATACAACCGCGCCGGTGGAGTCTTCCCACACCCACAGCAGCCCGTTGTCGGTCAGGTTTCGCACGACCGCCTCGAGGTCAACGGCGGGGCCGCCCGTCTCCCCGTGAAACGCCGTCAACCAGCGCACCGCGATGCCGAAGTCCTCGCCGCACGCTCGACGGGCACGACCGGCTGGCGGCACTGGTAGTGGGCGCAGCGCAGACAGCGCGTAGAGCCGTAAGTGCAGCGTCGTGACCGCTCGCCACGACGTGCCCGCAATCCACGCCGCCGCAAAACGCTCGACGACCCCCACCTCGCCGTGCACGCCCGGCACGAACACCTCACGGGCGCGCAGCTCGGCCGCAAGCTCGTCGACCGAGCCGTGCGGCATGACCGCCAGAAGAAGTTCGTAGGGCGAAATCATGCTCACCGCACCGGACACCCGCCCGTCGTCGTACCAGCCGAACACCATCGTCTCATCAGACCACCCGTAAGCAGCTCGCACAGTCTCGATCACGGTGAGGGCAATGGTGTTCTCAGCCGGACGTGCCGCCAGCAGCGGCCACGCGCGCTCGGCGTACACCTCGACGTCGTCGGTGACCTCCCAGGGCATTGGCCCACAATGACGGGTGCTGCGACGCCGTGTCGAGCGCTTATCGCAGCAAGGCCAACCCGGCTTCCGAACGGCCGCTGGCAACGTCGCGACGGAGTGATGGATATGCGACAACCTATCCCCATGAAACTACACTGGATGACCCCAGCAGACGCGGACGCTGTCGCAGCAGCAAGCCACCTCTTCGATCACCAGCTGCGTTCGGAGTGGGTGCGGCACTTCTTAGCGCAGCCCGATCACCACCTGTGTATCGCGTACGCGAGCGGCGAGCCAGCCGGGTTCGTGTCAAGCGTGGAGTTGACCCACCCAGACAAGGGCACCGAGATGTTCCTGTACGAGCTCGCTGTCGATGATCGTTTCCGGAGGCGTGGTATTGGCAAGGCACTCGTCACAGCCCTGGCTGACCTGGCACGCGATAGAGGCTGCTACGGCATGTGGGTCCTGACGGACTCCGGCAACTTGGCTGCAATCATGACGTATAACTCGCTGGGGGTCAGCGACCAGAGTGAGCCGCTGATGCTCAGCTGGCCTCTCGACGATCCCCACCAGACATACACCGACGGTACTGCGCAGGTAGGGCACCTTCGTCCGACCGACATCTCGTAAGGCAACCCCCTGCGGCCCAGCCTTCCGTCCAGTCTGCACCGGGCGGAAGGTCGAGCCCGGTGTCCCGCAGGCGCCGAGCTAGGGCGTGCGCCCCGCAGTGGCGTCTTGATCCATTAGAGCCGCATTCGGCAACACAACGTGCTGTAGCTGTCGCGCTGTGTAGTACTGGGCGCCGAGACTACTCACGCTCTACTGGTGTCGTGTCCGCTTGCAGTACAGCAACAAGTCTCAGGTTGATGCGTGGAGCGTGGCACTGTTGCGCTCGACGGGGTTGCCAGCCAAGACCACAGCCCCTCGTTCCCAAAGCGATGTCCGGGTGTCCGGCAGCGTCCGCGACCTGCTGGGCTCGGTGCATGACGATGCGGAGCAGTGGGCGTTCGTCGGCCGTCGTTGCTGTCAGATCCAGCTGCCAAGATCACTTAAGTGGCCGAGTGCTCAAGGTAGACGGTTCACCCGGTCACGGCCTTCACACGCAGCCCTTGATCGGCGGATACTGAACCTAAAATCTGAGAAAGGATCGTGTCATGCACGCCAGCAAAGGTGACAGACTTGTGATCCATGGCCGCGTCGTCGGAAAACAGGACCGCGTTGTTGAGATCATCGAAGTGCTGGGTCCCGATGGAACGCCCCCGTACCGGGTACGGGCAGAGAACGGCCACGAAACCATCATGAGTCCTGGCCCAGACAGTGTGGTCGACCACCGCAAGAGCGCTGACTCGACCTAACTGGGGGGCGGTGCTGGATCAACCAGTGACCGATTCGTCCCGAATCCTGATAGATCGATTTCAGGGCACAGCCGGCTAAACCCGGGACTTCGTGGTCCCCAGTCGGTCTTTGACGGTCCGACACCGGCCATGACCGGCGGTGCAGGGTTCAAACATATGCCTTCGCGGATGCCTAGGTCCGTTGGCGTTGTTGTGAGGTGTACTGTCAGTATTGAACCCTTACGTGTAATTCCTGTGCGGATTGTGTGCCGTGGTGCGCTCATATTGTTCCGACTGTGCCAGCCTAACACCCGGCGATTCCCGCAGTTCTGCCTCCAGGAGTTCGGCGACACCAGGCCGACCTAGCACCACCCCAATATCCCAACGCTGGCGCCCGGAATGAGGACCGCGATCATACCCTCATTTCCTTTCGCCGACGTCCCAGCATGGCGCCCACTATTGTTGGTATATATCCACAGTCACCGGTTTCGAAGTTTGGCGACCCACCAGGAGGGACGCAGCAAAATCGTCTATCGTTACCCACCGTCAGCTGGGGCCGATCAGGTGGATCAACCGGATCACGCCGGCACCGTCGCCCGGTAACAGATGACCCAGTAACAGATGACCCAGTGACGGCCGGCCCTTGCGGCCGAATGTGGACTGACGAGGAGACCCACACGATGCGTTTGCTGGCCTACTTCGTGACCTCGTGCCTGGTTCCGCTCGCAGCGTGCGGGACAGCAGGGCCGCAGACTGGTCCGGTGTCCCCGCAGTCGGTCCTGTCGCCGAGCACGAGGTCTCCGTCGCTCTCAACGAGCCCGCCAGCGACACTGGCGGGGGTCACCGTGGTGCTCGACCCGGGGCACAACGGCGCCAGCGCGTCGTACCCGGCGGAGATCAACCGCCCGGTCCCCAACGGTCGGGGTGGCACCAAGGCGTGCAACACCACCGGCACCTCCACCGACGGTGGCTACCCTGAGCACGCCTTCAACTGGGACGTCGCGCTCCTGGTCCGCGGTGCACTGATCGCGCGTGGGGTGCAGGTGGTCTTGACCCGACCGGACAACGCCGGGGTCGGCCCGTGCGTGAACGACCGCGCCGCGATCGCGAATCGGGCGGGCGCCGACGCGGTGGTCTCCATCCACGCCGACGGGGCGGCCCCGTCCGGGCGCGGTTTCCACATCATCTACTCCGACCCGCCATTGAACGCCAGCCAGGGCCCGCCGTCAGTCGCCCTGGCCGAAGCGCTGGCCAGGGCGTTGCGCAGGGGCGGCTTCTCCACCGCTGATTACATCGGCTCCGGGGGGCTGGACCCCCGCTCGGACCTCGCCGGACTGAACCTCGCCGAGATCCCCGCAGCGCTGGTCGAGTGCGCCAATATGCGCAATCCGAAGGAGTCCGCACTGGTGTCCACACCGGACGGCCGTGCCCGCTACGCGGCTGCCATCGCCGACGGCATCTTGGCCTGGCTCATCTCACGGTGAGTACCTGCAGCAGCGCGGGCAGCGCGTCGCCGATGAGGACCAGCTGGGCGGGTACCGCCTTTCGCCTGATGGTGCGGCCCGCGGGCAACGTCAGCTCGATCTCGTCGGGCCCTCGCCGTACAGCGCCAACCGGCCTTCGCGGAGCGGATCGACGGGCAGGAACACTGCGGGACGGCGGTGGCCGAGCAACACGCGCGGCACTGTGGCGGCGAGCCGACACAGGTTCCCGCCGCACCGGCGACTACTTTTTGTCATGGACCCGTCACAGTGAGCCAGATATTGTCGGGGGACGTCAGCGGAGAGGAAGGCCTCATCATCATGTCGGGACGTTTCGGAGCATGTGTCGCGTTGGCCTCGTCGCTCCTCGTCGCCGCCCTGGCCGGCGCGGCATCGGCGCACGACAACACGCTGCAGCCCAGCGATGGCCACTTCGTCATCCGGTTGACTCCCGAGGAGGAACCCGGCGGGGGGAGCCGCGGAGGCAGTGGCGACGCCCGGCTCGATCTGGACGAAGCCCGTGAGACAGCCTGCTACTTCTTTGCATGGAAGGGCCTCGCCGGCGACGTCACCGCCGCGCACCTCCACGTCGGCCCTCGAGGTCAAGATGGCGGACATGCGATCGATTTCTTCAACGACCAGCACTTCGCCGGGAGGAAAGGTAACTCCTCGGGCTGCATACCAAGCAGCCGAGACAACATCCGGGCGATCATCGCCAATCCAGCCGGGTACTACATCAATATTCACTCGACTGAATTCAAACCTGGAGCGATCCGCGGCCAGCTCGGCTAGCACCGCGGCAGCGCCAGGTCCCAACCTGACAGGATGGCGCGCATGGCTACCACCCGGCGTGGAAAACGGGGCAACGGCGGGCGACTCACCGCCGTCGACGGATGGGGGGCCACCAGCGCCGACGAGCTGGTCGAGCTGCGCACACAGTTGGCCGCCGCGGGTACGCCCGGAGAGGTACTGCGGGCGCTGGACGCGCGTGCGGCGCCGCTCGGCCTGGAATCGGCCGAGCAGTTCAACCCAGCCCAGCTCGACCTCAATGAGGTGAACAAGGCATTGTCGGGTTCGGCAACGGTGCTACTAAAGGGGTGAGGCCTCCCGACCACCGGGCCTTGCCCACAGCGGGAGGAGGTCGCAACCATGGGTGACGGGCCGGTGGGCTTGCCCGGGGTGTTGTACAGAGCCCTGAATAAGGCGATCAGCACCCAGCGGTCGCCCGCGGCTGGCTACGTTGCGCGGCTGCGCCGAGCGCGACCCGACCGGACCCCGGCCGAGATCGTCGCTGTGCTGGAGAAGCAGTACCTGGCGACGGTCACCGGCACCGGAGCCGCCGTGGGTGGTGGTGCCGCGGTGCCGGGTGTCGGGACTATCGCCGCCCTTGCGCTTAGTGGCGGGGAGACGGTGGTGTTCCTGGAGGCCACGGCGCTGTTCGCGCTGGCCGTCGCCGAGGTGCACGGCATCCGGGTAGACGAGGTCGAGCGACGCCGGACGCTGGTACTCGCCGTCGTACTCGGTGACCGCGGCGCCATGCTGGTGGAGAAGATGACCGGCCGAACGGGTCAGCACTGGGGAGATCTGCTGCCTGACGCGATCCCGATGTCCTCGATCTCCTCGATCAACAAGACCCTCGGCCGCTGGTTCCTGACCAGGTACGGGTGCGAGCTGGCAGTCCTGGTCTGCGGCCGGATCGCACCGTTCGGTATCGGAGCGGCGATCGGGGCTGCCGGGAACCGCGCATTCGGCCGCACGGTGGTGAACGCCAGCCAGCGCGTCTTCGGCCCCCCACCGGCGCGCTTCGCCGACAGCGGCCCCGTGACGATCATCGACGGCGCTGTTGGCTGAGCACCAGCTCCGCGTGTCGTCGGGGGACCTTCCTGAGCTGCTGCCGGACGCATCGCGCACTCGGCGAGCATTGTCTGCTGGCCAATCATGTTCCAGCGAGCGTTCGAGCGGTCCAGCCCGCGCAGCAGCCAACGCTCAGGGGATGCCGACCATTTCATAGCCATTGGCGGCGCTGCCGGCGTCATCGACGGTGAGCAACGACGTGATCGTCACGCCGGGGGCGACGGGCAGCACGTGCGGTGACGTCACGGCGCTCGGACCGGTCGCCGGGGGCGTCTGGGCCGCCGCAGCGGGGTCGTGGCGACGATCGAGGCGACCGGTGCGGCGCCGACTACGGCGGACCAGCGGCGTCGAACTCTGGACATGGACTCCCTCTTAGTTGCTCGACATCCCGCAGCAAAGCACGGTCATATCGAAGTAGCCATTCCCGGGCGCGACATCAATCAGGAGGTCGGGTCGGATCGCTGCGCTCGTCGGGCTCCCCGACCGACAACCAAACCGAAGACACCAATGTTGGACATATCGTACAGTAGCAGCGACCAATCGCGACGATCTCGTCATGGTCGGATGCGGAGATCCTCGACGGTAATGGGCCGGGACACGGGCTCCTCGTCCGGCGGCAGGTGACCCCGGTCTACGTTCGTCGATGCTCCCGCGGCAATGTGTCATGCGCAGCTTCCTCAGGGGCGACCGCGGAACGCCGCGAGCGCTGCCACGGCTCCCCCGGATCCGGGGGAGCCGTGGCAGCTGCGGTCAGGGCTGGTTCAGCGGGATCGCCAGGTCGACCACGTCACGACCAAGAGGACCGACCAGCTCGGCCTTACCGGAGAACAGGTTGATTCGGTAGAGCCCGTACTGGCCTCCCACCTGCAGCGTGGCAAAAGCCATCAGGCCGGTGGTCGAGCCGCCGCGCACCACACTGTAGATGTCGAACCCGGCGTTGGAACCGGCGTCGACGGTGAGCTTGCCGGTGGCGGCGAGCAGCCCGGAATTGGCGGGCGACTGGATCGCGATCTGGTCCAACGTGGTGTCCAGGTCGTACAGCGTGGTGGCGGTGTTCGGGTCAGTGTCGTTGTTCGTGTACGCCACGCCGGTGATTCCAGCGGCCGGCGGGGCCGGCGGGGTGGCCGGCGAGGTGGCCGGCGAGGCCGGCGGAGCGGCCGGCGGGGCGGCCGGCGGGTAGGTCAGCTGGGTGTCGGCGACGGTCGCCGGCAGGGGAGTCGCGGCGAACGGCTGCCGCAGGTTCTGGCCGGTGTCGCTGACCACCCGCAGCGCATTGGCGAAGGGGTTGAAGTCGACCCCGAAGTTCGTGCCCTGCAGCGCGATCGTTAGCCGGCCTACGCTGGCCGCCTTGCCGTTCGTCTCCAGGGTGTAGAGGCCGCCCTTGTCCCCGACGCCGTACAGCTTGCCGTCCTGCACCCGGTAATCGATGCCGACCAGTCGGGTGTCGCCGCCGACGAGGCCGCTGATCGTGCCGGTCTCGCGGGGGCTGGGGTTGTCCGAGGAGAACTGGACGAGCTTGTTGTCGTTCGTCAGCCCGACGATGTTGAGAGAGGATTGGCTGCGGTCACCGGTGGGGGCGCCGCGGTCACCGGCCGGGGGGCCCTGATCACCGGCGGGGGGGCTCTGGGCACAGGCCACCGAGGTTGGTAGGAGAAGCGCGGCGCTGGCGACAATTGTGACCAGACGGGCGTTCAACGACTTGCGCATGGTTCATCCCCCTTGGACAAATGGAGCGGACCGCGGATGCGACCACTCGGTATGTTCGCTCTACTCTGCCACCGCGTTCGCTGAATGGATGAAGATCTTTGCGGTGGCGCCCGCGTGTCGGCAGGCCGGTCGAGGCAGGGGTCGTAGCGTGATCACGGCAGTTCGGCACCGGTGGCGTGATCAGGGAGCTGTTGCCGCGGTGGGAGATCACAACTATGGGTGACCGGCGGGCGGGCCTGCCCATCGACCGAACGGAGTTCGCGGCGTGGATCGACGGGTACGAGCGGGCCTGGCGAAGTCCGGGCACGGCCAGCCTGGGTGAGCTGTTCACCGAGGACGCCAGCTACCAGCACTCACCCTTCGCCCAGCCGATCAATGGGCTCGATGCCATCGCGGCCAATTGGGAGGGCGAGCGGGAGGGCGCGGACGAGGTCTTCACGATGGCGGCCGAGATCGTGGCCGTCGAGGGTGACACCGGGGTCGCCCGGTTACTCGTGCGCTACGGCGAGCCGGTCACCCAGGAGTACGTCGACCTGTGGGTCGTCCGGTTCGCCACCGACGGCCGCTGCTCGTCGTTCGAGGAATGGCCATTCTGGCCGGATCAGCCGTGGGACGCCAGCGCGGCGGACGACGAGTCATGACGCGGCTGTGGGGCTGGTGGGCGGCAAGCTTTGACCGACCACGCTCGCTGGATATTGGCAGCCGTGGTGGGAAGGCTCTGACCGGAATGGTTAGCCATGCTCAGCGGCCCGCTTGATCGCCTCCAGCGTCAACGTCATGTTCCGTTCATGCTCCTTCAGGCGGCCGGCGATGATGCCCTCCTCGCAGTCGGGCATCTCGGCGATCAACGCAGTCAGGCCGGAGGGGCCGGGACCCATCACGGCCCGGTAGCGCAGGACGGTACCGCCCGATCCGTCCGGGGCCAACTCGTACCGCCAGGTGGCGGCGGCGTTCGCTGGATCCTCCACCGCCCACCCGAAGCTGACGCCGGGCTCCGCCTCGGTGACCACCGAGGAGGTCTCCCACTTACGGTCCTCCCGCACCTGCTGCCCGCGGAAGCGGGCACCGACCTCCGGCCCGCCGGCGCTTGCTTCCCATTGCGCGTCCACGCACTCGCCCCCCCATTCACCGACGCGGGTGACGTCGCTGACGAGTGACCAGACCCGTTCCGGCGGGGCAGCCACCATAAGAGAGACCTCGATGCAGGGATGGTCGGACATACGCATCCGAACACGATAGCCATCTCCTGGACGCCCCTGGACGACTGTAACTGCATTCTGTCACCAGATCGCGCCTACAGGTGGCCGGTTTACTGCGTTTTGTCCCCAGACCGCACACTACGTCCGAAGGGGCCGCGACCTACCATCGGCTTATGGACTCCGTAGCGTTGTCTCGGTTGGCGTGGTGGCGGCCGAGGCGATGGCTTTCGAGCGTGGTCGTGGACGTCGTGCCGGCCGTGGCGGTGAGCGTGGTACTGGTCATCGCGATGGCCACCACAACCGAGCCCAACATCCCTCCGGCCGACGGGTTCGCGTACTTCCTCGCGGTCGCCATGGGAAGCGTGCTCGTCGTGCGGCGATGGTGCCGCTCGCGGTGCCTTTCTGGGGGCTTACGTGTTCGAGGCACTGCGCGCCGGCGCCAGCGACCGAGCAATCATCGAGGGTTACTGACGAACCGCACAGCACTAACGGGGGCGAGGGGCCGGCCCGCAGTGACTCTGGGACCAGCACGCTGGCCGCCGTCACGGCTACGTCGACCACCGGCACATTGATCAGAAACGGCGCTCCCCACCAGAATCGCACGACTGCACGGGCCAGCGTCAGTGGCACTCGATCAGTGTCGACAAGGTCACCCCGCACAACGCGAGTTGCGCCGACCAAAAGAAATGCTGCCAGCGTAAGCCAGAATGGCGCCCCCCGGCCGCGAAGCATGATCGTCAGCACCAGACTGGCCGCAAGCGCACCAATCAGAACGACGCCGGCCGGTAACGCCCAGCCGAGGTATATCCCCTGCACTGTGAAGTACTGCTCCTGCGACAGGCCGATCTTGTTCGGCAGCTCCAGCAGATGCGCGCCGCCCGGTACCAGCGCGAGCGCGATGAGCACGATGGCCAGAGACTGCATTATCCTCAATCTCATGATCGTCCCTCCTCAGTCGATCCGTGGAGCTGAAACCGCGAAGTGGCAGGCGGATTCCGCCGGAATCCGCCCAAACCGTAGTGATCGCCTCCAGAAGTCCGTCGGAGGCTGACATGATGGCTGAGCATGGGCGCCTGGCTGGTTCAGCAGGCCAGCCCAGCGTTAAGCCTCCGACACTGCGCGCTCGATCGGCAGCCGGTCAGGGCCTACAACTCGAGGTCGAGCCAGCAGGCCCAGTCGTGGACGCTGGTGACTCGGCGCAGCCCCGCTTCACACAGCACGTCGGCCACCTCGCACACCAGCCTGCCGGGCGTGCCGCACGCTCTGCGCGGGCATACCCGTCCGTGCGCTCACCTCCGAGTGCACGCAATTCGACGTCGCCGATGATCTCCACATCGAAGTCCACTTGCGCCGCAGTGCGCGCGTGGACGGAGATTGGGTAAAGCAGCAAGGGCGCTCGAAGTGGCACACTCGCCGATCCCTGACCAGAAGGCGGTACGTCCCACTCAACGAACCCGTGCGCCAGATATCCGGCCTGTACACCCTGCTCCTCATCAAGCTCGCGCACCCGTCGTCACACAGTACGTACTCGCTTGCGGCGTCGGCGAAGGCGCTCGAATCGCGGAACAGCTCGGTGAGCCGCTTCTTTCGCCCCGTTAGCAGCGCCGCGAACGCGACAGGATCGGCGTCACCGAGGTCGAGTGTCGTTGTCCTGGTGCTCCGGAAGTGCAGCAGGGTGTTCCGACAGTCGAGTTCAATCAGTTCCTCTGCCCACCGGGCTGCCGCCCGCCCCACCGCCTCGCGCCGGTGCTCATCACCGCTGATCGGCACGGTGTCTCCCCGTTTCATCCCATCTTCTGCGCCCGGTGATGACACCGTCCAGGGTCCGCACTCCCATCGGGGAACTGCCTATCGTGTCAGGTGAGGCAACTGCCTGTCATCGGCTGGTCGAGCCACCTGACCGCATCGGGCAACCGCCGCGTCGTCTCGGGTCTCGAAAGCGATGCGCCCAGCCAACAGGTAGGCATCGCAGCGGAGCGCGCCGAGACACGCACGTAGCTGCTCGGTGTCCTGCAGACGCAAGCAAAGCTCGACGACCGGGGCAAGCAGCAACTGCAGGCGCACGAACGGCACGCTGCTGATCTGGCGGTCCACCTCAGACACCGACGCAGCGAGGTGGTTGATCAGCTCAACGTCCAAGCACCGCGGGTCACGAAGCGCTCCGATCAGCAACCGGCGCGTGGGATCGGCGAGGAGCGCGAGCAGTTGGCCATCGTCGACGCTGGTCGAGCGCACCACGAGGTCGCGCAGTTCGCGGGCGCGCTGGGCAGGCACCCCGTGGTGGGCCAGCGCGGTCAGCAGGGTGTCGAAATCGGAGCCTGCACCCAGAGCGAGCTCGCCAGATCCGTTGCACGCGTATAGATGCGCGAGCAGCAGTTGAGACCGCTCACCAGGCACGGTCGGGCTGGCAGTGCTCTCCCAACGCGCGATGCTGCGCTGCAAGCTGCTCAGCTGGACGGCCGCCGACGCCGTCACACCACGTTGCTTGGCAACAGCACGCAACGCGCGAGCCTAATCGGCCCACGACCATCCCCGCTGCTCGCGAAGCTGGCGCAACAGCCTGCATGCGGCACCGCGATCGTTGCTCGTCGGCTTCATATCGGGACAATCAGCCGCGGTCTACTGTCGGGGATGCCATCAGCAGTGCGCGGAGAGTGCCTGTCAAGCGTCCACAGCCGGACGGGTGTGGCGCTGGGAACCCTCGCCCGATAGCGATCGACCAGCGGTAGCCCACGACACCGGCCCGGTCGCTGCACTTGTGTGGCACCTCCAAGATGTTGAAGGGCACCGAGCTGTCCAGAAAGACGACTTTCCGTCATCGTCACGCGATCCCGAGCAGCCTGTGAAGGTTGCCAGTGTCCATCCGCGAGAGGTACTCGGGATCGAGCGAGCGTCCTGCGGCAACGACGTCACCCAAGCCACCGGTAGCCATCATCGCGTAGTAACCCGGGACGTCCACCAACCGTGTCGCACGGCTACGGCCGGTCTCCCGATCACGTCCGATCACGACCACCCCTGAATGATCGTTTCCGTCGAGCGCATTGAGCAATGCCGGGCTGTGAGTGGTGAGCACGACCTGATAGCCCTGCTGTGCCGCCGACGACCTGAGGAGTTCGACTACGCGAGCGGCCAGCGTCGGATGCAGCCCATTTTCCAGCTCCTCAATCACGAGGGTGAGGGATTGCGCTCCGGACGCTGCACTATTGACCGCGAGACCGCGCCCGCCGACGAGCAACGCCGTCGCGATCGCCGTTATGCGGAGCATCCCGTCACTCATCTGGCGGGCCGGAATGGTCGCCAGTTCACCGTCCTTGACCTCACTTATCAGCACGGTCAGCGGGGCGAGCGGCAGCGCCACGTCCCGGAATGACTTGAACGCCGCCAGCCGCAGCTCGGAGATACGATCCGCCATGACGACCAGCGTAGAACGGATGAGACACGGGAGTACGGCACGTGGACTACTCCCATTTCAGGTCGAAGCCCAGAAGGGACCTGTATCGTTCGAGGAGCTCCTCGTCACTCAACTCCGACGGTGGGGTGCGAAGTCCTTTGGGCTCGGGACCGTAGACCTCTGCTGCCACCTCCAGCTCCTGCTCAAGCGCCCATCCCGTCGAGGCCTGGCGGAACTCTTCAAGAGCGTCGTCGCTCATGACACCTCCTCTGAAGCGGACACACCGACGGTACAGAGCTACCCGGGGCAGGGCGAGCGCGTCGAGCGTTGTATCCAGGCTGATGGACCAGGTCGCCGCGTTGGAACCCGCCGACCGGGCCGCGTTCCAACGCGTCGTCCTGGAGACCGTCAACACCTGCATCCTGCGACAACTCTTCGGCCTTGCCGCCTGATGTGGACTGCCCGGTCAAAGCAGAGCTATCCCCGCCAGCTCATCACGCCGTTGGCATCGTCCCCACGACGAAGAAGGTGGCCCCGTGCGGGTCGGTGATCCCCGCCATCCGTCCGTACGGGGTATCGAACGGCTCGGCCAGGATGGTACCGCCGGCCGCGCTGGCGCTGGCCACCGCGGCATCGGCGTCGGCCACCAAGAAGTAAGCCAGCCAGTGCGCCGGGGTGCCGTCCGGGGCGCCCATCATCCCGCCGATGCCACCCACCGGCTCGCCGTCCCTGGCCGCGTCGAAGTGGATGGTCGTGTAGTCCGGCGGTGCGCCCTCGATGGGCTCGTAGCGGTAGCCGAAGACCGAGGCGTAGAACGCGCGGCCAGCGTCCGGATCAGGCAGCCGTGCGTCCGCCCAGACAAACGACCCTGGCTCGGCGTAGACCTCCACACCGTGCATCCCGGCGGTCTGCCACACGCCGAAGGCCGCACCAGTGGGGTCCTGCGCGATGCACATTCGCCCGTTGCCGGGGATGTCCATCGGCTCGACCAGCACCGTCCCGCCGTGCTCGCCGATCAGTTTCGCGGTGCCGTCGGCGTCGTCGCTGGCCAGGTAGACGGTCCACGCCGTGGGCTGGCCCTCGTTCTGGCATGGGCCGATGGCACCCGCGGCGCGGCCGTCGACCTGGCAGATCTGGTAATGGCCGAACTCCGCTCCGCTGTCGAAGAACGACCAGCCGAAGACCGCGCCGTAGAACTCCTTGGCAGCGCCGAGGTCTGGTACGGACAGATCGACCCAGCAGGGCGTGCCGGTGGGCCACGGGTCAGTTCGGGTGGGCATGGGAACCTCCACTTCGGGGATCGGACGGCGCCCAGCAAAGCACCGACCACTGACAACCAGAAGTCCGGCGAGCCAAACCCACGGGAAGTCTCCGCCAAGGCGACCAACACCTCACCCGTCCGGCCCAACGCGGCTCGGTGTCGAGCTTCAGCCCACGTCGATGACCGTGAGTACCCGTCCGTATGGCGCTGCTATTTTGCGTCGGCACCAGTGGCCGACAGAGGGGAAGCCGACGTGTCGCAGGAGCGGTCTGAGCGGTCGTCACTAGTGGCGCTGTTCGTAGCGCGGACCCGACGCTTCCGCCTGTGGCGCACCGTTTCCAACCTCTCGATTCTCGGTGGGCTACTGCTGGTCAGTGTCCTCTTCGGAGGCCGTTGGATAGGCCTGCTGGGCATCGTGATCTACGCGCTGGGTAGCGTCCTGGTGGTGCGTGACATGGCTCGACACGCCTCGGCGGCAGGTCGCCCGGACCGACAGGACCCAGCTGGCAACCGCAGGCAAGCGATTCTCGCTCGTCTCGGCTGGTTCTTGCTCGGCATCGCCCTGATCGCCGGTGGTTCGATCATCTCCCTTGCCGCATGAACCTCGAACCGGCAACGTCATAAGGAAGTGTCCCGTGCGCATGAGCTTCACCGTCGAGGACGAGGACGCCTTCCACGTCCGCCGTGACGAGGTGCTGAACGACTACGCGGGATGGCTCGCCTCGTCGAACGTCGACGCCGATGCCGGCGACGCCGGGTTGGCGATGGACTGGAAGTGGGGCTACCAGGACGGGGAGCTGGGCCGCTGGACGGTCGCCGACCTGGAGGAGTTCCTGCTCGGCTGGTGTCCCCGCAAGCTGTCCATGCCGGCCGAGGAGTGCACCGACTTCCCCCGCTCGATCCGCGCCTTCATGACCTTCCTGGCCGCCCAGGGATTGCTCGCGCCCGGCAGTGGCACGCTGTCGCAGCTGCAGCGCTGCTGCGAGCGCAACGCGTCGCGCTTCGTCACGAAGATGGCGGACCCAGCGAACTACGGGCTGGCCAAGGGGCTCTTCGCCGGCGCAGGCGGCCTGGGCTCGGGCATACTAGAACCGGGCTTGGACTCCGACGACGCCCTCGCCGCGGTGATGCAGCGGATCAACGCTCCGGCACCCGACGGTATCGACGAGGCGCCGATCCTCACTGTGGGCCCGGTCTCGCTGCCCGAGCCGCAGCAGCGGGCGGAGTCCGCCGCAGCCGCCCCAGCGCTGGTTCAGATGCACCAGCTCTGGCAGTTCTGTGCCGCACCGGGGCGCCCGCTGACGCAGAAGGGCAACCTACGGCTGGCCGACGCCCGGTACCTGGTGGACGCACTGGGCACCGGCGACGTGCCCGACGTCGAGACCGGCGACTACCGGCGCACCCCGCGCTCGGTTGAGGACCTGCCGGCCCTCAGCTGGCTGGTGGAACTAGCGATCGACGCCCGAGTGCTGCGGCGGCACCGGGGCCGCCTGGTGGCGGTGGCGCGGTGGCGCGAGCTGTCCCCGGTGGAAGCCATCGACCGGCTGGTCGACGCGGCCGTCGAGGCTGGCCTGTCCGGGGTTCTGTCGCCCTACCTGTCCTGGATGGACGACGTGCAGGACCTCGTCGACGAGGGTGTCGGGCGGCTGCTCGCCGAACTGATCGACTGGCAGGCGGCCGGCAAACCATTGCCCATCGACGAGCTCGCCGAGTTGATGGTGGAGGGCGCGGTCCTGTCGTGCTCCGGCCTGAACGACTTCCACCTCGACGTCGTGCGCGACTGGGTCCGCGTTCACCTGGACCGGCTGGCAGCCCTCGGCGTCGTCATGCTGCGCGACGTGCAGCACGCCCCCACCGAATGGGTCGGCACGGAAACGCAGGGCGGTTTCGCCGAGCTCACCCCAGCCGGCGTGCCCGTCGCGGTCCGGCTCGCCGAGGAACTCGGCATCATCGTGCTCAGCCGGCCGGATCCGGCCACGGCGACGGCACGGGATCTCGTCACGCTGATCGAGCACCTAGAGCCGGAGGCATGGCTTGCCGACGCCGGCGCGTGGGTGGCGCACCGCGGCGCCGAGCCGGCGGCTCGGGAGATCGTCGGCGTGCTCAACGACGCTGCGACGCCAGCACCTGTAGTGCTCGCCGTGCTCACTCAGCTCGACGGGCTGGTGGGCGAGCACGCCATCCCGGCCATCCGGGCCATGCTCGATGGGCCACACGACAGCTTCGCGGTGGTTGCTGGCGCGTTGGATCCCACCGAGGTGGATCCCGACCGGTTGCTGCGCGCCGGAATCGACATGATGGTCGTCACCTACGATGTTGGCGGGCCGGATGACCTGCTCGCCACGCTGGCTGCCGGGGATTGCGGACCGGTCGAGCAGGCCGCGCTGCTCGACCACTTCTGGCGCACCGAGCATCCCCGGGTCGCGGAATTGCTCCAGGTCATCGGCGACCACCACGCCGACAAGCGAGTTGCCAAGTCGGCCCGCAAGGCGCTACTGCGGCACCGCAGCTTCCTCGCCGGCCGGGTCAACTGAGCCCGCTGACCCCCGGAGCGCGCACATGCCAGGGCAGCCAGCGCAGGGGGCGCCGCAGGAGGCTGCTTCGTCGGATGACTCGGCTTGGGCGGTGAGGCCCTGCTTTTCGTCCTTCGTCAGGTGGCCGACGTAATCATCGAAGTCCCGCGCGACCCGCCCAAAGACCACGTTGCTGAACGCTGCCGTGCCCGACGCCTCGGTCAGCGTGCAACGTCCGGCCAACACGTCATCGACCAGGGTGCGGAACTCGTCGTTGTCACTCCGGTCACGCAGCAACGCGAGCGCCTCTCGAAGTTCCTCGGACAACTCCGGGTCACTGCACGCGACGTCCATCATGGGCTCGTGGTCGGCCATCGCTCCTCATCCCGGGGTGATCGTAGACACCGCAACGATGCATACGTCATTGTGCACGTGGGCCCGGGATCAGACGGTAGACGGGCCCGACGGCGTCCCCCAACGATACCGGCATTGCTTGCGCGCATCGCCCGATATGAGATCGACGAACTGGTCCGCACGACGGCAGCCGGCTACACATAACCGATCTGCGCTCGCTGGACGCCATCCACCTCGCCACCGCACACGCCGTGTTCGGCGGCCAGCTGTCGTCGTTCGTCAGCTACGACAAGCGCCTGCTGGGTGCGGCGCAGGCACTCCGGCTACCGGTCGCCAGCCCCGGCGTATAACGCCAGCGCGAACATGCGGCTGCGTTCACTTCTTGTAGCTAAGCTGTCAACTGGTAGGCGAGGCTGAGCGAACGTTGAGCAACTCGGCGCAGAGAGGACCCCATTGGCCACGTACACCCCAGGGTCGCAGAGCGCCCTTCGGGAACTTGCGCCGGGTGCTGCGCGCGGTCCGAGCCGCCGGCTCCCGGCAATCGGCGGGATCCTGGCCGTCTCGCGACAGTTTGCGGCGCACCAGAGCACCGGGGGCAGCGACGTACTGCTCTTCGCGATAGCGGCCGCGGTGATCGGCGGCGTCAGCCTGTGATCATCGACTCGCTGTCCCGACGCGATCGCCAGCTCCCCGGTCACATCTGACCGGGCTGTTGCATCGGCGGGAAGTGGGCGGGCTTGGCTGCGATGGCGCCTTTCTGTCGGCACTAAACCTATGGGGTGTTCTATGGCCTGGAATCGAGACCGGAGACGGGTTCGCTGGATACGCAATCCTCGCGTGTCCATTGTCGCGGCACTGTTCACCACGGGTGCGGTCGGGTTTGGCGTCGCGGCTGGTTGCGCAGCGACATCGGGGACCGCATCCGCGCCTCCGGCGAGCCCGCTAGCCGCTGGCATGACCGCGACCGGTGCACCAGGCGTCCTGTCCCGCTTTGACCTGGCGCGCAAGGACTGCGTCGGCACGGCCGCGAATGTCACATCCAAGGTCTGGTACACCGTCGCCAACGGCGTACTCTCCGATGTCTACAGCCCCACTGTGGACAACACGAACGTCGAGACCATGCAGTATGTGGTCACTGACGGACACAGCTTCACTGATCTGCAGACCCGCGATCTGACCTATACAGTCAGCGCCGATCCCACCGGAATGGCCTGCACAGTCCTCGCCAGCAGTGCAGCGCACGGCTATCAGCTCGTCACGACCTATGTAGCCGACCCTGCCCGAGACGCTGTCGTCGCTCATACCACCGTGCGCGGCACGCATGGCCCGGCACCGCAAGGGCTGAACCTTTACATTCGCCTCGACGCACATGTCAACGGCAACGGCGGTGGCGGTCAGGCCAACGGCGGCGCCGACTCCGCGGTGATCGACACCTCCACCCACACAACCGTACCGGTCGCCTACGACATCGCGACGACCACCGAGGCAGTGAATCGCGACTACGCCGTTCCGACATTCATGGCGCTGAGCGGGACCGACGGTCTTACCAAGGCCAGTGTCGGCTACGCCGGCACTGCCAGCGATGGACTAACCCAGCTCGACACCACGCGAATGCTTGGCGACTACACCACCGCACCGAACGGGCACGTCGTGCTCACCGCAAGTGTCGTGCCGAACCCGCACGGCGAAATCACTCTTGCCCTCGGCTTCGGACGTGACCAGCGCGGCGCCATCTCAGTCGCGGACAAGGCGGCAGCCAACCCATTCGCCGCGACATTGGATGAATATACCGATGGCTGGCGCGCCTACGACGCCCGCCTGCGCCCGCCACCGACCACACTACCCAGCTTTGATCAAGTCTCCATAGACCGGATACGCTCCGCTTACTACCTTTCGGCGAATGTGGTGAAGGCCAGCGAGGACAAGACCTTTCCCGGTGCGATCGTCGCTTCCCTGGCCAGCCCGTGGGGTCAGGCCGTCAGCGCCGGCGACCTCGTGAACGGAAAACCGGTCTACTTCGGCTCCTACCGCGAGGTGTTCTCCCGCGATCTCTACGAGGCGTTCACCGCGCTGCTCGTCGACGGTGACCTGACCACCGCGCAAGACGCCACCCGGTTCCTGTTCAATCGCCAGCAACTCCCGGACGGCCGCCTGCCGCGCAACTCGCTGCTCAACGGCAAGGTAGCGCCGGACCCCGGTAGTGATCAGCTTGACGAGACCTCGTATCCCATCCTGATGGCATGGCAGTCAGGGCTCGGCGGTGACACCGCGCTCTGGACTGACCACGTCCGGCCGGCCGCGGATTTCCTGGTCGCGCATGGTCCGGCCTTCGGCGTCGAGCGGTGGGAGGAACAAACCGGCTACTCCCCCTCGACCATCGCTGCCGAGATTGCCGGCCTGACTGCGGCCAGTGCCATCGCCGGTCAACACAACGACACCACCCGCGCCCGGATCTACCAGGCCACTGCTGATGACTTTCAGCGGCACGTCAAGGACTGGACGCTCACCACCACGGGTCCATACGGGCCACGCTATTTCCTGCGGCTGTCCAAGACCGGCGATCCGAACGCGGCGATTGTCTACAACCTTGGCAATGGCGCGCCGGACGCCGACCAACGCCAGGTCGTGGACGCCGGGTTCTTGGAGCTTGTGCGGCTTGGCGAACTACCCGTCAGCGACCCCGATGTACTCGGTTCGCTGAAGGTGGTGGACGCGACGATCCGTCGGGACACGCCCAGCGGTGTGGGCTTCTACCGCTACGGGACCTCGACACCGGGTAGCTCGGATGGCTACGGCGACTGCTACCAACCCGACCCGACCAACTGCGCTCCCTCTGGACGGCCCTGGCCAACCGACAAGACCGGTTCAGGGCACCTCTGGCCGGTACTGTCCGGCGAGCGCGGCGAACAGGAGCTGCAGACCGGTGACACCACCAATGCCGCGGCGCTGCTGATGAGCATGCAGCGGATGACTTCCGACGTGGGTCTGGAACCGGAGCAGGACTGGGAGGACCCTTCGCTGGAGGCCTCCCCATACGGGACCGACCCCACCCAGGCGTCGATCGGCTTCGCACCCGGCCATCCTGCCGGCTCGGCTTCCCCCTTGACCTGGGCACAGGCACAACTGGTGCGACTCATGCTGGCGTTGGGCGCCGGCCGGCCGTTGCAACAGCCGGCGATCACCCGGGCCCGCTATGTCGAAGCGCCGCCACCCGGAACGGCACCGTTGCGCGCCGATGCCTCCACCTCAGGTGCGCTGCTGACGGTGACTGGCCTGACCACACCAGGTGCGAGCGTGGACGTGGCCGTGACGGACATCGGCGCGGCCGGCGCCTCCACAACAGCGGCATCGGTCCAAACCAATCCTGATGGCACATTTACCCTGTCCATCCAGCAGCACTCGACCACTGACGTGGTGACCGTAACAACCACCACCGGAAACGCTACTGGCTATCTGGCTCTGCGTCACCATCCCGGAGGCTAATTCACAAGCC
>DASYIL010000174.1:0-37556 GCA_035997545.1 Pseudonocardiaceae bacterium
AACCGGGCCAAGTCGGCACAGGTGGATACCGCACCAGCAGCGGCGGAGCCCTCCAATGCCGATGCGGCCATCCCCAACGGCTGGAGCACCCCTTCAGCGAGGTAGTCCGCGAAGCGGATGCCGGACGCAGCAGCCACCGTGTCGGCCAGCACCTCGAACCCGGTATTGGAGTAGATCCGCTTGGTACCGGGATCCGCCGAGACCCGCTGAGTGTCGAACGCCAGCCCCGAGGCGTGCGCGAGGAGGTGGCGCACCGTGGACCCCTCCGGTCCGGCCGGCTGGTCGGAGTCCACCGCCCCCTCCTCCACCGCGAGCAGCACCGCGTAGGCGGAGAGCAGCTTGGTCACCGAGGCGAGCCGGAACGGCCGGTCCTGCGGGCCGTGGCTGCCCACGACTACACCGGAGGCGTCCACCACCGCGACGGCCACTGTGTCGACCGGCCACAGCTGCACGCTGCACACACTGTCCATGAACAGCGACGTTACGACACAACGTGGGAAGATCCGCATCGTCCACGTCATCCGTCGGGAGGTCCACTGTGCACTCCGATCGCCTGCTCCTCGGGCCAGGCCCGTCCAACCCCTACCCCGAGGCCATCGAGGCATTGGCCCGGCCGGTGCTCGGACATCTGGATCCCGAGTTCCTCAACCTGGTGGCAGATACCGCGCAACGGCTGCGGACCGTCTTCGGCACCCGCAACCGCCTCACCCTTCCGGTCAGCGGCACCGGATCGGCGGGGATGGAGGCCTGCCTGGCCAGCCTGCTCGAACCGGGCGAGCTGGCCATCGTGGGGGTGAACGGCTACTTCGGCGAGCGGCTGTGCGAGGTGGCGCGCCGGATGGGCGCGCAGGTGCAGGCCGTGCACGCCCCGTGGGGACGGACCCTGGACCCCGAACAGCTGCTCGACGCGCGGCGCCGGGCACCGCAGGCCCGGCTCGTCGCGGTGGTGCACGCCGAGACCTCCACCGGGGTGCGCAACGAGATCGCCCCGCTGCGCGAGCTGCAGGACACCGACACGCTGCTGCTCGTCGACACCGTCACCTCGCTGGGCGGGATCCCCGTCGAGGTGGACGCCTGGGGCGTTGACGCCTGCTACTCGGCGACCCAGAAATGCCTGGGTGCGCCGTCGGGAATCGCGCCGGTGACGTTGTCCGACCGGGCGGTGCAGCGGATCCGGGACCGGGAACGGCCGGTCTGCTCGTTTTATCTCGACCTGAGCCTGCTGGACGCCTACTACCAAGGCGATCCGCCCCGCTACCACCACACGGCAAGTTCCACCCTGGTCTCTTCCGTGCACGCGGGGCTGGGGCGGCTGTTGGAGGAAGGCCTACCGGCGGTGTGGGAGCGTCACGCCCGGGTGGGCGAGCAACTGCAGGCGGCCCTGCCCAAGCACGGTTTCGAGGTGTTCGCCGCCGACGGGCACCGGTTGCCGCAGCTCACCGCGGCCCGGCTGCCCGACGGTGTGGTCGACGCCAAGGCCCGCACCGCGTTGCGGGAGGACTTCGGTATCGAGGTCGGTGGCGGTCTCGGCCCGCTGGCCGGCGCCGGCTGGCGAATCGGCCTGATGGGCCACAACGCCCACGACCGCACGGTGACAACCCTCCTCGGCGCGCTCACCTCTGTGTATAACCCGTGAGTGGCGATGCGAGTGATAACTCGCATCGCCACTCACGGGCGCGTCAGCGCAAGTTAAAGGTGGCGGGGTCGGGGCCCAATCGGCGGCCGGTGTTCAGGGCGGTAATTGCCGCGAGATCGTCCGCGGACAGGTCGAAGCTGAAGACGTCGAAGTTCTCCTGGATCCGCGCTGGGGTCACCGACTTGGGGATCACGATGTTGCCGAGCTGCAGGTGCCACCGCAGCACCACCTGGGCCGGGGTCACGCCGTAGCGGTCGGCCAGCCGGGTGATGGTGGCGTCAGCGAGCAGCTCGCCGCCCTGGGCAAGCGGGCTCCACGCCTCGGTGGCGATCCCGTGCGCGGCGTGCACCGCGCGCAGTTCCGTCTGCGGAAAGTACGGATGCAGCTCGACCTGGTTGACGGCAGGTACCGTGCCGGTCTCGGCAGCCAGCCGCCCCAGGTGGTCGGCGGTGAAGTTGGACACCCCGATCGCCCGCACCCGACCGTCGGAGGCTAACTTCTCCAGCGCCCTCCAGGTCTCGACATACAGGTCCGCGCTGGGCACCGGCCAGTGGATGAGGTAGAGGTCCACAGTGTCCAGGCCCAGCCGGGCCAGGCTGGCGTCGAACGCGCGCAGCGCCTGGTCGTAGCCGTGGTCGGCATTCCACAGCTTCGTCGTCACGAAGACCTCGTCCCGGGCCAGCCCGGAGGACGCGATCGCCCTTCCGACGCCCTCCTCGTTCTGGTAGGCCGCGGCGGTGTCGATACTGCGATACCCGATCTCGAGCGCGGTGGACACCACACGCTCGGTCTCCTCCAGAGGCACCTGGAAGACACCGAAGCCCAGTTGGGGAATCTGCACGCCGTTGTTCAACGTGATGACAGGGCTCATACCTGCAACGTACCCGGCCGTAGGCTTGCGCCATGACGACCGAGGACGAGGAGTTCCTCACTGAGCTGTATCGCAACGCTGTATCGCAACCTCACCAAGCGATCCTGCCCGATATGACCCGATATGACCCGATATGACTCGTCCACGGGTTCGGAACCGTCCAAGCGACGTCTTGGTCGCTAGCTAGGGCTACCCCTGCTTGAACCGAGTTCGTTGAACGCGTAACGTCGCGCGTGCCCGCTCCAAACCTGCAGACAGCGACCGATCAGCCACTTTGGGTGGTACAGCCGGTCGTGGCGTCGAGCGGGAAGGGGAGCACTCATGTCGACCGTGCATGATCAGGCCATTTTTGACTGCCTGCGTGGAATCGTGGCGAGCGTTCTGGAGATCGCTGAGGACGACGTGTGGCCCACGGCGTTGCTGTATGAGGACCTCGCTGCGGACTCGTTGGAGAAGGTCGAGATCGCGGTGCGGATCGAGCGGCATTGTGGCGTGAAGTTCACCGCCGACGAGGCAGCGAAGCTGCGCAGTGTCGCCGACGCCGTGGCGCTGCTGCGGCACAAAGGCGTGGTCACCGGTCCGGCGGACGGAGGTCCGTGATGCGCCTGGTGGAAGTGCTGGTCGGCAGGCATCTTGCCGACCAGCATGGGGACCGCATCTGCTACCTCGACGCCGAGCTCGGCGAGGTGACCTATGCCGGACTGCACGAGGCCGTCCGAGGGTATGCCGGCGCGTTGCGCGCCCGCGGGGTGCAGCCCGGTACGCGAGGTGTGGTGGTGGCCGACGACTCGGTGGCCACCGTGGTCGCCGTCCTGGGGCTGTGGTGGCACGGGTGCGTGCCCGTGCCGGTGGGTCACATGCTCACCGAACCGGAGATCTCCTTCATTGTCCGGAACAGCGCTGCCGGGTTCATGCACCTGGACGCGCCGGCGAAGAAGCAACTCGCGCTGGGCGCGGAGTTTGTGGACCTGCCGCAGCTCACCGGCGACGAGGTTCGCCGGGCGTTCCAGATCGGGGGTCCGGCGGCAGTGGGCGATCAGCAGCGGGCCGGTGAGCCGGTATCGGTCCCGGCCGGCGCCGAGGTGCTGGTGCAGTACACCTCCGGCAGCACCGGGACGCCGAAAGGCGTCCGGCATGGACTGACCGGTATCGGCGCCATCCTGGACGGTTTCGGCAGCGTGGTGGCACTCACGCCCGACGATGTCGTGCTCTCCACCGCCAAGCTGTCCTTCGGCTACGGCTTCGGCAACTCACTGCTCTTCCCGCTCGCCGCCGGCGCCAGCGTGATCCTGCTGCGTGGCGGGGTGGACGCCTACGTCATGGTCGCGGCGCTGCGCCGGCATCGACCTAGCGTGATCTTCTCGGTGCCGCGGATGTACGCGGCGTTGCTCGACCGGGCCGAGACCGACCACAGCTGCAACCTGGAGTCGGTTCGGCTGTGTGTCTCGGCTGGCGAACACCTGCCCCAGAAGCTCAGCGAACGGTTCCACACGACCTTCGACATGCCGCTGCTCAACGGGCTGGGGGCCACCGAGGTGCTGCACATCGTCGTGGCGACCCGTCCGGACGGCACCGCCGCCCCAGGCTCTCTCGGTTTCCCGGTGCCCGGAGTGACCTTGACGGTGCGCGACGACGAAGGTCGCGAGGTCCCCGACGGTGTCGAGGGTCGGCTGCACGTCGCCGGACCGTCGGTGATGCTCGGCTACCTCGATCGCCCGAAGTTCCGTCCGGAGTCCACTGCCCAAACGCTCGCCGACGGCGGCGCGTACACCGGCGACATCGTGCAGCGCACCGCGGACGGCCGCATCCAGCACCTGTGCCGCGCCGACGACCTGCTGAACCTCGGCGGGTTCACGGTGTCGCCGAGGGAGATCGAGACTGCGGTGCGCAAGGCCAACGGGGTGGCCGATTGCGCGGTGGTGGGCGGTGTCAACGACAACGGGCTGGAGCAGGCGATCGCGTACGCGGTGCCGAGCGAGGGCGTACCGGCTGACGAACTGCGCCGGGCGATCACCAGGTCGTTGCGCGCACACCTGGCGCCGTTCAAGCGGCCCGCGCGGGTGGAGGTGCTCGACGCGCTACCGGTGACCTCCACCGGGAAGGTGGCGCGATTCACCTTGCGCGCAGCCGCGGAGCAGCGATGAGCTGGGACATCACCGGTCTCGGGGCGATCGCCAGTATTGGGTCGGGTCCCGAGGAGATCTTCGCTGCGCTGTGCGACGGCCAGGACGGGCTGGGCACCCTGCGTGCGTTCGACCTGAGCTGCTATCGCGCGCACCACGCCTATGAGATCGACGACCGGGCACAGCCCGGGCGCGACGAGCCCTTCCGGGCAACGCGATGGCTGCGGACCGCGATCACCCAGGCGCTGCGCGACGCCGGGCTCGACGGGGGCCCCAGCCGGTACCCCATGCTGGTAGGCACCACGATGCGCGAGCAGCGGTCCGTCGAGCTGTGGTGGCGCGACGGCGTCCCGCTGGGCAGCGCTGACCTGCACTTCGGCCCGGCGTTGCGGGCGCAGTTCGGCACCCCGCAGACCTACACCTTCGCCAACGCGTGCGCGGCCACGCTCTACACCCTGGGCATGGCGGCCGACCTGATCGAACTGGACCTGGCTGACACGGTGGTGGTGGCCGGCACCGATGCCATCACCGAGAGCGCTTTCGGAACCTTGGACCGGGTACAGAACGACATCCCCGATGCGCTACGCCCGTTCGACAACGGCCGTCGCGGAATGCTGATGGGTGAGGGTGCTGTTGCCGTCGTGCTGCAGCGCCGGGGGATGGGGTCCGTGCCCGCCTGCGCGCGGGTGCGCGCGGTGAGCATGAACTGCGACGCCGCTCACCCGACCGCCCCGGCGCCGCCGACCATTTCCTGGGCGATCCGGGACGCGCACCGCCGGGCGGGCCTGAGCCCGGCTGACATCGACGTGGTGATGCTGCACGGCAGCGGCACCCGGTTGAACGATGTCGCCGAGGCAACCGCGCTGGCCGGCGTGTTCACTGACGCTGGCGCCGCTCCGCTGATGACCGCGATCAAGTCGATGACCGGGCACACGCTGGGTGGGTCCGGTCTGCTCAGCCTGATCATGGCCGTTCTGTCGTTGCAGGGCGGTGTCGTCCCGCCGATCCTCGGGCTGACCGACCCGATTTCCGAGGCCGACGGATTCCAGCTGGTGCGGGACCGGCCAGCGCACGCGGACCTGAAGACTGCACAGATCAACGCCTTCGGATTCGGCGGGATCAATGCGGTGGCGATCCTGGAGCGGGCATCGTGAGTGGGCCAGCTGCGGTGATCACCGGAATCGGGCTGGCGCTGCCCGATTCCGTCGGCGACATCACTGATCTGTTCGACACCTCCGCTGCCGAGCGGGGCTTGTTCGATCGGGAAACGGGCTTGCGCGGGCGGAGCATGCGGCACAAGGACCGCGCCTCGCGGCTGGCCCTGCGCGCCGCGGAGTCAGCGCTGCACGACGCAGGCCTACTGGACTCCGACACCTTCACCGGGCCTGCCGACCGCACTGCAGTGGTAGTCAGCTCCAACCTCGGCAACCTGGACAGCGTCTGCTCGTTCGTCGACATCATCACCCGCGACACCGTCACCGGGCTCAGCCCACTGGGACTGCCGCACACCTCGAGCAATGCCGTCGCGGGTTGGGTCGCAATCCACTATGGGTTGCGCGGGCCGAACCTGACGCTCTGCAACGGTCCCACCAGCGGGCTTGACGCGTTGTTCTGGACGCGCAATCTCGTTGCGGTGCGGCGCAGCGACGTTGCGGTCGTGATCGGTGCCGAGCCGGACACCGAACCGGTCGCGCGGCTGCTGAAGCAGGACAATGAATCCGCATTCGACGGTGCGGTTGCCGTCGTCGTCGAATCAGCCGAACACGCCCAGCATCGCGGGGTACGGGCGCGCGGCGTGCTGGCCGGATACGCCCGGGCGACGGACCTGTCGGCGGCGATCACCGCAGCGCGGCAACCCGACCTGCGCCCGGTACAGCTGCTGACTGCCGAGACGTTCACCACCCGGTTCGGTTACTGCTGCGGGGCGCTGGGAGTCCTGCAGTGCGCGGCAGGCGCCACGACGCTCGATCGCGACGATATCGACGCCGTGCTCGCGACGATCGGCGCTGCGGACGGTGCCGAGGCGGCCGCCGCGCTGCTCCTGACCCGGGCCGAGGTGGTGGCCTGACGTCGATGGTGAGGAGGTCATCCTCGCTCGCGCACTGCCTACCGTGAATGAAAGGGAGACGTCACATGCAGACCGTCAGCGTGGACAAGGAAGAACTGCGCGCACTCGTTGCCGACGTGCTCGAACTTCCCGTCGAAGAGGTGACCGACGATGCGGACTTCATCAACGATCTGGAGGTCGACTCACTCGCGGCATTGGAGATCGCGATCTGCATCGAGAAGAAGTACGGCGTGGATATGGACGATTCCGAATTGAAGACCATCTCTTCGTTGCACCAGTCACTGAAGAGCAAACTCTATGACGCCGACTGACCGACCGGTCGCCCTGGTCACCGGCGTGTCCAGGGCAATCTGGCGGGCCGTGCTGCCGACCAGACCAGCAAGCCGGTCAGAGGCCGAGCAATTCTGGCGTGGTTGCCAACTCGCGAAAATGCGCTCCTGGATCCACCACGAGTCGTCGAGCCTGCAGATCCATCAGCGCGTTCACGTTGAGTAGTTTCGCGACCGTAACGTGGCCACGCACGTCCACCCACCGAGTCACGTCCGGTACAGCAAGTTTTAGCGGGAATAGTCGTAGGTCCGGACGGCCGACGCCGTCGAATCGGCATGCTCGACGTGCCGATGGTAGCGTATCGTGCCAGCTCCACCCGTGATCAGATGCCGAGTTTCTGAAAGATCTTCGTAGGTGGTAGTTGGCGATATTCGATGAAACGTGATCTTGTTTGCGCCGACCCGTCAGCTGGCCGGATCCTGGCTGACCCGGAACGCGATGCCCCGCTCGATAGGGGTGAGGGCGCTGGCTGATTCCGAGTGCCCCTCGGGACGGGGCAGTGCAGACCCCGGCAGCAGACAGCGCGCTGGGACTCGGCGAGGCGGCCCATCGCTGGTGGACCTAGACGACCAGGTCGCCTCAGGTCCACCGAATGCAAGTAACATCCAAAGATCCGACTACACCGATCGGGCTCAAGGTAAAGGTATGGGTGCTGAGGCGCGCAGACCGGTAGCACGCACGAGAACGCACCTGGCGTCGGTTCCGGATGCGCGGTTCGCGTCTGATGTGCAGTGGCGGGCGCTAGGTCCGGTGGAGGTCGTGGTGGGCGGGCGGCTGGTCGATTTGGGCCCGCCGAGGCAGCGTGCGCTGTTTGGGTTGTTGTTGAGTCGGGTGGATCAGCTGGTCGCAGTCGATGCTCTGATTGAGGACTTGTGGTCGGGGGATCCCCCCGCCGCAGCGATGACATCGCTACGGTCGTATGTGTCGAATCTGCGGCGGGTGTTGGAGCCGGGCCGCCCACCCCGGACGGCGGCTACGGTGTTGCACACCCGCACGCCGGGTTATCTGTTGGACAGCCGTGGCGTCGAGTTCGACGTGCACCGGTTCACCGAGCATGCCTCGGCCGGCCGAGAGGCGCTGGGGCAAGCCGACCCCGAGCATGCCTTGGGTGAGTTCGACGCGGCGCTAGGGCTGTGGCGCGGCCCAGCCTACGCCGATGTGTGCGACGCCCAGTGGGCGGTGCCGGAGGTGGCGCGGCTGGAGGAGCTGCGGCTGTCGGTGGTCGAGGGGCGCTGCGCCGCGCAGCTGGAGCTGGGTGACCATCACGGCGCGGTGGCTGAGCTGGACGTACATGTGCGGTCTCATCCGCTGCGCGAACACGGCTGTGAGCTGCTGGCTCTGGCGCTCTACCGGGCCGGACGGCAGGCCGAGGCACTGGCGACGCTGCGGGATACCCGCCGATGGCTGGCCGAGGAGCTGGGCATTGACCCGAGCGCGGCACTGCAACGATTGGAACGCGACATCCTCGCTCAGGCGCCGACACTGGACTACCATCCGCCCCGCTCGACACAGACCGCAACCGCGGCGCCGCCAACACCAACTACCCCTGCGGCGACCAGCCGCCCCGAGGCGGGTCCGCGGCTGCCGGGGGTGTTGCCGGCGGTATGGAACGTCGGTCCGCGCAACCCCGGGTTTGTCGGCCGGGATGCCACGCTGGTGCACTTGCGGGACCGACTGCGGTCCGGGGGGACGGCGGTGGTGCAGGCACTGCACGGCATGGGCGGCGTGGGCAAGACCCAGCTGGCGATCGAGTACGCGCACCGCTACGCCGGGGCGTACGACGTGGTGTGGTGGATCAGCGCCGAGGAGACCGGCCTGATCGGCGAGCAGTTCGCGGCACTGGCAGCCGAGCTCGGCCTGATTCCACCGCACGCCGACACGGCCAGCGCGGTCGGGGCGTTACGCGCCTACCTCCGAGGCCAGGGCCGGTGGCTGCTGGTGCTCGACAACGCCGAGTCACCCGGTGACCTGCGCCACTGGTTGCCCGCCGGCCCGGGACACATCCTGATCACCTCCCGCAACCCCGGATGGGGTGAGCTCGCGGCCAGGGTGGAGGTCGATGTACTGCCGCGCCCGGAATCGGTGGAGTTGATCCAGGTCTCCCGGCCGGGTGTCGATGAGGCGGAAGCCGACCGCCTGGCCGAGGCTCTCGGCGACCTGCCGCTGGCGCTGGCCCAAGCGGCTGGGTTCCTGGCCGAGACCGGCATGCCGGTCGAGCACTACCTACGCTTGCTCGGCACCCGGGCAGAGGAACTGCTCGATCAGAGCCCCCCGGAAAGCCATCCGCGATCGCTGGCCGCGGCGATCCGAGTATCCATCGACCGTCTCGCCGAGGTCGACCCGGCTGCGCTCGCGCTGGTGCGCATCGGCGCGTTTCTCGCCCCGGAACCCATCGCCGCCGATATCCTGACCCGCCCCATCGCCGCGGCCGGCGACAGCTGGCCGCCGGAGCTGGCGGCGCTGACCGCCGCTGCGGCCAGTCCCGTGGCGGCGCACCGCAGCCTGGGCTGGGTCGGCAGCTACGGCCTGGCTCGCATCGACCGGGGGTTGCAGCTGCACCGGCTCACCCAAGCCGTCCTGCGCAACCAGCTCGCCGCCGACGCCACCGCCGCTTATCGCACCTATGCCCAGGCACTGCTGGTCGCGGCGGATCCTGGTAATGAGCGGGACCCGGTGTGCTGGCCGAGCTGGGCACGGATCCTGCCCCACCTGCTGGCCACCGACCCGGCCACCAGCCCCAGCTCCGACCTGCGGGACCTGGCCTGCCGCGCCGCCTGGTACCTCTACTACCGTGGTGAGCGTCACCCAGTCCGTGACCTCGCTGAGCACCTCCACCGGCAATGGTGCAAACAACTCGGCCCAGACAACCGACACAGCTTACGAGCTGCTCATATCCGCGTCCTGGTCCTCGCCAGCGTTGGCCCGTACCGTCAAGCCAGCGAGCTCGCCGAGGACACCCTCAATCGGTGCCGGCGGGTACTCGGTGACGACGACCCCGACACTCTCTACGCAGCGCAGTACCTCGCGGTCTGCCTGCACGAGATGGGCGCCTTCGAACAAGCCCGGCAGCTCAACGCAGACACCCTCGCCCGCCGGCGACGAGTGCTCGGCGACAACCATCTCGAGGTCCCACGCACGGCCCATTACCTCGGTCGCGACCTGCGTGAGCTGGGAGAGGTCGAGACAGCCCGGCAGCTGCACGAGGACTGCTTCGCTTATGCCCGACGAGCGCTCGGCGACGACCGTCCCGAGACAGTTTTCGCGGCTAACGAACTCGGCCTCGACCTGCACGCGCTCGGCCAGATCGACGCCGCGCGGCAACTGCATGAGAACACCCTCACCCGAGCGCGGCGAGTACTCGGCGAGGACCATTTCTGGACCATGGACGGCGCCAAGGACCTGGCCAGCGACCTGCTCGCCCTCGGTGAGGTCCAGGAGGCGCGACGCCTCGGTGAGGACACTCTGGCCCGGGCCCGGCGGGTGCTCGGCGACGAGAACCACTTCACCGTGGATGTCGCGAACAACCTCGCTACCGCCCTCTGCGCGGTGGGCGAGATCGAGGCAGCCCGGCAACTCAGCGAGGACACTCTCACCCGAGCGCGGCGCATGTTCGGCGACGACCACTCCCGCACCCAGAAGGCAGCTCACAATCTCGCCGCGGCCCGGCGTCTGTTGTCCGCGGCCGAGCCGGCCCGCCACGACGATTCCGATCCGCGCGATTCCGACCCGCCGGACGGGTAACCCGACCAAGACAGCCTGCTCCAATTCGGCTCCAATCCGCCACCAATCCTCAGCCAAACCCGGTGACCGATGCTGCACGTGTGACAGCCGCCACCAGGAGCTGCACCTCCGTCGGCGCCCCAGGCAGCGTCGCCGACCTGCTGCCCCGCGCAAGCGACGGCGACCCGGTGGCCTGGGACGAAGTCCTGCGCCGGTACGGCACGCTCGTGTCCGCGACGGTGCGCTCGTTTCAGATGCAAGACGCCGACACGCTCGACGCGGTGCAGATGACCTGGCTGCGGTTGGCCGAAAACGCCCACCGAGTGCAGTTCCCTGAGCGGCTAGGCGGGTGGCTGGCTACCACCGCCCGCCGCGAATGTCTGCGCATCCTGCACGACGCCAATCCTGCGCCCAACCTCCGCCCAGATGTTGTCGCCGACCGCTCAAGGGGTCCCGAGCAGCACGCCATTGAAGCCGACACCACACGGACGTTGTGGAAGATCGTGGCAGAGTTGCCCCCTCGCCGGCGAACCTTGCTGCAAGCGCTGTTCACCGACCACCCCCGGCCCTACGGCGAGGTCGCCCGCACCGCCGGAATCCCGCAGGGCGCGATCGGGCCCACCCGGGCGCGGGCCCTGCGGCAGCTTCGCGTCAGGCTCAATGACCGCGGGCTGGGACCGGACGCCTGGTGATGAGCCCGGGGACTCTGATGGGTTGCGGGGATGGTTATCGCCGAACGCCAGCCGTGCTCCGGGTTGACCACCATGCCGACGGTGATCGCCAACAGCCCGGCTGCGATACGACGCCTCGCCGCCGACAGCCTGACCCGGTGTGGTGCGCAAGTCGCTGGGACCGACCACAGTTACCGAAGGCGGGCAGCTCGCGGTGGCCTACACCCACCGTCTCACGGTGACCGAAAACCACCAACAGGTCTGGCTCGACACCCCACCGCCGTAGCGGAGCTGCATCCGCTACGCGGCCATGACGTCGCCCGATACCTGCGCCTGGCCACTGCGCCGCGGCGTCTTGGTGAGTGGGAGCCGGTGTTTGCCCAACTCGCCGACCAGCCGGACGAGCGCGGTGAGGACGCCGCGCTGATGATGTGGCAGGTCGGGCCGGGGTAGGTCGCCGTGCTGTGGAACACCGTCGCGAAGGTCGCTGAACGCCGAGCGAAGCTGCTCGAGATCAACGCCCCCGAGAAGGTCGAGGCCACGGTCACCGAGATCAGCCAGGAGGACGTGGCGCTCGCTGAGCTGGTGCGGGAAGATCAAGGCTTCGGCTGCAGTGGCCGAGCAACAACTCAAAGGGGGAACACGATGAGCTACTTGCTCCTGATCGCGCTGGGTCTGCTGTTCCTGGCAGCGAGCTTCCTGGTGACGCACGCAACGGGGCGCCTGGTTCTGCTCGCCTTGTCGTGCGTCGCGTTCCTCATCGCCGCGATCCTGACCATCGTTGGGACTGTCGGGGTGGCGACCGGCTGACCGCCACCCTCACCGGCGGGCCCTGGTCCAGCAATTCCTCCCAAGATCACCCGACCGCGGGAACGGGGGGTCAGGACTTGATCGGCGAGGTGGCCTTCTGAAGGGCGCCGGCCACCGGTTTGAGGCGGGGGGAGTCCTCGTCGGCGTGGTAGTCCTGCGGGTCGGTCTGGTCGATGCCGTTGAACACCCGCATCTGCCGGAGCACCACGGTGACCAGCGCTGCCACCACGAGATTGCCGATCAGGGCGATGAGGCCGGCGTAGATCTGGATCGACGAGCCCGCGAAGGGCTTCCAGCCCAGGAACGACAGCGTGGCCAGCTTGAGCGCCGAGCCGCCGAAGTGCGCCGCGCCGGTCATGGGGTTGGCGATGCCATAGAGCATCGACAGGCCCCACGCCAACCCGGCCGCCCATCCCGCAAGCAGCCCCCAACGGTGAAACCAGCGGGTGTAGAGCGCGATCGCCACCGCAGGCAGGGTCTGCAGGATGATCACCCCGCCGATCAGCTGCAGGTCGATCGCGTACTGCGGGTCAATGAAGACGATGAACACCACTGCGCCAAGCTTCACCACCAGCGAGGCGAGCTTGGCCTGCCGCGCCTCGGCCCGGGAGTCGGCGTCGCGGTTCAGGTAGGTCTTGTAGATATTGCGGGTCCACAGGTTCGCCGCGGCGATCGACATGATCGCCGCCGGCACCAGCGCGCCGATCCCGATGGCGGCAAAGGCGACGCCGGCGAACCAGGCCGGGAACTGGGTGCCGAAGAGCACCGGGATGATCGTGTTGGAGTCCGGCCGGCCGGTGGCCGCGTTGACGATCGGTTGGGACCGCGCGGCGATAGCCGCGTACCCGAGCAGCGCGATCAGCCCGAGCAGCAGCGAATACGCCGGCAGCGCCGACATGTTCCGCTTGATCACGTTGCGGCCCCGGGAGGCCAGCACCCCGGTCACCGAGTGTGGGTACAGGAACAGCGCCAGTGCCGAGCCGAAGGCCAGCGTCGCGAACTGCAGCTGGTTGTTGGCGTTAAGCAGTAGCCCGTCGGCAGCCGCCGGAGAGGTGGTGAACTTGGTGTTCGCGGCGTCGAAGATCGTGCCCCAGCCGCCCAACTTGGCCGGCAGGTACACCACCGCCACTGCGATCACCAGATAGATCAGCCCATCCTTGACGAACGCGATCAGCGCCGGGGCACGCAAGCCGGACTGGTAGGTGTAGACGGCGAGGATGACGAACGCCACGATCAGCGGCAGGTGCCCGACGATGCCGGTGCCGTTGAGCCCCATCGTACGTATCACCGCCTCGAGCCCTACTAGCTGCAACGCGATGTAGGGCATGGTGGCGACAATCCCGGTGATCGCCACCATCAGCGCGAGCGCCGACGAGCCGTAACGGCCCTGCACGTAGTCGGCGGGCGTGACGTATCCGTGCACCCGGGACACCGACCACATCCGCAGCAGCGGCATGAACACCAGCGGGTAGGCGATCACCGTGTAGGGCAGCGCGAACAAGCCCAGCGCGCCGGCCCCGAACACCAGCGCTGGGACGGCGACGAAGGTGTACGCGGTGTAGAGGTCACCGCCGATGAGGAACCAGGTGACCCACGAGCCGAACTTCCGGCCGCCAAGCCCCCATTCGTCCAGGTGGTCCAGCATGGTCCCGGGCGGCCGCCGCCACCGCACTGCCACAAAGCCCAGCACCGTGACCAGGCCGAACAGCAGCGTGAAGACGATGATCTCGGTCCACTGCGGGTTCATCGCTGGTCACCCCGGGCGTTCCCGTCACGCCATGTCTTCTGGTCACTCCGTGTCTTCAGGTACACCACAGCGGTGCAGATCACCCCGACCGGCACCCACAGGAACTGGTACCAGTAGAAGAACGGGAAACCCAGCACCCGCGGCTCGACCCGGTTGTACACCGGCGTAACCAGCACCAACAGCGGCACCAGCAACAACAAGTTCCAGTTGCTCCAGTGCAGCGACGAGGGTCGGGACGGCATCCCGACATTATGGACCGTGAGTGGCGATGCGAGTGATAACTCGCATCGCCACTCACGGGCGCCGCAGGCGCACCTTCAACGCGCCGAGTTCGTCGCGCATCGTGCTGGGCAGCGTGTCGCCGATCTTGTCGAACCACTGCTCGATGAGCGGGATCTCCACCTGCCACTCGTCGATGTCCACCGCGAGGCAGGCGCAGACGTCCTCGGTCGGCGTGGCTAGCCCGGACAGGTCGAGCTGGTCGGGGGTGGGCACCCGGCCGATCGGGGTGTCGGCCGCCGCGGCCCGGCCCTCGATCCGCTCGATCACCCACTTCAGCACGCGGCTGTTCTCCCCGAAACCCGGCCACAGGAAACGCTCGTCGGCGCCGCGACGGAACCAGTTCACGTAGAAGATCTTCGGCAGGATGCTGGCGTCGGCGCCCTTGCCAATGTTGATCCAGTGCTGGAAGTAGTCGCCTGCGTTGTAGCCGATGAACGGCAGCATCGCCATCGGGTCGCGGCGTACCTCGCCGAGCCCGCCGACGGCCGCTGCGGTCTTCTCGCTGGACAGCGTGGCGCCCAGGAACACCCCGTGCTGCCAGTCGAAGGCCTCGTTGACCAGTGGGATGGTGCTCGCCCGCCGGCCGCCGAACAGGATCGCCGAGATCGGCACGCCGGCCGGATCGTCCCACTCATTGGCGAGCACCGGGCACTGCGCCATCGGGGTGCAGTACCGCGAGTTCGGGTGAGCGCCGCGCTTCCCGGCCGCGCCATCGGCGGGTGTCCAGTCATGCTTGGTCCACGAAGTGACGTGCGACGGGCTACTGTCCATACCCTCCCACCAGACGTCGCCGTCATCGGTGAGCGCGACATTGGTGAAAATCGAGTTGCCATACTGCAGGGTGCGCATGGCATTGGGGTTGGTCTTCCAGCTGGTGCCCGGGGCCACGCCGAAGAACCCGTTCTCGGGGTTCACCGCGTAGAGCCGGCCGTCGGCACCGAAGCGCATCCAGGCGATGTCGTCACCCAGCGTCTCGACTTTCCAACCCGGGATGGTCGGCTGGAGCATCGCCAGATTGGTCTTGCCGCAGGCCGACGGGAACGCTGCCGCGAGGTAATAGGTTTGCAGCTGCGGGCTGGTCAGCTTGAGGATTAGCATGTGCTCGGCGAGCCAGCCCTCGTCGCGGGCCATCGCTGAGGCGATCCGCAGCGAGTAGCACTTCTTGCCCAGCAGCGCGTTGCCACCGTAGCCGGAGCCGAAGCTCCAGATCATCCGCTCCTCGGGGAAGTGGCTGATGTACTTTGTGTCGTTGCACGGCCAGGGCACATCGGCTGCGCCGGGTTCCAGCGGGTAGCCTACCGAGTGCAGGCACGGCACGAAGTCCGCTTCGCTGCCGCCGGGTCGGGTGAACTTGCGCAACGCCCGATCACCCATCCGGGTCATGATCTTCATCGAGCACACCACGTAAGCGGAATCGGTGATCTCCACGCCCAGCTTGGGATTCGGGTCCTCCAGCGGGCCCATGCAGAACGGCACCACGTACATCGTCCGGCCGCGCATGCACCCCCGGTACAGCCCAGTCATGATCGACTTCATCTCGTCCGGGTGCATCCAGTTGTTGGTGGCCCCGCAGTCCTTCTGCGCTCGCGAGCAGAGGAAGGTGCGCTCTTCCACCCGGGCGACATCGGAGGGGTCCGACACCGCCCAGAACGAGTTCGGCTTGCGGTCCAGCCGGGTGAACGTGCCGGCGCCGACCAGCTGAGCGGTGAGCCGTTCCCACTCCTGCTTGGATCCGTCACACCACACAACTCGGTCGGGCCTGGTCAGCTCTGCCACGTCGCGCACCCAGATGCGCAGCCGTGCGTGGCTGGTCGGGGCATTGTCCAGACCCGGGGTGGTCGCCGTAGTCACCACTCGTCTCCTGCCTGCGGGAACGCCGGGGACCGCCAGTGCGAAGCACAGGCGGTGAGACGTCGAAGGGATGACAACAAGATTAACGTCGAGGGCAGCTCAGCGGAGGAGTCGCGAGTGAGAAATGCCTCACACAAACACAAACTGATTATCGAATCGGTCAGCTTGCCTGGCTCACCGAGGACATGTTGAAGTCCGGTACCCGGACCGGCGGCATTGAGGTGCGGACGAACCAGTCCTTGCTCTCCCGGCACAGCGTGCCCTCAGTCGCACCGACCTCGCTGGCGCGGTGGAGCAGATCGATCGGGCTCTCGTTGAACCGGAAGTTGTTCACCTGGCCGACTACCTCACCGTCCTCGATGAGGTATACCCCGTCCCGGGTCAGCCCGGTGAGCAGCAAGGAGGTCGGATCGACCTCGCGGATGTACCACAGACAGGTCAGGAGCAATCCTCGCTCGGTGCGGGCCACCAGGTCGTCAGTCGACGCCGACGACCCACCGGTCAGCACCAGGTTCTCCGGCGGTGGGGTGAATTGCCCACCCAGCTCCGCCGCGGCCGCCCGGGGATAGGCCAGCGCGTTGACCGTGCCGTCGCGCAGCCAGTCCACCCGGCGCGCCGGGCTACCGTTGTCGAAGACGCTTACTGAGTCACTCGAGAAGCTGGTAGCGAGGAACGGCGCCGTCGTCAGGCCCGGTGCGGCCGGATCGCTGGACAGCATGAGTGGCAGGTTGGTGAGCCGCTCACCCAGCCGGGTCGGCGAGCTGGACCCGGCTGGCGCGGTCCAGGGCGAGCGCCCCTCGTGTGCCGGGCGGCCCTCCATCGACGAGGCCAGGTCGATCATCAGATCGGCCACCGCGGCGGGCGGCAGGATGGTCTCGTACCGGCCTGCGGGCAGCTCCAAGCGCCGCTGCGACCAGCTCAGGCGTCGCCGCACCTCGGCGGCGAGGGCGGTGAGATCCAGGTCGGTGAAATCAGCCGTGTAGGCCGCAGCCCAGGCGCTGCGGGTGAGGTCGTCGGCGACCTTGCCGTTGATCTCCACCGTGCCGGTGGGCTGCACCCAGCGCCGACGTAGCCCGGTCGAGGACGCCAGCCAGGTGGTATCCAGGCGGTGCTGGGCGAAGCCGTACAGCAGCTGGCCACCGCCGGCGGAGCCGGCAATCCGACCACCGCCGGCGGAGCCGGCAATCCGGCCACGGGAATCACCGAACGCCGTGGCCAACTCATCGGCGAGTCGGGCGAACACCCCGATCTCGGTGGCCGCCGCCGGGGCGTCGAAGTCCCCGTCGGCCGGACCCTCCACGAGGGGCGCGGCGTCCCGGGCTGGCCCGGACTGCCGGGCGGCCTCCTCGCTGGCCGCCACTACGGCACGCACCTCGTCAAGGTCGACGCCATTGCCGCGCACCGTGCCAATTGAGGGACCCACAGCGGACCGACCAGCTCCTTCCACCACCGAGATGACCGAGAACGAGCGGGTCGTGGTGTGGCCGTTGGTGGTCATCGTGTTGTTCGCCCAACGCAGGTTGGCCTCGCTGGTATCGGTGAGCAGCACGATGCATCCGTCGGCCTTCGACGCGGCCAGTGCCGCCTCGGTGAGTTCCGCTGGCCGGATCACAGGCTGGCCTCCTCGCGGGTGTTGAGCACGGTGATACCGCGGAACAGCGCCGACGGGCATCCGTGGCTGACCGCCGCGACCTGACCGGGTTGAGCCTTGCCACAGTTGATCGCACCGGCCAGCAACCACGTCGAGGCGCCGCCAACGGCTTCCATGGCACCCCAGAAGTCGGTGGTGGTGGACTGGTAAGCGACGTCGCGCAGCTGCCCGACCAGCCGGCCGTCCTCGATGCGGTAGAAGCGCTGCCCGGTGAATTGGAAGTTGTAGCGCTGCATGTCGATCGACCAAGAGCGGTTGCCCACGATGTAGATGCCGCGCCGGACCCCGGAGATCAGGTCGGAGGTCGCGGTGTCGGTGCTGGGGTCAGGCTGCAGCGACACGTTGGCCATTCGCTGGATGGGCACGTGGTGCGGCGAGTCGGCGTACGCGCAGCCCGCCGAGCGTTCCAACCCCAACCTGCGGGCGAACACTCGATCGGTCTGGTAGCCGACCAGTGTCCCGTCGGCTACCAGATCCCACTGCGAGGTGGCGACCCCGTCGTCGTCGTAGCCGATGGTGGCCAGCCCGTGCGGCTGGGTGCGGTCGCCGGTGACGCGCATGGCCGGTGAGCCGTAGCGCAGGGTGCCGAGCTTGTCCGGGGTGGCGAAGGAGGACCCGGCATAGGCCGCCTCGTAGCCGATCGCCCGGTCGTACTCGGTGGCGTGCCCCACTGACTCGTGGATCGTCAGCCACAGGTTGGTCGGGTCGATCACCAGGTCATACCGGCCGGGCCGCACGCTGGGCGCCTTGACCTTCTCGGTCAACCACTCCGGGATCTGCGCGAGCTCATCGTCCCAGTTCCAGACTGTGTTGCCGGCCAGGTACTCCCAGCCCCGGGCCACCGGTGGCGCGCAAGTCCGCATGCTCTCGAACGAGCCGGCGGCCCGGTCCACCGCGATCGCGGTGACCTCGGGATGCATCCGTACCCGCTGCTGGGTGGTGCTGGTGCCGGCGGAGTCGGCGTAGAACTTGGTCTCCTTGCCCGCCCGGAAGACCACGTCGGTGTGCTCGACGCCGTCGGTAGCGAGCAGCCGGTGCGACCAGTCCGACAGCAGTGCCACCTTCTCGCCGAGGGGCACCGTGAACGGGTCGATCTCGTGGTCGCCGACCCACACCGCGTCGGCGTGCACCGGCTCAGCTGCCAACTCCACCCGCTCAGCGTTGAGCGGGCGCAGCGTGCGGGCCACCTCGACGGCTCGCTGGGCGGTGGCCACGGCCGACTGTGGGGTCAGCTCGAGGTGCGAGGCGAACCCCCAGGTGCCCTCGACGATCACCCGGACGGCCAGCCCCACCGTGGTGGAGTCCTGCGCCGTCGCGACCGTCCCGTCGCGCAGCCGCAGCAGCTGCCCGGTGTTCCGCTCGATCCGGACGTCGGCGTGCTCTACGCCCAGCTCGCGGGCCCGGGCGAGGGCGGCGTCGACCACCGGCCGCAACGGCAGGTCAAGGAAGTCAGGATCGATCACGCCAGCGTTCACAAGGACCGACCCTAGCCGCCGCACCGATCAGACGGAGACGAGGCGGGCGGTCACGTCGGGCAGCTCGCCGAAGCGGGCGCGTTCGTCGGCGGTAACCACCGCGCGACCGGTGGCGCGAGCGGTTGCGGCGATGATGAGGTCGTGCACGCCGCGCTGTGTACCGGTGCCGTGGGTGTGGGCCAGCAGCGCGGCGTGGTGCTCGGCCACGGCGCGGTCGTAGTCAGCGACGGGGACCACCGCCAGCACCTCATCGAGGAACGCGCGTTGCGCGGCGGCGCGGCCCGGGTCGGTGCCCAGAAGCACGCCGGCGGAGTACTCGGCCACGACCAGCGCAGGCACGGCCACGTCGTCAGTGTCGGCCAGCGCCGCCAGATCCACCCCGCCTCGCACACCCGCGATGAGCACGCAGGTGTCGAGAATCAGTCGCGCCACGGGTTGGTGTCCCGCTCGGCCGAGACCGCCTCGCGGGCGGCGGCGACACTAGCCGCGAAAGTGTCATCGAAGGCACCGTTGCCCTGCCACCGGCGGAACACCTCCCGCAGCGCGGCACCGTTGGCGCGCGGTGCGGGCATGATCAGCGCGACCCGTTTTCCGGCACGAGTCACCACGATGGTCTCGCCGTGCTCGGCAGAGTCAAGCACGGCAGAGAAGTTCCGGGACGCCTCGGAGGCGGACATCTCGCGCACGCGATCAGAGTAACAGATTCCGGATATCTGAAATAGGCTCAGGGAGTCCCGGCAGGGACCATGGTGGCTTAACCAGGGTCTGGGTAGGGGAGAACCCTCATGTGCGTGGCAACGCGGCGCGGCATCGTATTGAGTGTCGGCCGAGAAAGGGAGCGGCAAGGTCCGAGACGCAAGACCTCACCAAGCCTCCCGATACGTCTGGGCGTCGCGCCGGTACGCCCAGGCACCGGCCGACACCCGCGGCACGCAGTTTAGAGAATGCGCGACAGGGTATCTAGGGATAAGGAGTCCGGGCCGTAGATCGGGGGGCGGCCCGGGCCCACCCTGTTGTTGGCCGGAACTAGCCGCTCTGCTCGTCCGCCCACCGCTGGGCCAGCAGGCAAATCCGCTGCGCGAGCTCGTCAGCGGCGGCCTCCGGGTCGCCGGTGAGTCCGGCCGCAAGGCCCAGAAGGTAGGCGGCGAGCGGCGCAGCCGGTCGAGCAACGCCATGAGCAACGTCGCGCGCCATGTCTAGTACCCGCGACTGCATCGCGGCTGACTGCACGGCATCGGCGATGTCCAGCTCCTGGCACACCGCGGCGATCCACTCCTCGAGCGTGTTCACGCCAGCCATCTTCTCCCCCGCCGAGCGGTACCCGGTGTGCGCCCCCCAGCGTCGCCGGGCGAGGCTTCGGGTGTGCAGCAGGCCAGGACCACCCACTACTCCCAGACCCATTACCCGCAACGCAGCCGGATGACCACCGGCCAGCAGCGCGCCTGGGAGCGGAGCTGGGACCGATGGGGCGCAGACGTCGTGGACTTAGCCGACGGCGCGCTGGACACCGCCGGGTGGTTCGGGCGCACCGCGCCTGTCGTGCTCGAGATCGGCTCCGGAATGGGCGAGTCGACCGCGGCGATGGCCGTCGCCGCACCAGACGTCGATCATCTCGCCGTCGAGGTCTATCGGCCTGGCCTGGCGCAGCTACTCCTGCGCATCGAGCAGGCCGAGATCACCAACCTGCGCCTGCTGCGCGGCGATGCACAGACGCTGCTCACCGAGCACGTCGCACCAGGCGGCCTTTACGCCGTCCGGATCTACTTCCCGGACCCGTGGCCCAAACAGCGGCACCACAAGCGCCGGCTGGTGAACCCGACGTTCGTCGCCTTGGTGACGTCCCGGCTGGAGGTAGGGGGCACGCTGCACCTGGCCACCGACTGGGAGCCCTACGCTGCGGAGATGCTCGCGGCCTGCGCAGGCGAGACGGGTCTGCGCAACACCGCCGCCGGTGACGATTCCCTCCATGGCTTCGTGGCGCGGCCGGCGTGGCGGCCGGTCACCAAGTTCGAGCAGCGCGCCCGGGATGAGGGCCGAGCCGTGCGCGATCTGCTCTTCGCCCGCGCCTGACTCTCGATCCCGGGCATGTCAGACTTCGGTGTCCGGTGTGGCCGCCGCTGGTGCACGCTCATGCGGCAGGATCGGACCATGAACCCGGCGCCCGTCTCCACCACCCCGGTAACGCTGCTCATCTGGGATGCACCCAACATCGATATGAGCCTGGGCTCGATCCTCGGCGGACGCCCCAGCTCCGCGTCCCGGCCGAGGTTCGACGCATTGGGCCGCTGGTTGATCTCGCGTGCCGGGACCGACACGGAGCCCGAGGCGACCGTGTTCACCAACGTCGCGGCAGGCAGTACGGACTTCGTGCGACCCTGGGTGGAGGCGCTGCGCAACACCGGGTTCGCGGTGTTCGCCAAGCCCAAAATCGACGAGTCGGACATCGACGAGGACATGCTGACGCATATCCGCGCCCGTCACGAACAGGGCGTGCTGCGCCAGCTGATGGTGGCCTCCGGGGACAGCCGGGCCTTCCGGGAGCCACTGGAGGACCTGGTCTCCCAGGGCGTCCAGGTCACCGTACTCGGGTTCCGGGAGCACGCCTCGTTCGCGGTCAACTCCGTGGTGCTGGACTTCGAGGACCTGGAGGACATCCCAGAGCTGTTCCTGCAGCCGCTGCCCCGGATCACCCTCGAGACGCTGCCGCCCGAGGGCGCCTGGCTTCCCCCGCTGCGGCCGCTGTCATTTCTGCTGCGCTACACCCCCGTGGAGCCCACCCCGTGATGCGGCTGACCGCGCCGGTGGTGCTGCCCTGCGACGAGCGGTGCACGGTGGTGCGCGACGCCGTAGTGGACGTCGACGACGCTGGTCGCATCGGGCACATCGGCCCGTCGGCCGAGGCGCCCGCGGCACCCGGACCAGTGCTGACACTCTCTGGCATCCTGATGCCCGGTCTAGTCAATGCGCATGCGCACACCGGGATGACCGCCATGCGCGGGCTGGGCGGGGACCTGCCGCTGATGCGCTGGCTGACCGAGGTGATCTGGCCCACCGAGTCGCGGCTGGACGCCGACGACGTGCGGGCCGGCATGCTGGTCGGCACCCTGGAGATGCTCGGCGCAGGGATCACCACCAGCGTGGAGATGTACTTCCACAGCCACGCGGTGGTGGACGCGGTGCTGGCCGCCGGCAGCCGCGCGATGGTGACCCCGGCCATTATCGCGGTCCCGGGTTGGGACCGGCTGGGCACCTGGGAACAGATGCTCGACGACATCAGCCGCTGGATCGACGCCGACGGGATCCGCTTCGGTCCCGGCGAGCGCATCGAACTGGGATACGGCCCGCACGCGGCCTACACACTGCCACCCGAGGCGCTGGCGGCGGCCGGTGCAGCCGCCCAGGAGCGCGGCGCGCTGCTGCATATCCACGTCGCCGAGACCACCGGTGAGGACGTCGCGATCCGCGAGCAGTACGGCTCGGTGCCGCTGCTGCTGGAACGTCTCGGGGTGCTCGGCAGTGATGATTCCGGCCGGGGCGCGCGGGTACTGGCAGCGCATGCCGTCCACCTGTCCGACGCCGATATCGCGGTGCTCTCCCGGCACCGGGCCGGGGTCGTGCACTGCCCCGGCTCCAACAGCAAGCTCGCCTCAGGCATCGCGCGGCTGCGCGATCTGCGCGCTGCCGGGATCGCGGTCGGTCTGGGCACCGACGGTCCCGCGTCGAACGACGACCTCGATCTCTGGGACGATGCGAAGCTGGCCGCCCGGCTGGCCCGGCTGTCCAGCGGGGACGCCGCTGCACTCACCGCTGCGCAGGCGCTGCTGCTGGCCACCCGGGGCGGCGCGGCCGCGATCGGGCGCGACGACCTAGGCACCCTGCGCCCTGGCGGGTGGGCCGACCTGGTGCACCTCGGAGCCGACGATCCGGCGTTCGCGGCTGGCTTGGACGTCCCGGACGGTCAGTTGCTGGCCAACCTGGTGTGGGGTGCGGGGGCCCGAGCGGTGCGGGATGTGTGGGTCGCCGGGGAGCAGGTGCTGGCCAGCGGGGTGCCCACCCGGGTCAACACCGCGGATGCACACGCCGCGCTGCGATCCCGAGCTGCCCGGCTCACCGGCCGTGCGTTAACCGAACGAAGCGGGAACTGAGGGGATGGGTATCTTTATAGGTATCGCAAAACCCCTAACACTAGTACTACTGTAACTGACAGTGATCTTTTGAGCACGCAGAACTATCGGCTGGGTGGATTCTGCGTGCCATGTTCTCCCGCGTCGGTAGTTTCACTTACGCTGTGAGCTCCTCGGGGAGACTGGAGACGTGGTGGGTCGTCACGCGGCCGCCCAGGAGCCGCTGCACGTGCTCTACCTCGGCAGTTCCGCCGAGATTGGGGCACTGCGGCGGTTGATGGAGGCACACGGGGCTGTGACCCGAAGCCGGCTCACGCCAGCGGTCACAGTTGTCATTGCCGATCGCGCGATACCCCCAGACCATCCCACTCTGCGCACCGCGGCAGAGCTGGGCATCCCGGTGATGGGGCCTACCGACGCGATCGTCGAGTACGCCAGCTGGCGGACTCACACCGAGCCGATCCAGCCGCCCACACCGACTGTCACCCGGTGGCCCTGGCGATTCCGCCGACACCCGCCCGGTGACCGCAGCTAGCCCCGCAATCGCATCGACATCACGAGATATCGGTAAGAGCCGTCTCCGTTGTTATCGGGTTCATCCGCACCGAGGCCGATGACCGGGGTGATGACGGTGGGGCGGGCCGGCGTGGTGAACGACAGCGTCGCCCGCGGGGTGGTGAGCGCGGTCAGCCCGTCGAGCAGGTACCCGGCGTTGAACCCGATGGTCAGCGGTTCGCCGGTGACACCCACTTCGAGTTCCTCCTCGGCGCTGGACTCGTCTTCGGCCTCCGCGGACAGCTGCGCGATACCGTCGGCAAAGGCCAGCCGGACCGGTGCGAACCGCTGGGCCACCAGCGACACCCGCTTGAGAGCCGCGATGAACTCGCCAACCTCCACCTCGACGGTGGTGGTTACCTCGGTGGGCCACAACGACGCGAACTTGACGAACTCGCCGTCTAGCAGCCGGGTCAGCGTCTGCCGGCCGCCAGCGGAGAAGCCCAGGAAACCCGCATCTTCGGCGTTACCCAGCGACAGCACCACCTCGCTGGCCGAACCGAGCGACTTGGCGACATCGGCGAGCGTCTTCGCCGGAACGACGACGGAGACCGAAGAGCTGCTTGCAGGCTCAAGCATTGACACCGAAGAGCTGCTTGCAGGCTCAAGCATTGACACTGAGGTGGGCGAGACCGGGTCGTTCGGCGTCCAGGGAATGCGCCGCTCGGAGAGGCGGTACCGGTCGGTGGCGGCGAAGGTCAGCGCCTCGGAGCCGATCTCCATCCGCACCCCGGTGAGCATCGGCAGCGTCTCGTCCCGGCTGGCCGCCGCGGCGACCTGGGCGACCGCGGTGGCGAAGACGTCACCGCGTACCGTGCCCGAGGTGGCGGGCAGTTCCGGCACCGCAGGGTAGTCCTCGATGTGCAACAGCGGCAGGTTGAATCGAGCCGAACCGCATCGCACCGCAAGCCGGTTTCCCTCCACCGCTACCCGCACGTCCTTGGGCGGCAGCGCACGAGCGATCTCCGCAAGTAGCCGGCCGGACACCAGCACTCGCCCAGCGGACTTGTCGGTGACGGGTACCTCGATGCGGTTGAGCACCTCGAAGTCGAAACCGGAGACGATCAACGCGCCGTCGGCCACCTCGAGCACGACGCCCGCGGTAACTGGGACGACGGGACGGGACGGCAGGCCACGCGCCGTCCACGCGACGGCCTCAGCGAACGCATCCCGCTCAAGTTCGAACTCCACCTCAACCCACCATCCCTGCGAGTACCCCGGTTGCGCCGAGTGCGCCAGCGTACCGGGAGCGTGCCCGCGGACCCGGATGGTGGTCGAGATGATCGAGTCAGGCAGCCCTGATCCATGCCCTCAACGGCCGCCAACACTGATCTTCGGACCACCTACTGGGGAATGGCGAGGACCGCCCAGACCACCTTGCCACCGGGAAGTCGAGGCGCGGTTCCCCAGGTCCGACTCAGCTCGGCGACGAGCACCAGGCCGCGCCCGCCGTCACGGCGCTCGTGACGCGGGCGCAGCAGGGGTGGGCGCGGGTCGGCGTCGGCCACTGCGACGGTGAGCAGGTTGCCACGCAGTTGCAGGCATAGCCAGCCGTCCGAACCCGCGTGCCGGATCATGTTCTCGGTGAGCTCTGAGGCCACCAGCACGGCGTCGGTGACTATTCCAGACAGTCCCCAATCGTGGCAGGTCTGCTCGACTATCCTCCTGGCTAGCCACACGCTGGCCGGGTCGCAGGCTAACTGCACCTTGCGGTGTCGGCGGTGTGGTGCGGCGTCGAGGGCGTCGGTGACGCAGTGGTAGATCGGGATGAACCCGTGCACCGAGCTGGTACGGAGCAGAGTGCGTAGCGGTTGGCGCGCTGAAACCAACACAAGCGGCACCCCGGGCCACTTGCTGATGTGGTTCGACACCGTCGGGAACACCGTCAGCACCGACGCCTCGGCCACCCGCACGTCGTCCAGGTCCACCACGATCACCGGGGGTTCCTCCGCTGCGCACTTGAGCAGTTCGTCCCGCAACCACGGAGAAGTGTCGGCCGTGAGCACTCCGACCGGCCGCACAACCAGAGCGCTGCCCACGGAGTGGTTGTCCAGCCGAAGGCCTGTGGTCACCGATACCCCGCTCCACCTCATCATGGGGTCACCCCCGCGCCGAACGCGCACCACTTGGGGAATACCCCGGATGGCAAGCAGATACGCCAGCCACTTTTCAGCCTGCGGGTCGATCACCGGGTCCATCACTCGGGGTCTATCACTCCCGGGTCAATCACCTCGGGTCAATCGCCATGGCGGGTCCATGACCCCACAGCGCGGCACGCCACGGTGTTCCGTCGTGGATCGCGTTGGCGCACCAGGTTAATGCTGGCTCGGTGAGCTCGCAGCGGAACGCAATGCGCCATTCCCGCCGGAGGATCGGTTTGAGGGATTGCGGTTCCCAGCCCGCGCACCGCTGCACCACCGGTTCGACGACGGCCGCGACCGCCGCATCGACCACATCCTGCCACGCCAGGCCATGATCGGATCGATGTCGCATGGCGAGGTACTCCTGATCGGCAGAGGAGCCTCCGAGTGTCGTCGCCGCACCGGTCAATGTCCAGGGTCGAAAGGACGTCTGTACGCACATGCCTGGCCGTAATGCCTGATCTCCGTGCACATATGTCCGGTCGATGCAGGTTTTAGACCCACCGGCGGGCGCGGCCCCAGCTGAGCCGGAACGGGCGGTGCACGGTGAGCGGCCCCAGCCGCCACCGTCTGGGGTGCGCGATGCGGACCTCGCCCATCGTGGACCGCCCGGTGATCACGAAGTGCACCGGTCCCGGCTCGATCCGGCGGACCGTGAAGTCCTTGACGCTGCCCACCGTGACACGCAGTCCGTCGGTGTCCACAGTGGCGCCCTCGGGCACGACGATCGTGGTGGAGCCGCCTGTCTTGTCCAGCTCCAGGGTCACTGTCGGGCTGGCGAGGACGGCATTAGTGAAGTCCAGCAGCGACGAGCCGAAGTACCCAACCAAACGCACCCGGGGTGGCACCCGCCACGGCCCGCGGCGGTTCAGCTCGCCGAAATGGTGGGACAGCTCCAGCACCTCCGATGCGGCTGGGTGGGCGAGCGTGAAGCCCGGCAGGTCCAGCAGGACGGCGTTGAGCTCCCCGCGAGTGCGGGCGGCCATCGCGGCGTCCATCCGCTCGGCGAATTCGTCGACCGTGAGCCTGCCCTGCCCGACCGCGCGCTGCAGGAGCTCCCCAACGTGCTCGCGCTCGGCGTCGGACACCCTCAAGTCACGGGGCTCCACGTCGCCAGCCACGGATCCACGGTAGCGCCGCCCGGGGGTTGGGTAGCCCTTGAAGGGCTACCTACTGCTCGGCGAGGCCGTGCTCGATCGCGTAGCGGGCCAGCTCGACCCGGTTGTGCAGCTGCAGCTTGCGCAACGTGGACTGCACGTGGTTCTCCACAGTGCGGTGGCTGATCACCAGCGCCTCGGCGATCTGCCGGGCGGTGCGCCCCTTGGCCACCTGGCGCAGTACCTCGGTCTCGCGCTCGGTGAGCCGCGGCGAGTCGGTGCGCAGGTCCAGCGCCATCCGGCGGTACTCGCCGAGCACCAGACCGGCCAGGCCGGCGGTGAACACCGCGTCCCCCTGGGTGGTCCGGCGCACGGCCTCGACCAGCTCCTCCACCGAGGCTGACTTCACCAGGTACCCCGACGCGCCCGCCTGCACCGCGGCGAGCACGTTGGCGTGCTCGCCGGACGCGGACAGCACCAGCACCCGGATGTCGGGCCAGGTGTCGATGATGCGCCGGGTGGTTTCGGCTCCGGACGGTCCGCCGGAGGCGAAGTGCAGGTCCATCAACACGACGTCCGGACGGGCGGCCGGGACGATGCGCAGCGCGGCCGCGCCGTCCGCCGCGGTGGCAACGACGTCGAAACCTCGCTCGGTGAGGTCGCGGGCGACCCCGTCGCGCCAGATAGGATGGTCGTCGACGACCATGACCCGGGTCATCACCGCAGCTGGCCGTGCCGGATGCGGGCCAGCCGCACCTCCCATTCGGTCCCCCGCCCCGGACCGGTGTCCAGGGTCAGGATTCCGCCCAGGTCGGCCACCCGGCCGCGGATCGAGCGCGATACTCCCATCCGGCCGTCGATCTCGGCGTCGGCGAGCTGCGCGTCGTCGACACCCGGGCCGTTGTCCCGGACGGTGAGCACCACCTCCTCGCCCAGGTCCTCGACCAGTACCCACGACTTCGCGTCCGGACCGCCGTGCCGGGCGGTGTTGGCCAGCGCCTCCCGGGTGACGGCGACCAGCTCCTCGACGTCACCGGCGGGCAGCAGCACCGCGGTCGCGGGCACCGAGACCTCGACCCGGGGGCTGGCCAGGGGTTGAAGCGCGGCGGCCAGGTCCTGCTCGCCGGTGGCGCTGCCCGGCGGTGTGGCCGAGAACAGCGACCGCAGGGCGATCTCCTGCTCCCCGGCCAGCCGAGCCAGCTCGCCGGCTTCCCCTTCGAGGTGGCCACCCCGGGCCCGCACTCGAGCCAACACCTGCACGACGCTGTCGTGGATGGACCGGGCCAGCCGCTCCCGTTCGGCGGTGGCCGCCTCGGCACGGGCCGCCCGGCGGAGCTGCTCGGTGGCCCGGCGTGCTGCCGTCGCGACCATCCCGAGCACGAACCCGGTCCCGATCAGCAGTATCGCGTCGCGGGCCAAGTCGGTGGTGAAGAACCCGCGCATCCAGACGTCGACCACCCAGACGGCGACGCCGAACAGCGCCCCGGCAATCCGGCCGGCGTGCACCGCGGCAGCGACCACCGGGCCGCAGGCCCACACGGTGGTGAGCAGCGGGGTGCCCGTGGTGACGTCGGTGAGCTGCTCGGGGGACAGCACCAGCGCCGAGGAGCTCATCAGCGTCAGGGTCACGAGCAAGTCGAGCACGATAGTATGGATGCGTCGGGTGACGTCGAAGCTGTAGGCGAGGCAGGTCAGGACGGTCCAGATCGCGATGCTGGCGAGCACCACCCACCCCAGGCCCGGCCGGGCGTAGCCGTCGTGATGCACGATGATTGCCGCGATCGCGAAGGCCGCCGTGACAATCCGCAATACCACTACGCCGCGCCACAGCGGGGTCATGATGTCGGTGGCGGCCGCCATGGCTGCGGATCCTGCCAGGTACCGAGCGGCTAGCACGCATGGCGGGGGCACTCGGAAGGCTTGAGCATGTCCCGCATGCGCTCGCCGTTGCCGGTTCAGGTGCTGGAAGTCCTGCTGGCAGCCTTGCTCGGTTTTGCCATCGGCAATCTGACCAACAGCACGGGGACCCTCCCGTGGGGCTTGGAGTTCCTGGTCGCCGGGCAGGCCAACCGGCTGTCGCGGTGGTCGGCCCCTCGGGGCCTCCACGGCCTCCACGGTCCAAGACCAGTCCCAGGAAACGCTGGTTTCGACGCGCATGCGACCATCGGAGACCAGGCCGGCCAGGAAGCCGAGGTCCTCGCCAGCTTCGACCAGCTGCCCCAGTTGGCTCGTTCAGGCGAGGGCTACTCCCTGGCGGTAGCGTCACGGAGGCATGTTGCAGCTGGCGGGTATGCAAAGAGTCCAGCCAGCCGGGAGCGCAGATGGGCGTTGGCCCTGACGACATGTGCCTACTGCAAGACCAATCTCGACCTGATGAACGTCATCACTCACGCAGAAGCCTCCCCCCGGTAGCCGTGGAGGTGGTCTCTCGCACCGCTGCCGGCCGGGGAGGATCCGATACACATGCCTACGACAGTCATCGAGCACGTGCTCGGACGGCTCAAGACCATTGGAATACACGATATCTTCGGCGTTCCCGGCGATTTCGCCTTCACGGTACAGGACGCGATCGTGAACTACCCTGGAATTAACTGGATCGGCTGCTGCAACGAGCTGAATTCAGGCTACGCCGCTGACGGGTATGCCCGCATTCGCGGCATCGGCGCAGTCAGTACAACCTATGGAGTCGGAGAACTCAGCGCGATCAACGCGATCGGCGGCGCATACGCCGAGCATCTCCCTGTGTTTCACCTGGTAGGCATGCCCAACATGCCGACCCAGGCGCGTCGCGCCCTGGTGCACCATACCTTGGGCGACGGCGAGTTCGGATTCTTTCGGAAAATGGCGGAACCCGTCGTATGCGCTAGCGCGATCATGACGCCGCAGAACGTTGCCTATGAGACCGAACGCCTGATCGCCGAGGCGCTCTACCATCGCCGGCCCGTCTATATGGCTTTCCCGTCGGACGTCCCGGACCAGGAAATCCTCAGCAGTGCGCAGCCTCTGGATCCACCCCATAGTGATCGTACGACCCTACGGTCCGCAACCGATGCGATCGTCGCAGCCCTCGAAGGAGCCGACACGGCATGTATCCTACCGGGGCTTCTGGCGGTCCACGCGGGGCTGCGCGAGCAGTTGCAATCCTTTATAGACACTGCCGGCCTGCCCTTCGCCACAATGTTCGGCGACAAGTCGGTCGTTGACGAGCAGCAACCGGGATACATCGGAATGTATGACGGAAGGCTCATGGACGAGGACGTGCGAGCGTTCGTCGAGTCGTGCGACCAGGTCGTCACCATCGGAACCCTCATGACCGACTTCAATACCGGCGCCTTTACTGCGCGGCTCGATCCGATGAAGACTATCGAAATCGGACACCACCGCACGCGAGTCGGATCACAAGCCTACCCCAACGTCGAGATGGCCGATATCCTGACCGACCTTGCAGGCCGTGTCACACGCCGGAACGGAAAGCCCCCCGTCAAACCTACTTCGCTCGGACCGATCGTGGGCAGCGACAGTGACGTGATCACCGCGGAGGCACTGTATCCTCGTTGGGCAAATTTCCTGCGGCCAAGCGACATCGTCGTCGCAGAGACTGGCACATGCTCTATGGGGCTGGGCTTTGCCCTGATGCCAAAGGGCGCTACCTTCCACAACCAAACTCTCTGGGGCGCAATTGGCTGGGCAACGCCCGCTGCGTTTGGCGCTGCAGTCGCGGCCCCAGAGCGTCGCTTGGTGCTCGTGACCGGCGAGGGATCGCACCAGCTCACTGCTCAGGAGATCACTCAGTTCGGACGCCGCGGGCTGAAGCCGATCATCTTCGTGCTCAACAACTCGGGCTACCTGATTGAACGGCTTCTCTGCAGGGATCCCAAGATCGCCTACAATGATGTGGCTTCATGGCGGTACTCCGAGATACCGCACGCGCTTGGTTGCGACGATTGGTTCACCGCTCGCGTCACGACCTGCGGCGAGTTTGATGAGGCGTTGAGACGGGCCGGCCAGGATGGCGGAGCCGCTTACATCGAGGTCGTTACCGACACCTTCGCTGCTTCGCCCATGTCTCTGAAGCTGCAGGAAAGCGTCAAGACGCTATACACCACGTAGAGCACGCCGAATCTGGCCTTGGACAACGCAGCCGAGCAGATCCGCCAAGCCAAGTCGTCAGCTAACCGGCATGCCGTTCACCATCGCTGGAGCGGTGCGCGCTGCCAGCCGGCCAGCATCGGCAGACACTACAAAAGGAGAAGATCATGAACAGTAGTACTGTGCGGACTCCGGCCGTTCCCGGTGTCCTGGACGATCCGCTGCGCAACCATGGCGTGGCGTTCACGCAGCCGGAACGAGATGCCCTCGGGCTGACCGGGCGCTTGCCGTCTGGGGTATTGACTTTGGATCAGCAGGCCCAGCGGGCCTACCAGCAGCTGCAGGCGCAGGGCAGCGACCTGGCCAAGAACGTCTACCTGGAGCAGCTGCACGACCGCAACGAGACCCTGTATTTCCGGGTGCTGTCGGATCACCTGGCCGAGCTGCTGCCGGTGGTGTACGACCCGACGGTCGGCGAGGCGATCGAGAAGTACTCCCACGAGTACCGCCGTCCGCGGGGCATCTTCTTGTCGATCGACCGGCCGGACGATATCGAGAAGGCCTTCGCCACGCTCGAGCTGGGGCCCGGCGATGTGGACCTGATCGTGTGCAGCGACGCCGAGGAAATTCTCGGGATCGGCGATTGGGGCGTGGGCGGGATCCAGATCGCGGTGGGCAAGCTTGCGGTGTACACCGCGGCCGCCGGCATCGACCCGCGCCGGGTCGTGGCCGTGTCCCTGGACGTGGGTACCGACCGCAAGTCGCTGCTGGAGGACCCGCTGTACCTGGGCAACCGGCACCCCCGGATCCGCGGCGCAGACTATGACGCGTTCATCGAGAAGTACCTGCAGACCGCGTCGTCGATGTTCCCGGGCGCGCTGCTGCACTTTGAGGACTTCGGCCCCAGCAACGCCCGGCGGATCCTGATCAAGTACGGGAACTCTTACCGGATCTTCAACGACGACATGCAGGGCACCGGCGCGATCACCCTGGCCGCGGTGCTGTCAGCGGTCAAGGTGAGCGGCGTGCCAATGCGGGACCAGAAGCTCGTGGTCTTCGGCGCCGGCACCGCCGGGGTGGGCATCGCCGACCAGCTCCGCGACGCCATGGTCCGTGACGGAACGGCCCCCGACCAGGCCACCGCCCAGGTGTGGCTGATCGACAAGCAGGGGCTGCTCACCAGCGACATGACTGATTTGCGGGATTTTCAGCAGCCGTATGCCCGCAGCCCGGCCGAGGTTACCGGCTGGGCCGCTGATGGCGCCGCCATCTCGCTGCTGGACACCATCCGCCAGGTCAAGCCGACGATCCTGCTGGGCACCTCCACCGTGCACGGGGCGTTCACCCGGGAGGTCGTCGAGGCCATGGCCGCGGGGACCGACCGGCCGATCATCTTCCCGATTTCCAACCCGACCTCCCAGACCGAGGCCATGCCCGCCGACGTCGTTGCCTGGTCCAAGGGCCGCGCCCTGGTCGCGGTCGGCATCCCGGTTCCGCCGGTCGATTTCGGCGGCGTGACATATCAGATCGGGCAGGCCAACAACGCGCTGTTGTACCCCGGGCTGGGCCTGGGCACGATCGTCTCCGGCGCGTCCAAGGTAACCCCGGGCATGCTGCTCGCCGCTGCCCAGGCCGTCGCGGGCCAGGTCGACGTCAACACGCCGGGCGCCTCCCTGCTGCCGGCGGTGGAGAACCTGCGGGAGTCGTCGGCGATCACGGCGGCTGCGGTGGTGAACGCCGCGGTCGCCGATGGCGTCGCCAGCAACAAGCCCGCCGACCCCGCCACGGCGGTCCGTAACGCCATGTGGCAGCCCGCCTACCAGAACGGAGCGGCGTGATGATCCCGCAGTGCCCCAGCTCGTCGCCGGCCGCCGCGGCCGGGAACAGCCCACCAGTGACCCTCGACCTGCCCATCGGCCTGACCGCAACCGGTACCCGGCAGGAGACCGACTCCATGGGCGCCATCGACGTCCCCGCCGACCGGTACTGGGGCGCCCAGACCCAGCGATCCCTGATCCACTTCTCGATCGGCGACGACCGGATGCCCAAGGCGGTCTACCACGCCTACGGCTACGTCAAGAAGGCTGCCGCGATCGTCAACGGCCACGCGGGCCGGCTTCCGGGCTGGAAAGCCAGTCTCATCGAGCGGGTCAGCGACGAGGTGATCGCCGGCAAGCTGGACGAGAACTTCCCGCTGTATGTGTGGCAGACCGGGTCCGGCACCCAGTCCAACATGAACATCAACGAGGTGATCAGCAACCGCGCTATCCAGCTGACCGGCGGGCGGCTGGGCAGCAAAACCCCCATCCATCCCAACGATCACGTCAACATGGGCCAGTCATCCAACGACACCTTCCCCACCGCCATGCACATCGCCGCGATCCAGGCCATCCACCAGCGCCTGCTGCCCAGCGTCCAGGCATTGCACCAGGCGATCGGGGCCAAAGCCCGAGAGTGGCGGGACGTGGTCAAGATCGGACGTACCCACCTGGAAGACGCCGTGCCGCTCACCGTGGGGCAGGAATGGTCCGGTTACGCCCACCAGCTCGCCCAGGCCATTGACCGGGTCACCGCCTCGGCGGAGGGTCTGTATGAGCTGGCCGCCGGCGGAACCGCAGTCGGCACCGGCCTCAACGCGCCGCCTGGCTTCGGCGAGCAGGTCGCCGCCGAGATCTCCACCGCAACCGGTTACCCATTCACCACCGCGGCGAACAAGTTCGCCGCGCAGGGCAGCCTGGACGCCATGGTCGGCGCGTCAGCGGGCCTGCGGGCCCTGGCCGTATGTCTCATGAAGATCGCCAATGACATCCGGTGGCTGGCGTCCGGACCCCGGTGCGGTATCAGTGAGCTGATCCTCCCGGCCAACGAGCCCGGCTCCTCGATCATGCCCGGCAAGGTCAACCCGACCCAGTGCGAGGCCATGGTGATGGTCTGCATCCAGGTGCTCTCAGACGACAGCGCCATCGCCTTCGCCGGCTCACAAGGCAACTTCGAGCTCAACGCGATGCGCCCGGTCGTCATCAACGACTTCCTGCACGCGGCCACCATCCTGGCCGACGCTTGCACCAAGCTGCGCCAATACTGCATCGAGGGCACCGAACTCAACCGCCGGCAGATCGACAGTTACGTCAATCGGTCACTGATGCTAATCACCGCGCTGTCCCCGGTGATCGGCTATGACAAAGCCTCGATGATCGCGCACAAGGCCAACGACGAGGGCACCACGCTCCGGGAGGCAGCGCTGGCGTCGGGATATATCGATGCCGCCGACTTCGACCGCATCGTCGACCCGTCGACGATGGTCGGCCGGTGAATGAGATGAGACGATGCCGATCCGCTGGTAGCGCGCAGCGGTTCCTCTCCGCGTTCAGAGGGATACCGCACTTTCGGCCTCGCCGCCAACGACTCAGCGCCGATGCCTACCGTCGAGAAATGACCACACGCTTTATCACCTGGAACGAGGTAGTCGACCTGTAACTGGTCAGGTCCTCAAGATCGCGTCACGCGATATCAGGCGGTTATGGGCAGGCGAGGACGAGCAAGTACGGCGATCGGCGAGTGCGGTGATAGCTGCGAAGAAGTGGATGCCGTGTTTGGCGGCGGTGGCGAGGTAGCTGCGGATGGCGCAGAACCGGCCGTACTCCCACCGGCGCACTCTTGTCCGAATGCGGGACCTGCAAGGTGGCTGCTTCACACCGCAGGGTCACCTCATCCTGTCTTCGAGTTACCCGAACTGCCTGTTCTGCTGCAGCGCACTTAACGGCTTCCTGTATGGCATACCCGGCATCGAGGTGAACTCGACCGCGCTCATCGACACCCAGGAGGTAGAGAGGGTGTGTGTGCGGACCGGAATCCGCTTCCGTTGCGACGACACCGAGGGCGCCTACCTCCCAGCCGAGGTACACGTGATCTTGGCAACCGAACTGTCGCGCACGACATGGTCTGGTTCAAGCACTACGCGGTATCGGCGCCCGAGCACCTGACGACACCAGATGGCAAGCCGGGACGGTGACACTACCAGCGGTTCGCACTCTGACCAGAGCATCAGTTGGGCGTGCAGGTTGGCATAAGAGTCCGACCCGATCACTGCGATGTCGCCACTTCGAAACTCCGCGGCGAGGTGGACGAACACGCACACCTCGAAGTGCCGGCGCCGCAACCGTCCCGGCCGGCGCCGATCCCGCAGCATGCTCTGCCACATCTCGCCGGCGAACGACAGGCCCACCCGCTGGCCGTCGTGATGGTCGGGGATGTACTCGCCAACGCAGTGCCGGTTGGTACGCACGAACTCCACGGCGTCGACCACCCTGTGGTCGGTGCTGGTGGCCTCCAGCTCAATCACGGGGATGAGCGGGATACGGCTAGGTGGTCAGTTGCTATCCGGCATCGGGGGGTGCCGGGCGACGTGCGTGGCACCCCCGGATGCGGTAGGGGGACTGCTTCGCTGGCCTGCTGTGCCGGGTGCAGGATCAGGCGTTGATCACCTTGGGTGCGTTGCCCCCGGTAATCTCGATCTTGCGGGGTTTGGCTTTCTCGGCGATGGGTAGGCGCAGGGTCAGCACCCCGGCGTCGTAGTGCGCCTCGATGCGGTCGGCGTCGAGGGTGTCGCCCAGGAACAGCTGCCGAGAGAATACTCCGCGGGGCCGCTCGGCGACCTGCAGCTCGACGTCCTCCCCGTAGGTGGGGGAGCGTTCGGCTTTGATGGTGAGGACGTTGCGTTCGACGTCGAGGCCGATGGAGGACGGGTCCACTCCGGGCAGGTCGAACTGCACGACGAACTGCTCGCCGTGGCGGTAGGCGTCCATGGGCATCACCGCCGGGCGTGAGGTGGTGCCGTTGGTGCCGAATAGTTGTTGGGCCATGCGGTCAAGCTCCCTGAACGGGTCGGTACGCATCAGCATCGTGGGTTCTCTCCTTCGGGGCGTCGGCACGACGCGACAGGTACGAACCGCTAGCGCGGTACAACTACGGTACCGACAACATGCACAGTCGTAAAGTTCTTACCTTAGATAGATAATTCTTGATAGTAGGCCGCTCCAGGTGCGGCGGCGACGAGGGGGGACACGCCGGTTGCCAGGCACAACGGTCCAGCACCCATGGTCACGTGGGGTAGCACTGCTCCGGCGTGCACGTCGAGTGGCCTAGTGAGGGGTGACGCTGCGTCGCAGGACGGGTGCCTGCCCTGTTCGCCTGGGACGGATTGCGGGTTCCGCTGGCCTGCTCGCTCGACGCCCCAGCGCTGCCTGCGCCGCGGCTTGGTACCGGCTTGATCGTGCGGTCGCGGCCGGCCAGTCAGCATCCACCACCCGACGAAAATCCCCCGAGGCAAGTGGGTAGACAACATGCGTTGCACACTCTACTGTCTGCGGTGTATGCAGTAGGAGGTTGTTCCTTCGTGAGGAGGTGATAGCCGCGGACTGTGACACCGGTGGCGATGGTGCGTTGCTCTCCCGTATCGCGATCACCAGGCTCGGGATCTCCCGAACCCAGCGGCGATAGCCAAAGAGCTACCGCTGCCCATGGAGAGCCCACCCCGCTGAGGGGCCCTGACAGCCGTTGTTTCGACGCGGCTGTCAGGGCCCCGTTTATCAGGTGACACGACCCAGGGCGGCGTCACGGACAAGCTCGACGATGTTGACTACCCGGCCTACACCATGGGCACAACCGCGGAGCTGCTCGGTGTGCAACCCGTCTTTCTGTACAGTCTGAATGCCGCTGGGCTGCTGAGTCCGGGTCGCTCCGCGGGCGGCAACGCCGCTATAGCGGGGCCGATCTCACACTGGCGATGCGGGTCCGCGCACTGCTCGATCAGAACCTGCCCCTGGCTGCCGCGACCCGCATCGTCAGCCTCGAACACCAACTCGCGGCCGCACACCGGCGCATCACCCACCTCGAACAGCCCACCGGCCAGCGCAGCGGGGACGCGAGCGACCCCGGCGCTGACATCCCTGACACCTCAGCGCCGGATCCAGCCCGTGTGCTCCCACCGCGCCTGTGTTCGGCGAACTCGATCAGCCGTGGGGTCGGTTCTGGACAGACCGGCCACGGCAGGAGACGAGTAGCCCGTGCCCCGGCTCCAAGGAGTCGGGAGATGGTCGTGGCTCGCGGGCTTGACAGCACCGGCGGTGGATGTTGAAAAATGCGCCGACAACAACAGTGATGACGCTCGCCGAAATTCCGCAGTGTTGCTCAGCGAAATTCCCTGCCTCGGGGATGTGGGGGATGTTAGGTCCTTGACATTGGTGGTGTCATCTGTTTCGGGGTTCTCGGCGTGTCGGGCGACGGCAGCGGCCTGTGCCCGGGCGTGTTCGGCGA
>DASYIL010000175.1:0-6326 GCA_035997545.1 Pseudonocardiaceae bacterium
CGAACGCCGCCGCGCCGGGGAGGCCATCTCCACCGCGTTCACCGAGTCCGCGGTCAACCAGGTGATCAGCAAGCCTATTGCCCGAACTACGTGGCGACACGCCGATCCGGTGCCGGTGACTGCTGGCCAGTGAGCGGTAGACCTGCTCCACCGTGATCATGAAGGGTGGAGCAGAGCGTTGTTTGACGATGTGGAGCGGGACATCGGCTCGATCCGGCTGCCCCGCTGGGGCCGGGTCGTGTCGGCTGAGGGGGTTGTGCCGTGGCTGGTGGTTGATGACGGCGGCGTGCCGGTGGAGCCGATCCGCCGGTATCTGAGCGACTTCGTCGCACGCGACACGAGTACCGGGTCGGTGCGCAGTTACGCCTATGCGCTGATGCGCTGGTGGAGGTGGTTACGAGCGGTCGATGTCGCGTGGGATAAGGCCACGCCGGCCGAGGTCCGTGATCTGGTGCTGTGGTTGAAGCAGGCCCGTAAGCACAACCAGCGGCGGCCCCGTTCGACCTCGGTCGCGACGGTCGGTACGGTCAATCCGGTCACCCGCAAACGGTACTTCGGTGACCAGTACGAACCCCGGACGATCCGGCATTCCAACGCCGTGATCAGGGCGTTTTACGAGTACTGGATTGAGGATGTCGGCACCGGCCCGCTGATCAATCCGGTTCAACTCGCTCGACGCGGCCGCCGGCCGAACGCGCACCACAACCCGCTGGAGCCATTCAGGCCCGAAGGCAAGATTCGCTACAACCCGAAGGTCCCCAAACGCCAGGTCCGCGAGATTCCGGATAATCGGTGGACAGAGTTGTTCGCGGGTCTGCGGTCGAACCGGGACCGGGCGATCCTCGCCCTGACGGTCAGCAATGGTGTCCGCGCCGCTGAGGTCCTCGGGGTTCGGGGCGTGGACCTGGACTGGGGTGACCAGCTCGTGCGGGTCATCCGCAAGGGCAGCGGCGCCGAGCAGTGGCTGCCGGCCAGCCCGGAGGCCTTCGTCTGGATTCGTCTCTACCTGGCTGAGCTGGCCACCCCGCTCGACCCGAACGAACCGCTGTGGTGGACGCTGCGCCGCCGCGATCGGGGTGGGGGCCCGCGGCGGCAGCCGTTGAACTACGACGCGCTGCGCGCGGTGTTCCGCCGGGTCAACGAACTGCTGGGCACCAACTACTCGATGCACGACCTGCGCCACACGGCATCGCTACGCATGGCCCGCGACGAAACCCTGTCACTGAAAGATGTGCAGGTCATCCTCGGTCACGCACACCTGTCCACCACCGCCGACGTCTACATGATCGAAGACGAAGTAGAGGTCATCCGCCGGGTGCAGCAACACCTTATCGACCGCGAGCACCGAGCCCAGCAGCCGCCCGCGCCTGTCGCCGCCGGCTATGACGCCGCCGACCTGGAAATCCTGCTGGGAGACGCCCGATCATGACAGCCACGCCCCCAGCACAGCAGCAGCGGTTTCGATCCAGCTCTCGCCGGCAGAGCGTGTTCAAACAGCATGATCACCTGGTGGTGGCCCGGGCTGTTGTCACGGCACGGGACACGCTGTCGATCAGTTCGGTTCTTGAGCTGTTTCCCACGCTGCCGAACTGGCCAAAAAGCGCGCTCTTCGGGCATCGAGCGGGCCACGTCCACGGCGCTCGCACGATCTTGGAGTGGCTGGAGGGCCATCCAGGCCACGGCTGGCAGGATCGCTGGCTGGTCTGCGGCGCCGATCGCAACCTCGACTGGATCGACCCCTTCATCGTCGAAGACTGTTCGCGCAATCCGACCACGCAGCGAGCAGAGCTGACCGCCGGGCTCACCAGCCTGTTGCTCTGCCGGATTTTCCTGCCCAGTTATGACTTCCTGGCCTCCTACAAGGCGTACAAGCTCTACGAGTACACCCGGCAAGTCTTCCGGCCGGAGCTGTTCGCCCGGATCGAGGCGAGTGCCCAGCAGTTTGAAGGACAGCCACGTCGCATCCGCGACGCGCTCGCGATGATCAGCAAGCTGGTGCTGCACACCGGTCGTGATGCTGACGCAATCACCGCCGACGACCTGTTGGCTTACCGCACTTGGCACCTGCGACGGCCCAAGGCCGTCGAGGGCGGCACCCCCGGACTGTCACTGGCATGGGCCGCGCTGCGCGGTGTCGCTGACCTCGGGGAACACCCCACTATCAAGGAAGCGGTCCGGTTTGGCCAGCGGCCCACCACCGAACTGGTGGACGCCTACAACATCGGGTGCAAGCCCATCCGGGATCTGCTGGTCCGCTACCTGGACGAGCGCCGCCCCTGCCTGGACTACAGCAGCTTCACCGGGTTGGTCGGCGCCCTGGCCGGAACCTTCTGGGCAGACATCGAACACCACCACCCCGGCATCGACAGCCTGCACCTTCCCGAACAGGTCGCCGAAGGCTGGAAGTCGCGTCTGCGGACCGTGGTTGGACGGGACGGCGCGACTCGGCCACGCGGGGACTACATCCAGCTGTTGATGCCGATCCGCGGGTTCTATCGCGATATTCAGGAGTGGGCGCACGATGACCCCTACTGGGTCCAATGGAGCGCCCCAAGCCCGGTCCGCAAGCGCGACACCGCCGGCGCCCAGAAGGCCAAACGCAAGACCACCGCCGCTATGCACCAGCGTGTCCGTGAGCGACTACCGCACTTGCCGGTCCTAGTCGATGAGGCTGAACGGCACAAGGCCGAACAGGCCGCGTTCTTAGCGGCAGCCGAGCAGGCCGCGGTCGGGCAGACGTTCAGCCACGCAGGCCAAGACTACTGTCGTACCAGGCCGCAGGCATACCAGACCCGCTACTACCGCGACTGCGTTCCCCCAGTCCAGGTCGAGGATCTGACTACCGGCGAGATCATCGACGTCGGCAGGAGGGAACACGACGCGTTTTGGGCCTGGGCGAGCATCGAGGTCTTGCGACACACCGGCGTCCGGATCGAGGAGTTGCTGGAGATCACCCACCTCGGGTTGGTGTCCTACAAGCTGCCCGACACCGGTGAAATCGTGCCGATGTTGCAGATCGTTCCCTCGAAGGGCAACGAGGAACGCCTGCTTCTCGTCGGCCCGGAACTCGCGAGCGTCTTAGCCACCATCATCACCCGCCTGCGGAACGAGAACGGCGGAACGGTGCCCCTCACCACCCGCTACGACCCACACGAACGCGTGACTGGGCCGGCGTTGCCGCACCTGTTCCAGCACCGTCGTGGGTGGCGCTGGGAAGTCCCCAGCCAAGCCACCATCCAGAAGTGGATCACGCAGACCTTGAGCCGCGTGGATCTCACCGACACGGCCGGTCAGCCGCTGCGCTACACCGCCCACGACTTCCGGAGAATCTTCGCCTCAGACGCCGTCGCCAGTGGCCTACCAGTCCACATCGTTGCCCGGCTATTGGGACACAAGAACCTCAACACCAGCCAGGCGTACATCGCTGTCTTCGACGAGGATCTTGTTCGGGCCTACCGGACGTTCCTCGACAACCGGCGGTCCCTGCGCCCGGAAGCCGAGTACCGCAAGCCCACCGAACAGGAGTGGCGCGACTTCCAAGCGCACTTCCAAGCACGCAAGCTGGAACTGGGTGAATGCGGGCGTCCCTATGGCTCGACCTGCAAACACGAACACTCGTGCTTACGATGCCCAAGTCTTCGGCTGGCGCCCACCGCTCGCCCGCGGCTCGTGGAGATCATCGCTAATCTGAGAGACCGAATCAGTGAAGCCAAGCTCAACGGCTGGTTAGGTGAAGTCGAGGGCTTGAAGGTCAGTCTGGAGGCCGCTTCCCGGAAACTGGTCAGCCTGGACCGCGCGCAAGACCGACAACCCAACGGCCCAACCAACCTAGGCATCCCCATGATCACTGACCCTCCACCGTGATGAGCCCCGCGCCGCTGACCGGCTCGACACAGAGATCACGTGCGGCCCAGGCACGACCACCAACCTCGCTAGTTCGGAAAAAACGCATGGTCAAAAAACAACAGATGCGCTGGACCCCACAAGGTGCCCACCTGCTACTTCAGATCCGCACCCGAGTCCTCAACGACCAACTCGCCGACGACTTCCACCGTTGGTATCCCGGATTCACCCACTCGACCTCGGAAGCGGACACACTGGGCGATCAGCTGTTGGCCGCGTAGCTCCCACGGTTTGCCCCGCTCTCCCGACCAACCGCGCCGACCACATCTGGCGTTGTTTTTGCACCGGTTGGACCTGCTACCTGTTGACGCACCCGGGGAAACTCGGTGGCAGCCTCGCGCGAGCATCCTCACCCCTTAGCCAAGCCACCGATCGCGCCAGACGCAAGGATCTGCTGAGCTGAAAGGACGAGGCACATGGCTTCTGCCGACGATCCCAGCCGCTGCGAGGTCGCGGACGATAACCCGTTGTCGTCGGTGAGCCTACGCTACAGCCTGCGCCCGGCGGTCACCGCTGACGGGCCGGGGCCGCACGAGACGCGTCCGTTTGGACTGCGGTTCGCGCGTTCCATGCCCTGCGCGGTCCGTCCGGCGGTGCGCTACTGCCACCGGTTGCAGGTTGCGGTCGACGACACCGGCCGGCCACTGATCGAGTCGGTGGAGAAGAAGAAACCCAAGGAGTGGGAGAGCAAAACCTACAGCGATGGGGACGAAGGTCAGGAAGAGGACTGCTGGGGGTGGGAAGAGCAGTGACTGTCCTGGTCATAGCCCAGCAGGCCGACACGACCGTCGATGCCGTCATACGCGAGCTGATCGCCAGGGACGTTGCGGTGTTTCGCGCGGACACCGCGTGGTTTCCCCGTGAGCTGGTGCTCGATGCACGTCTGAGCAGTGACGGCCGGTGGACGGGAGAGCTGCGAACTGACCACCGCAGGGTGGATCTTGAGGACATCAGCTCGATCTGGTACCGCGGACCTGGCGCCTTCTGCTTCGCTGAGGGCATGACCGACGTCGAACGGGCCTACGCCCACCGGGAGGCCCGCCTCGGCCTCGGCGGGGTACTGGCCAGCTTGGACGTTGGGTGGGTCAACCACCCCAACCGATCTGCCGACGCCATCTACAAGCCGCTGCAACTGGCTACCGCGGCTCGCTGCGGGTTGACCATCGTGCCAACCGTGGTCACGAACAGCGCCGAGGCGGTACGCAGGCTCGTCGCCGACAGTCCCCACGGCGTGGTGCGGAAGTCTCTAGGGCCCAGCACGGTGACTGAAGGCGGGACGCTGACGGTGGCCTTCACCCATCGGCTCAGCACCGCCGATCTGGCCGACCTGACGGGTGTTGACGCCACTGCGACACAAGCCCAGCACTGGGTGGACAAGATCCACGAGGCGCGCGTGGTCGTGGTCGGGCAGCGCATGTTCACGATCCTGATCCGAGCCGGCTCGGATGCGTCGTGGGTGGACTGGCGCGCCGACTACCCGGCACTGAACTACGAGTGGGTGGACACTCCGCCCGAGGTGGAGAAGGGCCTGCGCGCCTACCTCGACGAGCTGAGCCTGGCCTACGCTGCCATCGACTTCGCTATTGACGCTGACGGACAGTGGGTGTTTCTGGAGTCCAACAGCTCAGGCCAGTACTTCTGGCTCGAGACGCACACGGGGGCGCCTATCACCGCCGCGCTGAGCGAGTTGCTGGCCCAGGGAGCGCGCCGATGACCGTCCTCACCGGCGAGTGGAGGGCCAGGGCGGCGCACCTGGCCGATGAGCTGACGGCTGCGGGGAAGTTGGTCTCACCTGTGTGGCGTGAGGCGATCTGCGAGGTGCCCCGCCACGAGTTCGTGCCCGACGTCTTCCGCTCCAGGCCAGGCGGTACCTGGCATCGGCAGGACACCGCCACTGAGCAAGGCCGCCAAGAGTGGCTTAACCAGGTGTACTCCAACACCGCGCTGCTCACCGCCCTGACTAAGACACCGACCTCGACCACACTGCGGTCCTCCTCCAGCATGCCCGGACTGATGACCCGGATGCTGGAAAGCCTCGACGTCCACGACGGGCATCGCGTGCTGGAGATCGGCACCGGGACCGGCTACAACGCCGCCCTCCTAGCGCATCGCCTCGGCGACGCCCACGTCTTCTCCATCGACGTCGAGCCAGACCTCATCGACCTAGCTCGCCAACGCCTGGCGCAGGTGGGCTACCACCCCACGCTCGTGGCCGGCGACGGTGCGGCCGGACTACCTGACCACGCACTGTTCGACCGCATCATCGCCACCTGCGCTGTGCCCGCCGTGCCGCGGGCGTGGGTGGACCAAACCCGTCCCGGTGGAGTCATCCTCACCGATCTCAAGACCACCACTGGAGCCGGCAGCCTGGTCCGCCTCACCCGTCTCGACGATGCCGCCGAGGGACATTTCGACCCTACCTA
>DASYIL010000176.1:0-1763 GCA_035997545.1 Pseudonocardiaceae bacterium
ATGATCCACGCAGCTGGCGTGACCGTGGCGCAGCGGGCGGTTCCACAAGCAACCAACGAGATCACCCAAGTGAAGGCGCTGCTGGACGCTGTGCCAGCGCGGACTGGAGAGCGTGTGGTGATCACGATGGATGCTGCCCACCAACACCGTTGCGTTTAGCGTTGTGGGCGGGGCGCAAGCCCTTTCTCGAAGAACATGATCTGGGCGTGGAAGGTGTAGGTCTGGGCGGTTGCGGGGTGTTGTCCGGTGTTGGGGCCGTACTTGCTGGTGGGGTTCTTGCGGGTGCGCGCTTTGACGCGGGGTCGCCGCCAGGCGGGTAGCAGGTCGCGTAGGGCGGCGCGCCCGATCGCGCCGATCAGGTCGACGGGCCCGGTGGGCAGGATGTTGCTGGCGGTGGTGAGCAGGTCGCCGGCGGTCTGTAGGAGGATGGTGAAGCTGATCCGGTCCATGTCCAGGCCCGGCCGCGTGGTGGCGGTGTCGGCGGCGGTGCGGATGAGCGCTTGGTAGGTGGCCAGCAGGGCGTAGACCTCTTGGTCGATGCCGGTCAGGCTGCGGGAGCGTAGGACGCGGCCGTCGAGGATGGTGGCTTTGATCGAGTAGTAGGTGGTCTCGGCCTGCCACCGCTCGTGGTACAGAGCGACCAGTTCGTGGGCGGGGTGGCGGGTGTGGTCGAGCAGGCTGGTGACCAGCCGCCACTGTTCAGTTCGGATCGTGCCGTCGGCCAGGGTGATGGTGATCGCCGCCTCGATCACCCGGACCGGGATCAGGGCGGGGAGGATGCCGTAGCCCAGGCGGGCCAGGTAGGAGCCATCGGGCAGATGCCGTAGTGGGGTGGGGCAGCGGCGTGCGGCTGAGCGCACCAGGAACTGCGCGCCGGTCACGCTGATGTCGCGGAGGAATTCCGCCGCGTCGAAGCCGGCGTCGGCTAACAGCAGCATCGACGTGTCCAACGCGTCCAACAGCCGCCGGGTGTAGGACAGTTCGCCGGTGGCCTCCGGTCCGAACGCCGCGGCCAACACGGCGCGGGTGCCGCACTCGACCAAGGCCACCAGCCGCAGCAGCGGGTAGCCGAACTCCAGTCGCTCGCCCTTGCGTTTCGGGTAGCGCCAGGTGACCGCTGGGTCGTCGGGCACATGCAGGCAGGTACCGTCGACGGCCACGGTGCGCAGGCCCCGGTAGAACACACCGGCCTGTCCGCGAAAGCCGACAGGCCCGGCCAGCGTTTCAAACAACCGCCGCAGCGGTGCGGCCCCAATCCGGCGGCGGGCCCGCGACAGTGAGGACATCGCGGGGCGCGCGAGCGGCAGCCCGCCCAGCGCGGCGGTCAGCTTGTCCCATACCGCTCGGTAGGAGCAGCGCTCGAACAGGGCCAACGCGAGCACGAAGTACACGACCACCCGTGAGGGCAGCAGTCGCTGCCTGCGTTCCCGCGTCTTGGTCTCATCCAGTACCGCGTCTACCAACGCGAAGTCGATCACCTGGGTCAACTCACCCAGATGCCCGGGCGCGAACACGCCTGGGGCTGTTCGAACCGTGCGGGTGATGACAGACTCCTCATGCAACGGGACTCCCGAAGATCGTCAAGCTTAGTCGCAAGATGATCTACAGGAGTCCCGTTCACGCCATCAAGCCCCTTGACGTGCAGCGTCATCAGCTAACGCAACGGTGTTGGCCTATGGTTCATGGCGCAAGCTTGATGGTGGTCGGCGCCCAGCAAGAAGGTGCCAACCCGGTGGCGATGGCCGCGGGAGTCAGCCTGCTCG
>DASYIL010000177.1:0-13990 GCA_035997545.1 Pseudonocardiaceae bacterium
GGTGGTTTTTCCGTGTCCGGACGCGGGTGCTGCGATGACGACGCGGGGCAGCCGGGTCACCATTCGATCCCCCGCTGACCCTTCTGCCCGGCGTCCATCGGGTGCTTGACCTTGGTCATCTCCACCACCAGGTCGGCGCCGTCCAGCAAGGCGGCCGGGGCGCTCCGGCCGGTGATCACGACGTGCTGCACGCCGGGCCGGTCCCGCAACGTGGCTAGCACCTCACCGGTGTCCACCCAGCCCCAGCGCAGCGGGTAGGTGAACTCGTCGAGCACGTACAGATCGTGGACCTGCGCGGCCAGCCGGCGGGCGATCTCCGCCCAGCCCTGCGCCGCAGCGGCGGCGTGGTCAGCCGATGTGCCCGGCTTGCGCGCCCAGGACCAGCCCTCGCCCATCTTGTGCCACTCGACTGGCCCGCCTGCCCCGGTCCGCTGGTGCACCTCGTCGAGCGCCCGGAACGCGGCCTCCTCCCCCACCTTCCACTTCGCGGACTTGACGAACTGGAACACACCGATCGACCAGCCCGCGTTCCAGCCTCGCAGTGCCAGGCCGAAGGCGGCCGTGGACTTGCCCTTCATCTGTCCGGTGTGGACGATCAGCAGCGGGCGGTTGCGGCGCTGCCGAGTGGACAGCCCGTCGTCGGGGACGCTGACCGGTACGCCCTGGGGCACGGTGACCTCCTCAAGCTGGGACCTCCGGCTAGGCAACGGACCTCGCAGCGCGGACCACTCCGGCAACCGCGTCGGCTGACAGCTCCTCCAGCCGCACGTACCCGCCGGCCATCGCCACCGAGAGCCGCCCCGCTAGCCCCAGCCGGACCGGACCGGACTCGCAGTCCACCACGATCGAGGCCACCCCATCGCGGCGCAGCAAGCCGGCTGCGGCCAGCGCGGTGTCCATTCCACCGTGCGTGGCCCGGCCGTCGGTGAGCACCACGAGCAAGGCCCGCCGGGTGGGATCGCGTAGCCGCTCCGCGGCCAGCACCCGCGCCGAGCGCAGTAACCCGTCAGCCAACGGGGTGCGCCCCCCGGTGCGCAGTGCCCGCAACCGGGCGGCGGCGGCATCCACCGCCGATGTCGGTGGCAGTACCACCTGCGCCTGCGTGCCCCGAAAGCTGATCAGGCCCACCTTGTCGCGGCGCTGATAGGCGTCGCGCAGCAGGGACAGCACCGCACCGCTCACCGCGGACATCCGGGCCCGCGCCGCCATCGAGCCAGACGCGTCGACGGCGAACAGCACGAGGTTGGATTCCCGACCCTCGCGCACCGCCCGCCGGACATCTGCCCGGTGCACCACCAACCCCGTGCCATCGCGGCCGCGGGCGTGCTGGTGCGGGGCGGCGGCGGCCAGCGTGCCCAGCAGGTGCAGCCCGCTGCCGTCGGTGGTGGATGCCCGCACGGTGCGCCCGGTACTGGCCCTAGCCCGGGATCGGCGGCCAGGGGCACCGGCGCCCACCCCGGGAAGCGCCAGCAGCCGGGCCCGAAACGGTGCCGTCGGCGCAGGCAGCGGTTGGTCGGGTGCGGCGGGAGCAAAGCTGCCGTTTCCGGAGCTATCGCCGGCAACGCCGCTTTGCGGCTCGCCGGCAACGCCCCCTCCGGGCCCGTCCGGGGGCTCGTCCGGCGGCCCCTGCAGTGGACCCATACCACCCCCCGGATCCTTATCACGCAGTGCGTCCTCGAGCTGCTCGCCGTCCAGGCCGGGCTGGTCGAACGGGTCGCGGCGGCGGCGATGCGGCAACGCCAGCCGGGCGGCAATCCGGACATCGTCCTCACTCACCGCGGCGGCTCCCCGCCAGGCGGCATGCGCCAGGGCAGTGCGGGCCAGCACCAAATCGGCGCGCATACCGTCCACCTCGAACGCGGCGCACACCGTAGCGATCCGGCGCAGCTCGCCATCGGACAGTGACACCCCGGGTAACGCACCCCGGGCCACCGAGATCCGCTCCGCGAGAGCGGCGTCCTCGGGTCGCCATCCCGCCGCGAAGCCGGCCGGATCCGCCTCGTAGCGCAGCCGGCGGCGCACCACCTCGGCCCGGGTACCGACGTCCCGGGAGGCGGCCACCTCGACGGTGAGACCGAAGCGGTCCAGCAGCTGTGGGCGCAGTTCGCCCTCCTCCGGGTTCATCGTGCCAACGAGCAGGAACGACGCGGCATGCGAGACCGACACACCGTCGCGCTCCACGTGCGCGCGACCCATCGCGGCGGCGTCGAGGAGCACGTCGACGAGATGGTCGGGCAGCAGGTTGACCTCGTCGACGTACAGCACGCCGCGGTGCGCCGCGGCGAGCAGGCCGGGCTGATAGGCCGAGACGCCCTCGGTCAGGGCGCGTTGCAGGTCTAGCGAGCCCACCAGCCGATCTTCGGTGGCGCCGACCGGCAGTTCGACAAGCCGGGCCGGGCGGATGGTCCCTCCCGCTGCGGCGGCGTGCGGGCCGTCCGGGCAGGTCGGGTCCGGGGCCATCGGGTCGCAGCCGAAGCGGCATCCCGGTACTGCGGTCACCGGGGGGAGCAGTGCGGCCAGCGCGCGGACCACGGTCGACTTCGCGGTGCCCTTCTCGCCGCGGACCAGGACCCCACCGATCCCTGGATGCACCGCGGTCAGCAGCAACGCCAGCCGGAGATCGTCGTGCCCGACGATCGCCGAGAACGGGTAGCGCGCGGCCGTCATCGTCAGTGGACTCTCGTCGATCCCTCGCGGCGCATCGGCACGTGCATGATGCCGTCCTCGGTGAACTCGGCCCCGTCCAGGACGAAACCAAACCTGGTGTAGAGCCCGATCGAGTCGGTCTGCGCATCAAGCACGCAGGGGGCGTCACCCACCTCGGCCAGCGCGGCCTCGAGCAACCGCCGGACCCCACCTTGGGCCCGGGCTGGCCGGGCGGCGCAGACCCGGTCGATCCTGAACTGACCTTCGGTGGGCTCCAGCAGCCGCAGGGTGGCCTGTGGCTGCTGGATCGCGCCGTAGGGTGCGAGCCAGTAGTGCCGGGTTGTCCGGTCCAGGTCATGACCATCCAACTCCTGATAGGGACAGGCCTGCTCCACCACGAACACCTCGACCCGAAGGCGCAGTAAGGCGTAGATCATCGCGGTCGACAGATCGGCGGCTAGGCTCCGGTGCAGCAGGATGTTGTCCATCGGTCCTGCCTACCAGAAGTGCCGAGCAAAAGCGGGCCATGACATCGTGGCGGGGTGGCGCTTCTTTCCCGGTACCTACTAGGGCTCCTCACTGGCGCCTTACTACTGGCTGGTGTCACCGCGTCCGTGCAGGTCCCCACCTCCGAGCCGGCCACCACCTCCAAGCAGACCCGTGCCGCAGCCGCGCCGCCCCCGACCCGGGACCTCGACCGCTCGCCGGCAAGCCCTCCTCCTGCTGCAGCGCCCACCCCGGTATGGGTGGTGGGAGCCAAGCCGCTACCCCGGCGTCAGGATGGGTACGGGGTCGTGCGCGCCACTCCCCCGGAACTGGTGGACCGGCAGCTACCCACCGTCGATAGGCTGGATCCGCCAAAATCGGGCTCCTTCGAGTCGACGATCAGCCCGGTGTCCCCGCAGGTGCTGGCCCGCAGCACCTGGCAACCGGGCTGCCCGGTGCCCGCCAACAAGTTGCGCTACCTCACGATGTCCTTCCACGGCTTCGACGGCCGCGTGCATACCGGCGAGATGCTGGTGAACGCCGATGTCGCGCAGACCGTGGTGGGTATCTTCGCGCAGCTGTTCGCCGCCAACTTCCCGATCGAGGAGATGAGGGTGACGGCCGCGCCCGAGCTGAACCTGCCACCCACCGGGGACGGCAACAACACCAACGCCTTCGTCTGCCGCCAGACTCCGGGTCAGACCCACTGGTCAGCGCACGCCTACGGGTTGGCCATCGATCTCAACCCGTTCCACAACCCTTACATCCTGGGCGACCTGGTGGTGCCTGAGCTGGCCTCGTCCTACCTTGAGCGAAACCGGGTGCGGCCGGGTATGGCGCTGGCCGGTACTCCGGCAGTGACCGCGTTCGAGGCGGTGGGCTGGACCTGGGGCGGGCGGTGGTCGGCGCCGGTGGACTTTATGCATTTCAGTGCCACGGGGCACTGAAATGCGCGTGAGTGGCGTCAGCCCTCCAGGTCCCCCTCGAGGTCCAGGTAGATCGTGCGCAGGGCGTCGAGGTCGGCTGGGTCGGGCTGGGCCCACAGGCCCCGGTCAGCGGCTTCCAGTAGCCGCTCGGTCATGCTGCGCAGCGCCCATGGGTTGGACTGCCGAAGGAACTGCTGCACGCCGGGATCGAAGATGTAGGACTCGGCCAGTTGGTGGTACATCCAGTCCTCCACCACACCAGCGGTGGCGTCAAAGCCGAACAGGTAGTCAACGGTGGCGGCCAGCTCGAAGGCGCCCTTGTAGCCGTGCCGTTGCATCGCGGCGATCCATCGCGGGTTGACCACCCGCGAGCGGAAGACCCGGCGGGTCTCCTCGGCCAGCGAACGGGTCTTCACCGCATGCGGCACCGCGGAGTCACCGACGTAGGCCGCCGGGTCGCGGCCGGTCAACGAGCGCACCATGGCGACCATCCCGCCGTGGTACTGGAAGTAGTCGTCGGAATCGGCGATGTCGTGCTCACGGGTGTCGACGTTCTTGGCAGCCACCGCGATGCGACGGAAGGCATGCTCCATGTCGCCGCGCGCGGCAGCACCGTCTAGCCCTCGCCCGTAGGCGTAGCCGCCCCAGGTGGCGTAGACCTCGGCGAGGTCGGCGTCGGTGCGCCACTGCCGGCTGTCGATCAGCGGCAGCAGCCCGGCGCCGTAGGCGCCCGGTTTGGAACCGAAGATCCGGGTCCGGGCCCGGCGGTCGTCGCCGTGCGCGGCGAGGTCGGCCCGGTAGTGTGCGGCGACGTAGTTGTCCTCAACTGGCTCGTCCAGCCGCGCCACGGTGTCAATTGCATCGTCGATCAGTGCGACCACGTGGGGAAAGGCGTCCCGGAAGAAACCGGAGATGCGCAGCACCACGTCGATGCGGGGCCTGCCGAGCTCGGTCCGGTCGACCACCTCTAGACCGGTGACCCGGCGCGAGGCGTCGTCCCAGGTCGGGCGGACGCCGAGCAGTGCCAGTACCTCAGCGATGTCGTCGCCCTGAGTCCGCATCGCCGACGTGCCCCAGACGGTGAGGCCCACCGAGGCGGGCCAGTCACCAGTGTCGGCGCGGTGCCGGGCCAGCAGCGAGTCGGCCAGCGCGGCGCCGACCTCGAAGGCGTTGCGGGAGGGGATGGCCTTGGGGTCGACAGAGTAGAAGTTGCGCCCGGTGGGCAGCACGGAGATCAGTCCGCGGGTGGGCGAGCCGGACGGTCCGGGCTCGATGAATCGGCCGTCCAGGGCACGCAGGATGTTGGTGATCTCGGCGGGGGTGCCGGCCAGCCGGGGCACTAGCTCGGTGCAGCCGAACCGCAGCACCGCCACCACCCCGGCGACGGGCTCCCCGAGCACCTCGGCGACCACTGCGGGTACCTTCCCGGCGTCCCAGTCGACGGCCTGACTGCCCTGCACCAGGGTGCGCGCCTGCGCCTCCAGCCGGTCGATGATGTCGCTGCCCCGGATGCCCTCGACGACCGCACCGGGTTCGGCAAGCAACGCCTGTTCGTCGAACCCGGTCCACTCGGCGATCGCGGCTCGCAAGCCGGGTAGCGCCGCGCCGGAGCCGAATACCTGGCGGGCGCGCAGCACTGCGAGCACGTCGTTGACCAGCTCGTCACCCTCGGGGGGGCGGCCCAGCACGTGCAGCCCGTCGCGGATCTGCGCGTCCTTGATCTCGCACAGGTACCCGTCGAGGTGCATGACGAAGTCGTCGAAATCGTCCTCGCCCGGTTGCGCTTCCGCGCCCAGATCTCGGTGCAGCTGGGCGCTCTGGATGAGCGTCCAGATCTGCCCGCGCAGGGTGGGCAGCTTGTCCGGGTCCAGGGCCGCCACGACGGCGTACTCGTCGAGCAGCTGTTCGAGGCGAGCGAGGTCGCCGTAGGTGTCAGCCCGGGCCATCGGCGGGATCATGTGGTCGACGATGGTGGCGTGCGCCCGGCGTTTGGCCTGGGTGCCCTCACCAGGGTCGTTGACGATGAACGGGTACACCAGCGGCAGGTTCCCGAGCACGGCATCCGGGGCATCGTCGGCGGCCAGTCCCAGGCCCTTACCGGGCAACCATTCCAGGTTGCCGTGCTTGCCCAGGTGCACCACGGCGTGCGCGCCGAACGAGTGCTCCAGCCACCGGTACGCCGCGAGATACTGGTGCGACGGCGCCAGCTCAGGGTCGTGGTAGATCGCCACCGGGTTCTCGCCAAACCCGCGCGGCGGCTGGATGAGCAGCACCACGTTGCCGAACCGCAGCGAGCCGACGTAAATCGCCCCGGAAATGTCGCCGTCGGACACGTACAGCTGACCCGGTGGCTCGCCCCAGGCCGCAACCACCGATTCGCGCAGCGGCGCGGGCAGTCCCGCGAACCACTGGGCGTAGTCCGCAGTGGGCACCCGGATAGCCGCGCCTGCCATCTGCTCATCGGTGAGCCATTCCACGTCGTGCCCGCCGGCGGCGATCAGCCGGTGGATCAGCGCGTCGCCCTCCAGCCCCTCGACGTCGAGGTCCCCGAGGTCGTAGCCCGCCTCGGCGAGCGCCCCCAGCAGCACCACCGCGGAGGCAGGCGTGTCCAGCCCGACGGCGTTGCCGATGCGGGAGTGCTTGGTCGGGTAGGCCGACAGCACGATCGCGAGCCGCTTGTCTGGTGCGGGCACGTGTCGCAGCTGCGCTAGGGCGACGGCGGTGCCGGCGACCCGGGCGGCCCGCTCCGGGTCAGCCACGTAGATCGGTACCCCGTCTGGCCCGGATTCCTTGAAAGAGAACGGCACTGACACCAGCCGCCCGTCGAACTCCGGGATGGCGACCTGCATGGCGGCGTCCATCGGAGATAGCGCCGCGTCACTGGCCTGCCACGTCGCCCGGGACGTCGTCAGGCACAGGCCTTGGAGGACTGGGACGTCCAGCGCCGCCAGCGCCCCCGCGTCCCAGGACTCCTCCTCGGCCCCAGCGCTGCCGCCGGCGGCGAGCACCGTGGTGGTCACCGCGTCGCAGCGGCTCAGCAGCGCGCGCAGCCCATCGGCCTGCGCGCCGCCAAGACCGCGCAGCGAGCCGCAGAACACCGGCACCGCGTTCGCTCCGGCAGCCCGGACTGCGTCGGCCAGCACGTCGACGAAGCTGGTGTTGGCGGCCAGCGCGTGTGCCCGGTAGAACACGATGCCGACGGTGGGGCGCCCCGGGTCTTCCGTGACGACGCCGTGCAGGCCGTATTCCGGGGTGGGGGCCGGCGGCTCGAAGCCCTCACCGGTGAACAGCACGGTGTCGGACAGGAACCGGGCCAGCTGGTCCAGGTTCGCGGGCCCACCGGCGACCAGGTAGCGCAGCGCCTCCGCCGCCACCCCCGCCGGGACCGTGGACGCCGCCATCAGCTCCGCGTCCGGGGTCGTCTCGCCGCCCAGACACACCGCCGGCAGGCCAGAACACAGCAGCGCATCGAGCCCGGGCTCCCAGGCCCGCCGCCCACCGAGCAGTCGGAGCACCACGATGTCCACCCCGGCGAGCAGCGCGGGTAGCGCGGCGGGCTCGGTCCGGGCTGGGTTGGCGACCCGGTAACCGGCGCCACAGGCTCGGGCGGCGAGCAGATCCGTGTCGGCGGTGGACAGCAGCAGGATCCGCACGAGACTCCAACCTACCGGCCGACGTCGATCACCACCCGGCTCGGCGCGGTCAGCGTGAACACGTTGACCCACGTCTGCTCGCGCATCCCGATCCCGATTGACAGGTAAGACTCGTAGTCGCCGGTGATCGCGACCGCCATGACGTTGGTCAGGTTGCGGGTGCGGAACTTCCGCCCCCGGGTAGCTGGGGTGACCGGCGTCGTCATGGGCCTGCGCCGGGTCGCCGGCTTGCTGCAGGCCCGGGAGTACGCCGAGGCCGTGATCACCGCCGCAGAGTGGGACGCTGAGCCGGCGCAGATCGCCCGCTGGGTGCAACTGCGGATGGATCGGGCAAGCTGTGCTGCACCGGGAGGCACCGCCCCGGTTCACGGTGATCATCGACGAGTTCGTGCTGCGTCGCGAGATCGGTGGGCCGGACGTGCTGAGCGGCCAGCTCGCCCACCTGCTTACCGCTGCGGAGCTGCCGCACGTGAATCTCCGAGTGCTCCCGGCGAGCATCGGCGCGCATGCCAGCCCCAGCGGGTACTTCCTCATCTGCACCATCGCGGAACCGGACCTGGACGTCGGCTTTGCCGAGACGCTGGGAGGCGCGGTCTACGTCGAACCACCAGGCTCCGAGCGGTTCGTCCGGGTATACGCTCGCCTCCTGAACAGCGCGCTCGGGCCAGCGGAGTCCGCCGAGCTCATCCGCGCCATCGGAGAGGATCTGTCATGACCCACCCGGGCCAGGTCCTCGGCCCGGACGCTCGGGCCGGAGTCGCCTGGCGGATCAGCACCTACAGCAACAGCGGCGGCGGAAGCTGTATCGAGGCCGGCGCCTTGCCCGACGCCACCTACCGGGTCGCGGTGCGGCACAGCAACCACCCAGGCGGCCTCGCTCTCGTCTTCGGCCAACCCACCTGGGCGGTGTTCGTCGACGGCGTCAAGAACGACAAGTTCGACCCCGCGGCTAGCTGAGAGCCCGCCCTATCAAGGCCGTCGCCCGTGCGGCACAGTCACCGTCTCCGGGTTCGTCGCGTAGTGCGGTAGCGATCGCCGAGCCAGGCACGGCCCTGTGCTGGAGAAATCATGCGCACCGCGCAGCGGCGAACTCGGCGGCCATACTGCCATCGACACATTCAGGGGTCGGGGCAGACGAAGGGCCGTGGTCAATGGCGGTCATGAGCACGGTGGCGGCACGCCACCGCCGACATCACCAACGCCCACGTCGTGGTCTGCGCACGGCATAGTGTGCTCAACAGGCAACGTCGGCTGTGACCATTGGCCGACCTGGCCGGAACCGCGCCACCTGGGAGTCAAGCGGGCATGATCGGTACGTCATAGGCAGCAAATGCACGATCAGCGGTGACGATCGTGAGCCCCTCGCACATCGCTTGGGCGATGATGAGCCGGTCGAACGGGTCCTGATGGTGTGGCGGCAGGTCCCGCACGGCCAGCGCGTGCTCCCCGCGCACCGGCAATTCGGAGAAGGACTGCAGTGTCAGGTGTTCGCGCAGATCACCGTCCACCGTCAGCTTGCCGATCGACTGCTTGATCGCGAGCTCCCACAGCGAAGCCACCGAGACGTCGACGGAGTTCACGGGATCCGTAATCGCAGCGACGGCCTCCATAGGCAACCGTTCTGGGCTCTGCAATGACCAGAGCACCACCTGGCTGTCGAGCAGCAGCCTCACAGCCGGTCGGCCTCGTCCGGGAAGATCGGCCCGTTCTCCTTGAGATCGATCAGTTCCTGGTCCGGTTCGTCGAAGTCCGGCGCCATCCAGATCTTCCCTCTCAGCGAACCAAGTTTCCGCGGTGTCGCAGTGCGCTGTAGCGGCACCAACCGGGCGACCGGCTTGCCGTGGCGGGCGATGACGATCTCGTCTCCGGCCTCGACCTGCTGCAGCAGCTTGGAGAGCTGAGTCTTGGCCTCGTAGACGTTCACTTGCCTTTCCACCAGCCCAGAATACTAGGTCAAGTCAGACCAACCAAGCCGGCTACTAATCGGCGGTGCCTGGTGGGACAAAGGGCAGGCCGGGCGGCACACCGCCGTCGATCAGCTCAGCCAGGGCGGCGGTGTCCAGATGGGTCGAGACCAGGTCGCCGAGCAGGTCCAGCTGGGCAGTCCGCGCAGCGGCGAAGCAGGTGTCGGGCGCCGGTCGGAAACCGGGCCGGCCAGCAAGGCAGGCCGCCCGGTGCAGCAGGGCGCGGCGGAAGGCGTCGTTTTCGAAGAGCCCGTGCCAGTGGGTACCGAGCACGTGGCCGCCATCGGAACCGTCCTCAACGCCAGTCACCAGTGCAGGCTCGCCACGATGCACCACCCGGCCGTGGTGGATCTCGTAGCCGGTCACCGGCTCGCCCAGCGCCGTCCCAGAAGGACGCCCCAGGTGTTTGACGGGATCGAAGACCACGTCGAGGTCGAGCAGTCCCAAGCCGGCCACCTCCCCGGCGCCGGACTCGACGTAGTCGACGATGAGACGGCCCAGCATCTGGTAACCGCCGCAGATCCCCAGTACCGGACGCCCGGCGGCGGCGTGCGCAACCACCGCGGCGGCCAGCCCAGTGCGACGCAGCCAAGCTAAATCCGCCACGGTGGACTTCGAGCCGGGCAGCACCACCAGGTCGGTGTCGGCCAACCGGGAGGGCTCGGTGACGTAGCGGACCGCTACGCCGGGCTCGCAGGCCAGCGCGTCGACGTCGGTGCCGTTGGAGATCCGCGGCAACCGCACGGCGGCCACTCGCAGCCATTGAGTGCCGGTGGGCGGGCCAGGTCTCCCTACCACCCCGTCGGCGGCGTGGGCCAGCGAGTCCTCCGCGTCCAGCCACAGGGAGTCGCTAAAAGGCAACACTCCGTAGCAGTGCCGGCCGGTCAGTGCCCGCAACTGCGCCAGACCGGGCGCCAGCAGATCCGGATCGCCGCGGAACTTGTTGATCACGAATCCGGCCACCAGCGCCTGGTCGGCGGGCGCGAGCAGGGCCAGGGTGCCGAACAGGTGCGCGAGCACTCCCCCGCGGTCGATGTCCCCGACGACCAGCACCGGGAGCCCGGCAGCCCGGGCCAGCCCCATGTTCGCGATGTCGGTGGACCGCAGATTGATTTCGGTGGGCGATCCCGCGCCCTCGCAGACCACCACATCATGCTCGGCCCGCAACGCGGACAACGCGCCGACAACGACGTCGAGAAGTTCCGCTTTACGCTCCCGGTACGACGCAGCAGACACCGTGCCGTCGGCCTGCCCGAGCACCACCACCTGGGCGCATCGGTCGCTGCCAGGTTTGAGCAACACCGGGTTGAGCCGCACTCCGGGCTCGATGCCGCATGCCGCGGCCTGCACCGCCTGGGCCCGGCCGATCTCCCCGCCGTCCGGGGTCACCACCGAGTTGTTGGACATGTTCTGCGCCTTGAACGGCGCCACCGACACGCCGCGACGGGCCAGCCAGCGGCAGATCCCGGTCACCAGCACGCTCTTGCCCGCGTCAGAGGTGGTGCCGGCGACCAGCAGAGCGCCGCGCATCACGGCAGGGTCAGGATCTCCGCCCCGGCCGCGGTGACGACCAAGGTGTGCTCCCACTGCGCGGTGCGCTGCTTGTCCTTGGTGGTCACGGTCCAGCCGTCTGGCCACAGGTCGTAGTCAATCGAGCCCATGGTGATCATCGGCTCAATCGTGAAGGTCATCCCCAGTTCCAAGACGGTGTCCACGACGGGCTCGTCGTAGTGCAGCACAACCAACCCGCCGTGGAAGGAGCGGCCGATGCCGTGACCGGTGAAGTCGCGGACCACTCCGTACCCGAAGCGCTTGGCGTAGGCCTCGATGACCCGGCCGACCACGTTGAGCTGCCGACCTGCCCGCACCGCGCGGATCCCGCGCATCATCGCCTCGTGGGTGCGTTCGACGAGCAGCCGGTCCTCCTCCGAGACGTCACCGGCGAGGAAAGTCGCGTTGGTATCACCGTGCACGCCGCCGATGAAGGCGGTGACGTCGATGTTGACGATGTCGCCGTCCTCGATCACGGTCGAGTCCGGGATGCCGTGGCAGATCACCTCATTCAGCGAGATGCAGCACGACTTGGGAAAGCCCTTGTAGCCCAGCGTCGAGGGGTAGGCGCCGTGGTCGAGCAGGAACTCGTGCACCACCCGGTCGACGTCATCGGTGGTGACGCCGGGCGTGACGGCCCGGCCGCCCTCGGCGAGCGCCTGTGCGGCGATCCGTCCCGCCACCCGCATCGCCTCGATCACCTCTGGCGGCTGAGCCCACGGGTCGGTGCTCGGAGCGGGCCCGGTTTTCCCGACGTACTCCGGCCGCGGGATCTGTGCAGGAACGGGACGCATCGGTGTCTGCCGGCCGGGACGCAGTGGGGTTCTCACGGGCATACCCATACTTTAGGCAAACCCGCAGCCGCCGCTAGGCAAACCCCGGCCGTGTCACGCGACGCCCAGTGCTGACAGGAAGCGCCCCGAGACGTCCAGGGCCGGGCCTGATGAGCCGGCGTCGACGACCAGCGTCGCAAACGCAAGGTCACCGAGGAACCCGACGAACCAGCCGTGCGCGCCGATAGAACTGTACTCCGCGGTCCCGGTCTTGCCGTACAGCTGGCCGTTGCCCGCCAAGGTCTTCGCGGTGCCCCGGGTCACTGCCTCGCGCATCATCACCCGCAGCGCGTCGGCAACCTCGCGAGGCATCGGTGCAACGGGCCCGATGGCGATCTGAGTTGGCATTCCCCTGATCAGTGCCGGGGTGGGCAGCTGCCCACCGGCTGCGACCGTCGAGGCCACTAGCGCCATGCCGAACGGGCTGGCGAGCACCCTGCCCTGCCCGAATCCGTTCTCCGCGCGCCGCACCGTCGACTCCGACGGCGGGACCTGTCCAGTGAAGGTCGTGATGCCAGGGATGGTGTAATCCATGCCGATGCCCATTTGGATCGCGGCATCGGTCAGCGCGCGGATTCCCAGCTCGGCTCCCAGGTGCGCGAACGTGGTGTTGCAGGAGCGGGCGAACGCCGTGCGCAGCGGCACCGTGCCCAGGTCGAAGCGCTGGTCATTGGGCACTAACCGATCCCCGATGGTGGTGGTCGCCGGGCAGGCCACCGGCGAGTCCAACGTCACCGCCTTGGACTGCAGCGCCGCCGACGCCGTGACGATCTTGAAGGTGGACCCCGGCGGGTAGCGCCCGGTCAGCGCAAGCGGGCCTTGTGCGTCGGCTGCGGCGTTCTGCGCAACCGCGAGGATCTCCCCGGTGGAGGGCTGGATCGCCACGATCATCGCGGGGTTGGTCACCGCGTCGACAGCGCGTTCTCCGGCGGCCTGCACACCACGGTCGATCGTGCTGGTCAGCGTCGACACCGGACGTGGTTGTTCCCCGGCGAGCGTTTCGACGTCGTTACCCAACGCGGTCACCGTGACGATGCTCCACCCGGCGGCCTTCGCTAGCTGGTCTTCCACCGTCTTGCCGATGCCCGACACCAGCTGGGAGGCGAAGTGCCGGTCCGGCCCAAGCAGCCGCTGCTGGGTGGGGAAGCTCACTCCGGGCAGCTCGTGGATCCGATCCCGCACTGATTGGTAGTCCTGCTCGCGAAGTACTGCCACGGCACCCCGCTGCCCCGGCGGGGCCGCGTTGGCTCCCGCAATGATCGACTGCTGGGTGATCTGGGGATCGAAACGCCCCAGCGCAGTAGCCAGCTGGGCAGCCTCTCCGGCCAGGTCCGGGACCGCGCTGCGATCCAACGCGACGGTGACCACGGTCTGCGAGGTGAGCAAAGGTGTCCCGGCGCGGTCGACCACCGGGGCCGGTTCGGCTGGTACGTCACGTAACGTGACGAGCTGATGCGCGCCCAGGCGCGGGTGCAGCACCGCTGGAGACCATCGCACCCGCCACCCGTCGGCGGCGGTCGCAGGCACCAGCTCGAAGGCCCCTGGGTAGCGCCACTGCCGGCCCTTACCCAGGTCCCAGACCGCGGCGAAAGAGGCCGACGCGATGCGGTCGCCGGAACGGACCTCGCCCACAGTGAGCTGCACGTGCTGGGGCTTCAGCTCGTCGCGGACCTGCCGGATCAGTTCAGTGGCGGCTCCCGGATCGTCGGTGAGCCGCCCGGCACCAGCAGTGTCACCTCTCGATACGGCGTCCAGAAACGCAGCCGCCGCGTCGCGCGGATCCGACCCGAACAGACCACAGCCAGCCAGCAGGACGGCCATCAGGGTCGCCAGCAGAGCGGCTACCAGACGTAGGAGGGACACGGGCGCGAGTATGCCTCTTGACTTTTCAGAACAGCACCGTTGCGAAACATCCCACCTGGGTGAAACCG
>DASYIL010000178.1:0-22286 GCA_035997545.1 Pseudonocardiaceae bacterium
CCACACAAGCCCACCGCGGGCAGACCCTCTCCGTCGGTCGCGGCCTGGTAGGCCTGCGCGAACGAGTCCACGCCGCCGGCGGAAACCTCCACGCAGGACCCCACCACCACGGTGGCCACCGACTGACCGCCACCATCCCCCGCACAGACACCCCGCTCACAGACACCCCGCTCACAGACATCCCGCAGCGGATACTCCTCAACCACCACCAGTAACCATCTACACCACCCCGGGCGCGCTCGTCTCGGCAACGGCACGCTCATCGTGCGCTCCACGGGCAGGTCGCGGTGCCCTGCTCCGGCACCCGTGCCTCCCCAGCGTGTCAACCGCGACGCGCCGGGGGAGGAGCCCCAGCGAGGTTCTGGGGTTGCAGCCCCGACGACACGGGTGTAATCACAGGCTTGTTATTCTTCGGCCTCAGCCCGGGGAGTGCGCGAACCGGGGAGGAACTCTATGGCGAGGAGGGCGGACCGCCATGGATGAGATGGACAAGGACCGGGGTGCGGATGGGGGAGACGAGCAGCCGCGCCGCTGGGTCCCAGCGTCCGATATCCCCTTGCTGGCCAACCTGTTCGATGATCCTGACCAGCAGGAGTGGCAGGAGCGGGCGCTGTGCGCCCAGACCGATCCCGAGGCGTTCTTCCCCGAGAAAGGCGGCTCGACCAGGGAAGCGAAGCTGATTTGCCAGGGATGCGAGGTACGAGCCGAGTGCCTGGAGTACGCGCTGGCTTTCGACGAGCGGTTCGGCATCTGGGGCGGCTTGTCGGAGCGGGAGCGCCGCAGGCTCAAACGCCGCGTGGTCTGAGGGCTCGACCTCCCGGCGTACGCGCCGGTGGTTCAGGGACGTACCGTGTGCCCCCACCAACGGGGATGGATAGGAGGGGTCGGCGTGTCGGGCGCTGCTGGCGAGCCTCCTGGTGACGACAACGCCCGCTCGGTGCGGCCAGTGCCGCCCTCGGATGGCGTGCTCAGCCCCAACACAGTCGTGGCACCGATAGCGGTGAGTGGCCCAAGCAACGACCCAGGCGAGGTTGTTACGCGAACCCGGCCCCGGCCGTCACCGCTGCCCAGGAATTCCGGCACCGACACGCCTCAGGACGCCACCGAGGGTAGCGACTCGGTCGAGTTGGCGCTGGTGGACATCGGGATCGGCACGCGCATTCGGGAATTCTTGCTCGCCCCGCCCGCGCTGCTCACGATGGCGATGACGGTGCTCGCTGTGCTGGTGAACCGCCATCGGCTGGGACTGGACTTGGCCGGTGGCCGGCTGTTCCCCATGGAGAGCCTGCTCGAGACCTGGTCGTCTTATCTGGCCTCCTGGCACCCGATCGGCGGCGGGAGCGCGGCGCCTCCGCCGGCTGCGCTGGCAGTGCTCGGCGTGCTCAGCTTGCCGGTGGGGTCGCCGGCTGCCGCGGTGTCGCTGCTCCTGCTGGGCGCGCTGCCGTTGGCCACCCTGTCTGCCTACCGGGCCACGTGCGCGCTACCGGTCAGCCGCGCGCGTCGCGCGCTGGCCGCAGCCGGGTACGCCTTGCTCCCGCCGGCCATCGCTGGGCTGGCACAGGGCCGGCTGGACGTGGTGCTGGTGCACCTGCTGCTGCCCCTCGTACTGGCCGGTTCTGTCGCCGTGCTGCGCGGTGGAACCGTCGGGCGATCGGGCGGTTGGCTGTCCACCGCGGCCGGCACCGCGCTCGGCCTTACCGTGATCGGCGCGTTCGCCCCCCTGATGCACCTGCTGGTACTGACAGTGGTGCTCATCGGTTTCGTCGTGGTCCCAGCCCCCCGGGTGGCGACGCTGCGCCGTGCGGTCGGGCTGTTCGCAGTGGTGCTGCTGCCGCTGGGCTTGCTCATGCCGTGGCCGGCGGTGGTGATCCAACGCCCCTCGGTGCTGCTGCACGGGGTGGGCGCAGTGGTGCCCGAGCAGGTGCCTGGCTGGCTGCAGCTGCTCGCCCTGGACCCCGGTGGACCGGGCGCCGCACCGTGGGTGGGCGCGGTGGTGCTGATCGCGGCGGTGATCGCGTTGGTCGCCCGGCCGTCCTGGGCGATGCTGCCGGGTCTGGGGCTGGTGCTGCTCGGCGCCGCTGCGGTGGTGCTGCTCGTTCAGTCGCCGATGCGGCCGCTGGCCGGCGGGGACCCCCGGCCGGGATCCACCGCGGGTGCTCTGCTGCTAATCGGCTGCGGGTTGGTGTGGATCGTGTTACTAGCTGGTAGCGCTGTGACGCCAGGTCGGGCGCTGACACCAGGTCGGGCGCTGACACCAGGTCGGGCGCTGTCTGTCGCGCCGTGGGTCGGGGTAGGCGCGCTGTCGGTCACAGCGGTGGCGATAGGGGCTAGCGGTCCCCTCACTGCCGGTCCGCCAGCTGGCCTGCCCGTACTGGCCCCGTCGTTGACCGCAGAGCTGGCGCGGTCCGGGACCTCGGTTCTGGTTGTCGGCGCCCAGGGCGAGCCGGTGCGACTGACCAGGTCGCGGACCGCGCGCTTTGGCGACGACGACATCGCCCCGCTACGCGCCACCGGGGCTCGGCTGGAGCGGGTAGCCGCTGCGCTGCGGGCCGGGCAACCGGGAGAGACCTCAGCTGCGATCTCCGACGTGGCTGCCAGCGGGGTGCAGTTCGTGGTGCTAGACACCGCAGCGCAGGGTGCTCGAGCCCTCGCCGCGGCCGGACCACTGGCTAAGTCAGCGCCCCAGACGGCGGACGGCAAGCCCGTGTTGCGGGTTACCCGACCGGTCCCGGGAGCTGAGCTGCTGGGACCCGCGCTGGCCGTGCAGGCGCGGATCGGCGCTGCCCCGCCCATCGAGCCCGGGGTCAGCGGGGTACTGGCGCCCGCTGCGGCACCGCAGGTAGCGGTGCAGGTTGCGCCCGGCGCGGAGGGCAGGTTGCTCGTGATCGCGGCCAACGACGAACCAGGCTGGCGGGCCAGCGTGAACGGCCGCGGGGTGCCTGTGGTGCGTGGCTGGGGGCACCAGGTCGCGGTCCCATTGCAGGGCATTGCGGCAGAAATACGAGTGGACCGCTCGGATGTCACCCGCAACGCACTATTGCTTGCCGAGGGCGCGGTGTTCCTGCTGGTTGCGGGTGCCGCGCTACCCTCCCGGCGCGGCGTAGCCGGATAGTCCACCGCCGCGGTGTCAGCCCCCGTGAGCGGGGCCGTCGATGACGTCCGGATCGATGCTCAAGTAGTTTGCGACCTGCTCGACAAGTACCTCGTGCACGAGGTCGGACAGGTCGCCGCCGTCTTGAGCTCGCGTCTCCAGCGGCCGTCGGTACAGCACGATCCGGGCCCGGGTGGGCAGACCCGCGCGGTCAACCCCAGCTGGGATGAGGCGGGCCAGCGGGATCTTGCCGTCCTCCACCACATCGCTGCCCCAGGTGACCGTGGTCGGATCGCAGTCAGTGACCTCTGGCACCTCGTCGACAGCGATATCGAGGTTTTCCAGCTCGGTGTGCCAGCGCTCGTCGATCGGTTCGAGGGCGTCCAGCACGATCGCGTCGAACCGCTCCGCGCGGCTGCGGGCCGCAGGCAGCGTGGGGGGAAACAGCAGCCCCCGGACCCCGCGACCGCGCCGGTCTCGGCGTCTGCGTACCGACGAGCGAGCGGACCGGGTGACCGTCATCCGTCGAGACTACGCCGGGAACGCATCGGCCAGTTTGATCCTCCGCGCGCCTGCCCCACCCGGTGGAATCTGCGCGCTATGGTTCCCGCCGTGCGCAGCGTGCGGCGGTGCTCAAGGACCGGGTGTATAAACTCGGCCGTTGCCACCCTTACGTTCGTGTATGCCGACTCCACAGCGGTGGTGGGCCCGTTGGCCAGCTATAACGAGCCGCATTCCTATGACCTGTGCGAGCGGCACGCGGTGCGGCTGACCGCTCCACGGGGCTGGGACGTCGTACGTCACGAGGGTGAGTACGGCGAGCCGGAACCCTCGGTGGACGACCTCACCGCGCTGGCCGAAGCGGTCCGGGAGGCTGGCCGGGTGGACCTCCCGATGGACCCTGTTCTCCCGGCTCCGGCGACCGGCACCGGCCGCCGCGGTCACCTCAGGGTCCTACCAAACCCCATCGACGACTGACCCATTCACCCGTGTCGCATTCAGCGGGCTTACCTGCACCCGAATTACCCCGCTGAACCGCTGAACGCGGGCTAACCTCTCGGTGAGGCCAGACCCAACGTGAGGAGAGCGGTGCCCGACCTGTCAGCGATAGTGAAGGCCTACGACATCCGCGGTGTCGTCGGTGAGCAGCTGGACTCGGAGGTGGTGCGCGATATCGGCGCGGCCTTCGCCGACCTCGTCAGTGGCCCAGCGGGTTCGACCGCCGGTTCAGCCGGGCCGCAGGCGGTGGTTATCGGGTATGACATGCGGGACTCCTCGCCCGGTCTGGCTGGCGCATTCGCCGAGGGAGTGACCGGCCGCGGTCTTGACGTCGTCTCAATCGGGCTGGCCAGCACCGACATGCTCTACTTCGCCTCCGGGCGGCTCGACTTGCCGGGCGCGATGTTCACTGCAAGCCACAACCCGGCCCGCTACAACGGCATCAAACTCTGTAGGGCCGGTGCCGCCCCGGTCGGCCAGGACAGCGGGCTGGATGAGATCCGGATCGCGATCGAGCGTGGGATCGAGCCGGGACCGGGCGGCGGCAGTGTCATCGTGCGGGACATGCTCGGCGACTACGCCGAGTACCTGCGTTCGCTGGTGGACCTGTCCGGGATCCGGCCGTTGCGAGTCGTCGTGGACACCGGCAACGGGATGGGTGGGTACACCGTGCCCGCGGTGATCGCGGGACTGCCGCTACACGTCATCCCGCTGTTCTTCGAACTAGACGGCAACTTCCCGAATCACGAGGCTAACCCGATGAACCCGGCGAACCTGGTGGACCTGCAGGCGGCAGTGCGCGCGTACAGGGCCGATCTGGGTCTGGCCTTCGACGGTGACGCCGACCGTTGCTTCGTGGTCGACGAGCGCGGCGAGCCGGTGAGCCCCAGCGCGATCACCGCCTTGGTCGCCACTCGGGAGTTGGCCACCGAACCGGGCGCTACGGTGATCTACAACTTGATCACTTCGCGGGCCGTGCCGGAGATTGTCAGCGAGCACGGCGGGCGGCCAGTGCGCACCCGGGTCGGCCACTCGTTCATCAAGCAGCGGATGGCGGAAACCGGGGCGATCTTCGGCGGCGAGCATTCCGCACATTACTACTTCCGCGGTTTCTGGCGCGCCGACTCGGGGATGCTTGCCGCCCTGCACGTGCTCGCCGGGCTGGGCCGGCAGCAGCGCCCGCTGTCGGCGCTGATGGCCGAGTTCAGCCGCTATACGGCGTCCGGCGAGATCAACTCCACGGTCGACGATCAGCGGGGCAGACTAAAGGCGGTGCGGGAGCGGTTCGCGCCACGGGCCGGCGTCGAGCTCGATGAGCTCGACGGCCTCACCGTGCGATTGCCCGATGGTTCATGGTTCAACCTGCGCCCGTCGAACACCGAGCCGCTGCTGCGGCTCAATGTCGAGGCCAGCGACACCGCAGCGGTGGAGGCGCTGCGCGACGAGGTGCTGGCACTAGTGCGAGGTAGGTAGTCCCTCCACGGACTACCGTCGGTCAGTTAAGTGGCCTTCAAGAGCTACCAACGGTGATGAGGAGGACGGCGATGGTCGTAAACTTGGACTCTCAGCTGATGGGAATTCTGGTCTGCCCGTGCTCGGCGCACGCCGAGCTGCGCCCCGGTACTGCTGCCGACCCTAATGCTGACGTGTTGACTTGCACCGACTGCGGGCGCAGCTTCCCGGTGACCGATGGCATCCCGGTGTTGCTGCTCGACGAGGCGTTGCCCGGGACCGGACCTACCTCAGATGACCCAGCTAGCCGAGGTGACCATCGTGGACTGGGGTGAGGCTGATGCAACGCGACCGGGCGTTTGACAGCGACCTGCTCGATGACCCCGGGCGCTTGGAGGCCACCGACACCGGTGGGCTGTTACGCGCCGCGGCCACTGCGGGTGCGCAGGTTCGCTCCACCGCATTCGCAGCCGAGGAGGCGGGTCTCGGGCGGCTGGCCGGGGAACGTCCCCGCGCACTGGTGCTACTGACCCGACCGGGCGCAGCACCGGCCGGCGCATCGCTGCTGCTGGCGCTACTCGGGCCGTCCTGCCCGGTGCCGGTGGTGATGACACGGTCGGTCCCGATGTGGGTGGGCGCGCTGGACATCGTGCTCGCTGACACCATCGATCCCGGCGATCGGGAGCTGGCCCAGGGCATCGACCGCGCGGTCCGCCGGGGTGCCCAGGTGGTGCTCACCGCTCCCGCTGACGGCCCGGTGGCGACCGCGGCAGCAGGTCGATCGGTGCTGCTGGTGCCCCGGATCGAGGTACCGCCCGGGCTGGCGTTGCCACGCACGCTGACCGCCGGGCTGCTGCTGTTGAACACGCTGGGGCTGCTGGCCACCGACTCCGAGGTGCTGGCCGGCGAGCTGGACCGCGAAGCCGAGCGGGATCACATTGCACACGAGTCCCTCGTCAACCCCGCCAAGTCGCTGGCGTTGCGATTGACCGAGCGAACTCCGTTGCTGTGGGGTACCGATCCGGTGGCTACCGCGGTGGCCGAGCATTGCGCGGGGACGCTCGCCGCGTACGCGGCAGTGGTGGCGCACGCAGCGGGATTCCACGAGGCGGCAGCACTGTCGGCGCTGCGCCGGGAGGCGGACTGCGCTAGCGGGGAGACAGACGTGTTCCATGATCCATTCGAGGATCAGCCGCAGCTCCGTGGCGCACCAGCGTTCCGGCCGGTGCTGCTGGGTGTGCTCCCGGAGTCCCACCGCGACCCTGGGCGCCTTGACCCCGGGCACGTTGCGGCGCTGGATGAGTTACCCAGCGCCGACGTGGTCACCGCTGACGAGGAGCTGGTGGTGCGTCCGGGTGAGCCTGGTGCTGCGGCGTGCGCTGCCGCCGTGCTGGCCCTACGGTTCGACTTCGCCGCGCTGTACCTCGGGTTGGGACGGGGCGTGGTGGGCGGGCGCGGCTGGGTCGGCTCGGCCGGGTCGGCCATCGGATGAGCGAGCAGTCACGCGGCGAAGGAGGGTCTGTGGAGTCGTTGCGCAACGCGGTTCGGCCGTACGCCTGGGGTTCCCGGACCGCGATCGCGGAGCTGCTCGGCGGCCCGATCCCCTCCCCCCACCCGCAGGCGGAGCTGTGGCTTGGCGCGCACCCGGCGGACCCGTCGGTGCTGCTGCACGCCGACGGCGCCCCGACTTCCCTGCTGGAGGCTCTGCACGCCGACCCGGATCATCATCTCGGAGCCCGCTGCGCACAGCACTGGGGCGGCCGGCTGCCGTTCCTGCTCAAGGTGCTCGCCGCCGACGAACCGTTGAGCCTGCAGGCCCACCCGTCGGCGGAGCAGGCAGCCGAGGGGTTCGCCCGCGAGGAGGCCCGGGGAATCCTCCGGGACGCCCCAGAACGCAACTATTCTGATCCCAGCCACAAACCCGAGCTGATCTGCGCGCTCACCGAACTCCACGCGCTGGCCGGTTTCCGAGACCCGCTGCGCACCGTCGAATTGCTCGCCGCGCTGGACACGCCGCTACTCGAGCCCTACCGCACGATGCTCGCGGCCGAGCCCAATGCAGACGGGCTGCGCACCCTGTTCACCACCTGGATCACGATGCCCGAGCCCGCGGTGAAGACGCTGCTGCCTTGCACTCTGGATGCCTGCGTTGCACTGCTGCGCCGCGACGGGGTTCGTGGGGTCTTTCCCGCCTCTCGCAGCAGTCCCACCGCTGGCGGCAGCGATTTCCGGAACGAGTGCCGGGTGGTTCTCGAGCTGGCCGAGACGTATCCAGGCGATGTCGGGGTGCTCGCGGCCTTGCTGCTCAACCACGTCGTGCTGGCGTCGGGAGAAGCGATGTACCTACCGGCTGGCAACCTGCACACCTATCTGCGGGGCACCGCGGTGGAGATCAGCGCCAATTCGGACAACGTGCTGCGCGGCGGTCTGACAGCCAAGCACATCGACGTCCCGGAGCTGCTGCGGGTACTGGACTTCTCCTCCGGCGAGCTGCCGGTGCAACGCGGTGAACCGGTCGGGCCGCACGAGACCGCGTACCGCACCCCGGCCGAGGAGTTCCAGCTGACCCGGTTGGAGTGGGCAGACGGCGAGTCGACCCTGGTGTGCCTGAACAGCCCGTGGCCGCAGATCTTGTTGTGCACCCAGGGGTCGGCGCAGCTGCGCTCTCCAGACGGCGGCAGCATCACGATGCGCCGCGGTGGGTCGGTATGGCTGGCCGCCGCCGATCCTGAGGTCACGGTGTGCCCGGGACCCGGTCCCGTGCAGCTATTCCGGGCGTTGCCGGGACTCGCTGCATGACCCCGCCGACAAAAGACGCCGGGGACCGGCGCCCTTCCCTGTTCCGCGCCATCTCCAGGTCGCTGGTCAACCTACCCTGGAGCCCGACGAATTCGCAGCGGCATGGCGCTCCGGCGTTGCATACCTGGGGCTTTGATCGCTTGTAGGCTCACCGGTGCGGGTGAGACGGGCAGTGCGAGGAGGCGCTGGGGTGTCAGCTAGCGGCGGGACGAAGGCGATTATCGCGGCGTTGCTGGCCAACGCCGGTATCGCGGTGGCGAAGTTCGTCGGATACCTGATCACAGGGTCGTCATCAATCCTGGCCGAGGCGGTGCACTCGGTGGCCGACACGTCCAACCAGGGCCTGCTGCTGCTCGGCCAGAAGCGTTCCCGGCGGGAGGCCACCAAGGAGCATCCGTTCGGCTACGGCCGTGACCGGTACTTCTACTCCTTCGTCGTGGCGCTACTGCTGTTCAGCCTCGGGTCGGTGTTCGCCCTGTACGAGGGCTTCCACAAGCTGGGCAGCGACGAGCAGCTTATTTCACCGTTGGTCGCGATCGGGATCCTGGTGGTGGCGATCGTGCTGGAGAGCCTGAGTTTCCGCACCGCGATCAGGGAGTCCCGGCCGCTCAAGGGAACCGGCACCTGGTGGCAGTTCATCCGGCAGTCCAAGACCCCGGAGCTCCCGGTGGTGCTACTGGAGGACGCCGGCGCGCTGCTCGGGCTTGTCTTCGCCCTGGCCGGGGTCGGTTTGTCGGCGCTCACCGGAAACATCATCTGGGACGCGATCGGCACGCTCTGCATCGGTGTCCTGCTCGGCGTCATCGCGATCTTCCTCATCAGGGAGACCAAGAGCCTGCTGATCGGGGAGGGGTCTGGCCCGGTCGAGGTGCGCACCATCCGGGCAGCCCTGGTCGGCGGTGGGGTGGACCGGGTGATCCACCTTCGAACCCAGTACATCGGTCCCGATGAGCTCCTGGTCGCCGCCAAAATTGCGGTGCCGTCCACGATGTCCACCGCCGAGATCGCCCGGGTCATCGACGAGGCCGAGGCACGGGTCCGCGGCGCGGTTCCCGCCGCCCGGATCATCTACCTGGAGCCCGACCTGGACCGCACCCCGCCCGACCTGGACCGCACCCCAGCGACCAGCAGTTGAGCGGCGTTTTCCCGATCGATCGGCTCGAGGAGCTCGAGGAGATGGTCAACGTCGGCTCGCTGTTCGCCTTCGTGCTGGTCCCACCTGGGTACGTTTCCTGTTGTAGCCGGCCGTCGGCCTGGTCATCTACTTTGCCTATGGGGCCCGTAAGTTGCGCTTCGGCAGGAGGATGGGTGCGTGTTTGAGTCGCTGCTGGTCGCCAATCGGAGTGAGATCGCCCGGCGGGTGATCCGCACTGCCCGGGCGTTGGGGATCCGCACCGTCGCGGTGCACTCCTCGGCGGACGCCGAGCTGCCGTTCGTCGCCGAGGCCGACGAGGCGGTCGAGCTGAGCGGACCACCGGCGCAGGCCTACCGGGACTCCCACCAGTTACTGGATGCGGCCCGCCGCACCGGTGCGGTCGCGGTGCATCCCGGCTACGGATTCTTGTCCGAGGACGCCGGATTTGCCCGAGCGGTTCGCGATGCCGGCCTGGCGTGGGTCGGTCCCAGCGCCGAGGCGATCTCCTTGATGGGCGACAAGGTGAGCGCATTGGCCACCGTGGCCGCGGCCGGGGTGCCGGTGGCGCCCGGTTCGGATGGCGCGGTGGCCGAGGCGGACGCGGCGGTGGCACAGGCTCAGCGGGTCGGCTTCCCGGTGATGCTCAAGGCCGCTGCCGGGGGAGGCGGGATGGGAATGGCAGTGGCGGCCGACGTCGGCGCGGTGCGCACCGAGCACGCCAGGGTCAGCGCGTTCGCGCAACGACTCTTCGGTGACCCGCGGCTGTTCGTCGAGCGGTACTTCCCGCGGGTGCGGCACGTCGAGGTGCAGGTCCTCGGGCTGGCCGACAGCCGGGTGGTGGCGCTGGGGGAGCGGGAGTGTTCAGTGCAGCGGCGACACCAGAAGGTCGCCGAGGAGAGCCCGTCCCCCGCCGTCGAGCCGGACCTGCGCCGCCGGATGGAGCACGCCGCGGTGCTCGCTGCCTCCACTGTGGACTACCGCAATGCGGGAACGGTCGAGTTCCTGCTCGATGCGGACACCGGTGAGTTCTTCTTCCTGGAGATGAATACCCGGCTGCAGGTTGAGCACCCGGTCACCGAGTTGCGCTACGGCGTGGACCTGGTGGCAGCCCAGCTGTGCATCTCCTCGGGCGCGGCACCCGGCTTCGACGTCGACGCTCTTGCCCCCGAAGGGCATGCGATCGAACTGCGAATCAACGCCGAGGACCCGAAACGGTTCCTCCCCGGTCCCGGAACGGTCACCTCGTGGGTGGAGCCGGCCGGGGACGGGGTGCGGGTGGACGCCGGTTACGCGCAGGGCACCACGGTGACGCCGCATTATGACTCATTGCTGGCCAAACTGGTGGTGCACGGTTGCGACCGGGAGCAGGCGTTGCAGCGGGCCCGGTCGGCGGTGGCCGGGTTCACCGTGGCCGGGCCGAAATGCAACCTGCCCTTCCACGCCGAGTTGCTGGAGAACCCCGAGTTCGTCTCCGGGCGCTACGACACCGGCCTGGTCGCCCGGATGCGCCCCTAATGCGATGACAGGCGGGCCTCCGGCCGGGGGATAGCGTGTGCCACCGTGGGGCGGCTGGTTGTCATCGAGGGGCTGGACGGGGCGGGCAAGCGCACCCTTGCTGACGCGCTGGCCGCGGCGCTCACCGCGCAGCACGCGTCGGTGGGCCGGATGGCGTTCCCCCGTTACGGCACCGACGTGCACGCCGACCTGGTGCGCGACGCGCTGTACGGACGAATGGGCGACCTGGCCGACTCGGTGCACGCCATGGCTGTGCTGTTCGCGTTGGACCGGCGCGACGCCGCGGGCGAGTTGCGCGCATTGTGGCGCCGCCACGACGTGGTGCTGCTGGATCGCTACGTCGCGTCCAACGCGGCCTACGGTGCGGCGCGGCTGCACGAGGACGCCGACGGGCCCTTCGTCGAGTGGGTCCGGGCACTGGAGGTGGACCGTTTCGGCGTCCCGGTGCCTGATGCCCAGCTGCTGCTGCGAGTGCCGACCAGCGTCGCCGCGGCCCGCGCGGACGGTCGGGCCGCGGCTGACCATGGGCGGACGAAAGACTTGTACGAGACCGATCGAGGCCTGCAAGCCCGGTGCGCGGCCGTCTACGACGGGCTCACCGCGGGCGGCTGGCTGGCCCCGTGGTTGGTCGTAGACGGCCTAGATGACACTGCCGGCACCGGAACTGGCAGCCCCGGGCCGACGCCCAGCGACGTGGTGTTGCAGATACTCGGGCAATAAGGTGGGATCGATGCCCGACCGCACGCAGTGTCCAGCGCATGCCACGATGGTGGGCATGAGGGCTCGTGTACTCGTGGTTGACGATGACGCCGCGTTGGCCGAGATGCTGACCATCGTGCTGCGCAGAGAGGGTTTCGACACCGCCGTGGTCGGCGAGGGCACGAAGGCGATGTCGGCGCTGCGGGAGCTGAAGCCAGACCTTGTGCTGCTGGACCTCATGTTGCCAGGCATGAACGGCATCGACGTGTGCAAAGCGATCCGTGCGGAGTCCGGCGTCCCGATCGTGATGCTCACCGCCAAGGGCGACACCGTCGACGTGGTGTTGGGCCTGGAGTCCGGCGCGGACGACTACGTGGTGAAGCCGTTCAAGCCCCAGGAGCTGGTGGCCCGGCTGCGGACCCGGTTACGCCGCACCGAGGCCGATCCCGCCGAGCAGCTGACCATCGGTGACCTGGCCATCGACGTGCCCGGTCACGAGGTCAGCCGAGATGGGACGCCGATCCCGCTGACTCCGCTGGAGTTCGACTTGTTGCTCGCTCTGGCCCGCAAGCCGCGCCAGGTGTTCACCCGCGAGGTATTGCTCGAGCAGGTCTGGGGCTACCAGCACGCCGCGGACACCCGGCTGGTCAACGTGCACGTGCAACGGCTTCGTTCCAAGATCGAGCAGGATCCCGAGCATCCAGAGGTGGTGCTCACCGTGCGGGGCGTCGGGTACAAGGCCGGTGCACCGTGAGGATGCTCGCGCTCTGGATCACTCGGCGCTGATGTTGCGGGCGGGCCGGGCGACCGATTTCCTGCGCCGAGCCGTCAGCCGAGCCCGTGAGCTGACGGCGGTGGCCGGGGCGATGTGGCGCCGCTCCCTGCAGGTCCGGGTGGTAGCCAGCACCGTGGCGCTGTCCTCGACCGTCGTGCTGGTGTTGGGCATGGTGTTGCAGGCTCAGATCGCCCAGCGGCTGATTGAGAACAAGATGCAGGCCGCGCTGGTGCAGGCCGAGAACAGCAGGGTCGTGGTGGAGTCCGAGCTCGGTGCGGTCGATCCCACCTCGACGTCGCTGACCAGCAGGCTCACCACCACCGTCGATCGACTGACTAACCCAGAACCCGCGGGTGAGGGTGCCGCAGCGGCCAGCGCCGGAGCGTACGAGCCGGTGCTGGTGGACGGCGGCGGCGCTGCGGGGGTAGCCGGCACCGGCCAGAAGATCGGCCCGCTGGACGACGTCCCGGCGGTACTGCGCTCGGCGGTGGAGCGTGGTGTGCTCGCCCACAAGATCACCACAGTGCAGCGGGGCTCGACTGGGGTGACCATGCTGGTCGTCGGCATGCCGGTCGCCAGCGCGGGTCGCACGCTGCAGCTCTACTTGCTGTTCCCGCTCACCGCGGAGCAGGACACCCTGCACCTGATGCAGTCCACTCTGGTGGTCGGGGGCTTGGTGCTGCTGGTGCTCGTCGCGGGCATCGCCAGCCTGGTGACTCGCCAGGTGGTGGTTCCGGTCCGGCAGGCCGCCGAGGTGGCCGAGCGCTTCGCCGAGGGCCACCTTGAGGAGCGCATCCCGGTCACCGGGCAGGACGAGATGGCCCGGCTGGGCACCTCGTTCAACGAAATGGCGGCCAGCATCCAGCGGCAGATCCGCCAGCTGGAGGAATTCGGTGAGCTACAGCGTGGCTTCACCTCCGATGTCTCCCACGAGTTGCGCACCCCGCTGACTACCGTGCGGATGGCTGCCGACCTGCTCTACCAGTCCCGTGACAAGCTGCACCCGGTGCTGCACCGTCCGGCCGAGCTGCTGGTGAACGAGCTGGACCGATTCGAGGCCCTGCTCGCCGACCTGCTGGAGATCTCCCGGCTCGACGCCGGGGTCGCTGACCTGTACAGCGAGACGGTCGACGTGCGCACCACCGTCGCTCATGCGGTGGCTGCGGTACGCGCGGTCGCCGACCGTGCCAGCACTGAGCTGGAGCTGGACCTGCCAGCCGGGGAAGTGATCGCCGAGATCGACCCGCGGCGGGTGGAACGGATCGTGCGCAACCTGCTCACCAACGCGCTGGACCACGGGGAAGGGCGCCCGGTCGAGGTGAACGTGGCCGCGGATGCCGACGCTGTCGCGGTGCTGGTGCGCGACCATGGCATCGGGCTGCACCCAGGCCAGCAGGACCTGGTGTTCACCCGATTCTGGCGCGGCGACCCGTCGCGTGACCGGCGCACCGGGGGTACCGGGCTGGGACTGTCGATCAGTCTGCAGGATGCCCGGCTGCATGGGGGCTGGTTGCAGGCATGGGGTGAGCCCGGTCGGGGCAGCGCCTTCCGGCTCACGTTGCCCCGTAGCCGAGGTACCGAGCTCACCAGCAGCCCGCTGCCGCTGGGCCCCGAGGACGCCCCAGTGCCGGGTCAATCCCAGCCGGCTCAACCAGTGCCGGCCAGACCTGGGGGGCCAGTGATGCGCCAGTGATGCGCTAATGATGCGCCAATGCGTCGCCCGGCTCCCCGCCGTCGCCGCAGCGCTACTCCTCACGTTGCTGGTGGGTTGTGCCGCTGTCCCCTCGAGCTCCGACATGCAAGTGGTGCGCTCGCTGCCGGGGGGCTCGCGAGTGACCCCACCGGCCGGTCCGCAACGGGGCGTGGACCCGTTCCGGCTGGTGCGGGACTTCATTGAGGCCACCGGCAGCGCAGCCAACGGGCACGCCGCCGCCCGCGCTTTCCTATCCCGGGAGGCGGCGGCGAATTGGGATGACGGGGCCGGCCTCACCGTGGTCGAGGACGCTCCCGGCGCCACCCCACAGGGCGGCGCCGCCGCCGACGGTGTCCGGCGGATCCGGGTGGGGGGCTCGCGGCTGGGTGTGCTCACCGCCGACGGCAGCTTCACGCCCGGGGCGGGGACGTTCTCCGTCCCGCTTGACGTAGTCCAAGAGCGCGGCGAGTGGCGGATCACCAACCCGCCACCAGGCGTACTGGTGGAGGCCACTGCCTTCCGGAACAACTATCGTCAGGTTCGGGTTTTCTTCGTCGACCCAAACCGCGGCACCTTGGTGCCCGACCTGCGCTGGCTGCCCATGCAACCGGAATCCACGCTAGCTGGGCGGGCGTTGGACTTGCTGCTGACCGGACCGTCCGAGCGGTTGGCCGGAGCTGTCCGGTCGATGTTGCCGGAAAGGACCCGGCCCAGATCCAACGTGCTGATCACCAGATCCGGTCGGGCTGTGATCAATCTGACCGGCCTCGACGCACTGGGTGATCAGGACCGGCGGCTGGTCGCGGCGCAGATCGTCGGCACCCTGGATGCCTTGCTGCCCGCCCCGCTGCGGCTACTCGCCGACGGCGAACCACTGGTGCCAGGGCAGGTCGAGTGGCGCTCGGCCGATATCGCCTCGTATATACCGCCGGCCGGCCCGCGATCCGACGTGCCCGGGCAGGCGGTCGTCAATGGCCGGCTGAACAGGCTCGATGGCGTCCCGGCGCCAGGACCTGCCGGTGCCGGACAGTTCGCGGTGCTCAACGCAGCCCGCTCGAGTCCCGGCGGGGAGTTGCTTGCAGCGGTCGTCGCCGGCCCGGGCGCCCACCCGCAGCTGCGGGTGGGCCCGGTCGATGGGGACCTGGCAGTCGTGGCGCTGGACGCGCTGTCGATGACTCGGCCCACCTGGCGGCCTTCGGGCACCGAGGTGTGGACCGTGATCAACGGCCGCACTGTGGAGGGGGTGGCGCTGTCGGGCGCCGGTCAGGCGTCGACCTACCAAGTCGACGCCACTGAACTGGCGCAGTTGGGCCCCATCACCGAGCTTCGACTGGCCCGGGACGGGGTGCGGGTGGCCGCGGTGGTCGGCGGGCGTGTGGTGGTGGCCGCGGTGGTGACCGAGTCCGGCGCGGTGAGCCTGCGCCACCCTCAAGTACTGCGTGAGGGTAACCTGCTACCGATCGCAAGCGTGGACTGGGCGCGTCCAGAGTTGCTGGTAGTGGCGTCTACCGGGTTGGCTCCTCAGGTGTCCTCGGTGTCGGTGGACGGGCTGACCCGTCGGCAGGTATCCAGCACCAACCTCACCGGCCCGGTAACCGGCATCGCCGCCGCACCCGGCCGTGTGATCGTGGTGGCAGATGCCACCGGGTTGTGGGCCTATTCGGATGCCCAAGAGGTGTGGGAACCGCTGCTCGGCGGGATCGGGCCGGGCGCGGTACCGCTTTACCCCGGCTGACTCCCCTGGTGCAAGCCTGGCGCCGCCGCGGTGGGGACAGCCGGGGTCGTTGTGCACAGCCGGGCCGCCGGCGGGGTCCGCCGCCGTTGCGGTGTGGACGTCGGGGCCAAGCTGGCAGGGTGCGCGCGCTGCTGGACCTCCTGCTGCCGGTCGACTGCGGCGGCTGCGGTGCGCCGGGCTCGGCCTGGTGCCCTTGCTGTGCGGCGCTGTTGGGGGCGCCAGTGCCGGTGTATCCGCCGTGCTGTGCAGCCGGACCGCCGGTGTACGCCCCACCGGTGTATGCACTAGGGGCCTACCGCGGTCGGCTGCGTGCGGCACTGTTGGCCTACAAGGAGCGAGGCCGCCGCGACCTCGGGAGCCCGCTGGGTGGCGCGCTGGCGCACGGGCTCCTGCAACTGCAGCTCGGACCCGGACCCGGCGGCGTATGCCTGGTGCCGGTGCCGTCCCGCCGGTCGGCTGCGGCTCGCCGCGGCGGGCAACACGTGACGCTGCTGGCGCAGCGGGCAGCCGCTGCACTGGCCGGCGCGGGGGTGGCGGCCGCGGTCGCCCCAGGGTTACGGATGGCCCGTGGGGTGCGCGACTCAGTCGGGCTGGCGGCGGTGGCCCGGCAAGCCAACCTGGCGGGCCGGGTGCTGCCGAGACGGGCTGGCCTGCCGCCCACCGGTACGCCGGTCGTGCTCGTCGACGACGTGGTGACCACCGGCGCGACCGTCGCAGCCTGCGTCGGGGCGCTATTCCAGACGGGTATCGAGGTGTCCGCGATCGTGGTGCTCGCCGCGGCCGGGTGTCACGCACCGTAGTATCCGCAGGGTGCGTGACTCCACCCAGAGCGTTTACTCTACGGAGCGGGACGTCGGGCTCTGGCGACGGCGCCCTAGGCGGACTACGGTGCCTGGAACTAGCACCAATCGCTGCTGGTTCGGAGGAGGCGAAATAGCCATGGTCCTGACGCCGGCGGTCGAGTGATCTTTTCGGGCGGTCCCCGCTAGTGCCGTCCGAACATCGCCCAGTGACGATCACTGCAATGCCCCGGCGTCGCCGAAGTCCTGTTGGACAACGCGAGGAGGTCGCCCTGGTGAACATTGTTGTGAAGGGTCGCAACGTCGAGGTGCCCGATCACTACCGGGTGCACGTCACCGAGAAGCTCGCCCGCATCAAACGCTATGATCACAAGGCCATCCAGTACGATGTTGAACTGTTCCACGAACGCAATCCCCGGCAGTCGAAGAGCTGCCAGCGGGTGGAGATCACCGGCCAGTGCCGCGGACAGGTAGTCCGGGCTGAGGCGTGCGGTCCGGACTTCTACGCCGCACTCGACGCGGCGGTGAGCAAGCTGGACAACCGGCTCCGCCGGGCTGCGGACCGGCGTAAGGTGCACCATGGACGCCGCCAGCCCACGTCCGTCGCCGAGGCCACGGCGCCGCTGGCGGCGGTGCTGGCCTCCGATCTCGGCACCGAAATTGCAGTCCAGGCCAATGAGGTCCAGACCACCGCCAATGAGGTCCAGACCACCGAGGTCCAGACCACCGAGGTCCAGACCGAGGTTCAGGCCAACGGGGTCCAGATCAACGGCCGGCACCACCGGACGGCGGTGCGGAACCCACCGGAGCAAGAACTCGACTACGAGCTCCCCACTCAGCGGTGGCATTCGCCGGATGCGGAGGGACTAGGTCGCATTGTGCGGCGCAAGAAGCACTCCGCCGAACCCATGACTGTTGACCAGGCGCTCTACGAGATGGAGCTCGTGGGCCACGACTTCTACCTGTTCTCCGACGCCGCCTCCGGCCTGCCCAGTGTCGTGTACCGCCGGCAGGGCTTCCACTACGGCGTGATCCAGCTCGTCTAACGCCGTTCCCTTTAGCCATGATCGCTGTCTGTGTGCGAACGACGACACCATGTGTCGCTCACGGCACACAGACGGCGATCATGGCGTTTCGGGGGTAGTTGACCTGCGTTGATAACGGCACCGCTGAGACAGGGCATACGATGACGCACAGATCGGCGGTGCGCGCTGCCCTGCGGCACGCCACAAGGCCGCCGAGCCGTGTCCCGATACGAGTGAGGTCTCCCACGGTGGTCCTGTCCCGACTGCTCCGCGCCGGTGAGCACAAGACGGTGCGCCGGTTGCGCGCCATCGCCGACCACATCAACGGCCTGGAGGACCAGGTCACTGGCCAGTCCGATGCCCAACTGCGGGCCAAAACCGACGAGTTCCGCCAGCGTCACAGTCGGGGCGAGTCGCTCAACGACCTGCTGCCCGACACGTTCGCGGTGGTCCGCGAGGCGGCCAAACGCACGCTGGGTCAGCGACACTTCGACGCGCAGCTGATGGGCGGTGCAGCGATGCACCTGGGCAACATCGCCGAGATGCGCACCGGCGAGGGCAAGACGTTAACCTGCGTGCTGCCCGCCTACCTCAACGCGGTCGCCGGTACGGGGGTGCACGTCGTCACGGTCAACGACTATCTCGCCAAGCGCGACGCGGAGTGGATGGGCCGGGTGCACCGCTTCCTCGGCCTCGACGTCGGGGTGATCCTGTCCCAGATGACCCCGGACGAGCGGCGCACCGCCTACCACGCCGACGTCACCTATGGCACGAACAACGAGTTCGGTTTCGACTACCTGCGCGACAACATGGCCTGGAGCCTCGAAGACTGCGTGCAGCGTGGGCACAGCTTCGCCATCGTCGACGAGGTCGACTCCATCCTCATCGACGAGGCGCGTACTCCCCTGATCATCTCCGGGCCCGCTGACCAGTCCTCCCGCTGGTACAGCGAGTTCGCTCGACTCGCCCCGATGCTCAAGCGCGACGTGCACTACGAAGTGGATGACCGCAAGCGCACCGTGGGCGTCTCCGAGGAGGGTGTCGAGTTCGTCGAGGACCAGCTGGGCGTCGAGAACCTCTACGAGGCGGCCAATACACCGCTGGTCGGCTTCCTCAACAACGCGCTCAAGGCCAAGGAGCTGTACACCAAGGACAAGGACTACATCGTCAGCGACGGTGAGGTCCTCATCGTCGACGAGTTCACCGGCCGGGTGCTGCACGGCCGGCGCTACAACGAGGGAATGCACCAGGCCATCGAGGCCAAGGAGAAGGTGGAGATCAAGGCCGAAAACCAGACGTTGGCCACGATCACGCTGCAGAACTATTTCCGGCTCTACGACAAGCTCGCCGGGATGACCGGTACGGCGCAGACCGAGGCGGCCGAGCTGGCCCAGATCTACAAGCTGGGTGTGGTGCCGATCCCCACCCACAAGCCGATGATCCGTGAGGACAAGGGCGACCTGATCTACAAGAACGAGGAGGCGAAGTTCGCCGCGGTGGTCGCCGACATCGCGCAGCGGCACGCCAAGGGTCAGCCGGTGCTGGTCGGCACCGCGAGCGTGGAGCGTTCGGAGTACCTGTCGAAGGCTCTGGTGGCCGTCGGCATCCCGCATTCGGTGCTCAACGCCAAGCAGCACGAGAAAGAGGCGATGATCGTCGCCGAGGCCGGCCGCACGGGTGCGGTCACCGTGGCCACCAACATGGCTGGTCGCGGGACCGACATCATGCTGGGCGGCAACCCGGAGTTCCTTGCCGACACCGCACTGCGGGCCCGCGGGCTGGACCCGGTGGAGACCCCCGAGGAATACGAAGCGGCCTGGGAGGCGGCCGTGGACGAGGCCCGGGCCGAGGTCGAGGCCGAGGCCAGGGAAGTTGTCGCCGCCGGTGGGCTGTATGTGCTGGGCACCGAGCGGCACGAGTCACGGCGGATCGACAACCAGTTGCGCGGCCGCTCTGGGCGTCAGGGTGACCCTGGCGAGTCCCGGTTCTACTTGTCCTTGCGTGACGAGCTCATGGTGCGGTTCAACGGCCCGCTGGTCGAGTCCATCATGACCCGGCTGCGGATGGAGGACGACATCCCGATCGAGGCCAAGATGGTCACCAGGGCGATCCAGTCCGCGCAGACCCAGGTCGAGCAACAGAACTTCGAGATCCGCAAGAACGTCCTCAAGTACGACGAGGTCATGGATCTGCAGCGCAAGGTGATCTACGCCGAGCGGCTCCGGGTGCTCAAAGGCGAGGATCTGCGCGAGCAGATCGACCACATGATGACGGATGTGATCACCGCCTACGTCGACGGCGCCACCGAGAACGGGTACGTCGAGGACTGGGACCTCGACCAGCTGTGGGCGGCGCTGAAGGGGCTGTACCCGGTCAGCATCAGGCATCAAGACATCGGTGACAACAGTGATGATTCTTCTGGGGTAGACCTAACCCGCGACGTGCTGCTGGCGGCTGTGCTCGACGACGCGCGGGCGTCCTACGCCCGTCGTGAGGCCGAACTCGAGGAGATGGCAGGCGAGGGTGCGATGCGGGAGCTCGAGCGCCGCGTTGTGCTCTCGGTGCTGGACCGCAAGTGGCGGGAACACCTCTATGAGATGGACTACCTCAAGGAGGGCATCGGGCTGCGCGCGATGGCGCAGCGCGACCCGCTGGTGGAGTACAAGCGCGAGGGATACGAGATGTTCAGCGCACTGCTGGAGGCGCTGAAGGAGGAGTCGGTCGGGTTCTTGTTCAACGTGCAGGTCCAGGTCGCCGAGCAGGAGGTCGCCGAGGACCCGGCGCAGGCCCCGATCACCCCGCTGGCGGCCCCTGCGCCGGCCGGTTCGGCGCTCTCGCAGCTCGACGGTCAGACCGGTGACCGCGGACTTCCCGCGGCGCAGGATTCACCCGCGCTGGGTTCACCCGGGGTGGGCGCCGCCGGCCTGGCCGAGCCACCGTCGCGGCCACTGACTTACACCGGACCGACCGAAGATGGCGGCACCGAGGTGCGGGGGCGTGGCAATCGTCCCCAGCATGCCGCTGGCAACGGTGCCAAGGAACGGACCGTGACCGGCGGGCAGGGGCCCTCCCGCAACGCTCCCTGCCCGTGCGGTTCGGGCAAGAAGTACAAGCGCTGCCATGGCGCGCCCACCTCGGCCCGCTCCTGAGCGTCCGAGGTGGCGCTGCCACCATTGCGGCCCGCGCGTCCGGGCCCAGCACCCGTCCGGGCCGGTAACGCGTTAGGACGCGATTGCCTCGCGCAGCCGGCCCAGCGCCCGGTGCTGCGCTACCCGGACCGCGCCGGCAGTCGACCCGACGGCCTGAGCGGTCTCCTCGGCCGAGAGCCCTACCACGACCCGCAGGACGAGAATCTCGCGCTGCTTGTCCGGCAGCATGTCCAGCAGCTTGTTCATTTGCCCGGCCAGCTCACCCTGCATCGTCCGCTGCTCGGGACCCGCTTCGGTCAGTTCCGGGGAATCGGGGACCTCCGGGACTGGTTCGGTGCGGTTGCGCGCCGCCGACCGGTGGGCGTCGGCCACCTTGTGCGCGGCGATGCCGTATACGAAGGCAAGAAACGGCCGGCCCTGGTCGCGGTAACGGGGCAGGGCGGTGAGCACTGCGATACACACCTCCTGGGCCACATCATCCGCCGAGGCGAATGCCCTCTGGCCACCGACGCGGGCACGGCAGTACCGCACCGCGAGACGATGGACGTGGCTGAGCACACCTGCAATGGCCTCTCGGCCACCGGCCACTGCGGCACTCACGAGGAGGTCGAGCTCGTCCCCTACCACTGATGCTGTCATTGCAGGGCCCAGTCCTCGTGTTCTGCGGGGACCGGCCGACCGCACCCCGGTCGGGAGAGCCCCTGTCTCGGCGGAAATGGCGGCGACATTGATCTTTAGCATGCCGGACGCTCGAGGGCCGGTCGTCATCTCCACAGGGCATCTTCCACGTACCCCAGGTCATGCAGTCCCGCTAAGGTAGATGATGTAGCTCGGGAGGTGCCTACATCTCTAGGATGATTGTCGCCGACCCATCAGGGGAAACGGCACTGCTGTTACCTCCGCCGTCGGCTGCAGATTGCCGCAGCGGGCAGGGCTGGTGACCGCCAGCAGCCAAGCCTGGGCGTTGTGGTCGATGTCGGCGCCAAACCCGCGGCCACCGGCGGCCTAGCCGATAACGTGGACGCCGCATCCGTCGCCGAACGGGCTGTTGCCTGCCGTTCCTTGTGCACACGTGGGCGTTGTTGCCGAGACGATGTGGCGCGCTCGGCGCGGGGCCCGTCTGCGGTGCGGTCACGACCTACTAAAATGGAAATTGTGGCGGCTCAGCACCGGAGTGGGTTGTGGAGTGGTCTGCGGTGGGGGTCGAGAATGGCGGGTGGTCGGAACTCGACGAGGTTTCCGCGGATGGTGATATCCCATCCGGTAGCATGCACCCACCGGTGGTGGGTGGGGCAGAGCAGAACGCAATTTTGCACTTCGGTATGACCGTCGTGATTCCACTGCCGGACGTGGTGAGCGTGGCACAATGCGGGGGCACGGTCACAACCCGGGAAAGTACATCCGCGGTCTCGGGCGACC
>DASYIL010000179.1:0-17076 GCA_035997545.1 Pseudonocardiaceae bacterium
AGACCTGCGATAACAACAGCCTGGAACAACAATCCGGCATAACTACCCGCCCGGCATGATTGCCTGCATCGTATCCGCGGGAGTCGGCACCGACGGTGTCTGCGGCCTTCACCGACGCGAGTCGATCGAGCCGGCGGTCGGTAGCTCGGCCTGGCCCCAGGCTGTTCGCGACCGCCTCCGGAGGCGGTCCACCAGTCCCGGCGGCAAGCCGCGCTCGTTCCACCAAACGAACAAGACATGCACCGCCTCCCACGACGGGAAGTCCACAGGCAGTGCCCGCCACTCGATGCCGTAGCGGGTGACATACCCGATCGCGTCCAGCACCGCCCGCAGATCATGTTCCATCGGTCTGCCGGCTGAGCTGCGGCGTAACTCAGGCATCACCGCCTCAGCCTCCGGGCGCAGCACCTCCCACTTGGCATCGGTCACATCCGAGGGATAGCGCGGCACGCGATCGCGAGCAGGTGGTACTCCTCGGCTACCAGAAGCCCATTCTCATGCCCGGCACGACACGCCACCGTGACCAGATCGCTACCCGCCGTCACGTCGGGCAAACCCGACCACATCATTTACCAACAGGCTCTAAGAGGTGCCATGACCGGGGAAAATAGCTGGAGGGGTGGCCGTGATGCGGCCACCCCTCCAGTGCCAACGGCACCGCACGCGATCACCTGACCGCGTGGTGGTACTGCACGACCCACTGCGGTCGGCTGCCCCAGCACCACCCTGGGCGGTTGCGTCGGCCATGCCGGTGCCGTTCCCTAGCCAACGGCACCGCACGCGAACACGGTTTATCTCACGCTCGCTCCGCCTTAACCACCAACAACGCCAGGACCGCCGGCGCCGCCGGTTGCGGTGCTGTTGCACGATGAGCCATTGCCCTCGGCGGAACCGCCGCCAAGGAGCAAACTGATAACGAGAGAGAGGTTGCCAATGCTGACTCCACAGGCGACGGGACCACTCTTAGCATCGCCGCCGTTGCCACCACTTCCGTTGACGCCGCCACCGAGGTTGAACAGGGACATGACGGTGCGCGCCGGCAGCAGCTCCACGTGCTGGCTGTCGATCTCGGCAAAGCTCAGTGTCATTCAGATCCTCCTCACACAGGGCCCACGGGGCCGGAAACATTACGCCTCATCGACGACATTGCCGATTCGACCATTGCCCACCATGACTTGGAGAAGGCCGCCTGACAACATACATTCGCCACTTAACTTTACATGTTACTACCTAGTTGCGAAACCGACTGTTGACTACTTGGCTAGCGGCGCGCAGTTACGTGGATCGCGCTGCCAACTACTCACTGCCCGAGGTCACACGGGGCTTGCCCACCTGCGATCCGATCCGCGTTGTCGCTGGTGAGCCGGGGGACGAGGGTCGGTAGTGGGCTGGAGCCGGCGGTGCGCAGGTACCAGGCTTTGCGGCGGCGAAGGTCTCGCCCAGTAGTTGCTCACCGACGCGCGTATGGTCGCGGCGTTCGATCAGTGAACAGGTGGACAATGCGGGCGCCGTCCTCGGTCATCGTCGACGTTGCAGCGACCAGGATCTCGTGCCCGCGGCCCGGGCCGCTTTACGTCAATGACACGATGGGCAGCATCAGCCCCGTACCCCGGTGGGACGGCAAATGGATCTGCACAACGACCAGCCTGGCGCAACGGCATATGGACTCTACCTAAACTACGAGGTGCCGTGGCCGGGGAAAATAGCTGGAGGGGTGGCCGTGATACGGCCACCCCTCCGGTGCCAACGGCACCGCACGCGATCACCTGACCGCGTGGTGGTACTGCACGACCCACTGCGGTCGGCTGCCCCAGCACCACCCTGGGCGGTTGCGTCGGCGATGCCGGTGCCGTTCCCTAGCCAACGGCACCGCACGCGAACACCGGTTTACACTCAGCCGTTGCCTCCGTGGCCGCCGGTTGCGATGCTGTTGCACGAGTAGCCAGTGCTTTCCTGGGAAACGCCGGCAATGATCCCGACGCCGACAGGGATGCTGCCGATGCTGACAGCACAGCTGGCGGGACCGGAGTCAGCACTGCCGCCGTTGCCACCCTTCCCCCCCAGGGTAAACAGGGACATGACGGTGCGGGCTGGCAGCAGCTCCACGTGCTGGCTGTCGATCTCGGCAAAACTCAGTGTCATTCAGATCCTCCTCAAACAGGGCCCAAGGGGCCGGGAACATTACGCCTCGTCGACGTCATTGCCGATTCGGCTATTACCTACCATGACTGGGAGAAGCCCGCATGACAACATGCATTCGCCACCTAATCTTTGCATGTTACTACCTAGTTGCGAAACCGACTGTTGAATACTTAGCTAGCGGCGCGCAGTTACGTGGATCCCGCTGCCGACTGCCCACTGCGCGACGTCGCACGGGGCTTGCCCACCTGCGATCCGATCCGCATTGTCGCTGGTGAGCAACCCTGCTGGAGAGGAGGGTAGGTAGCGGGCCGGAGCCGGCGGTGCGGCGAGTCAGGCTTTGCGCCGGCCCCGTTGCAGCCGTATGGCGCAGCCGTCGCGCTCTGCGAGAAGGAAGTCCTGGGTTACTACGTAGGCTCGCCGGTGATGATACCTAGTGCCAACGCCGATGCGGTTACTGAGCGATAAGGAACAATAACACAGCGACAGCAGCATCCCGGGCCGCTGTCTCCAGCTAAGGGGCGTACCAGCGGTCACTTACTCCCGTGCACTTGCGCTCAGTACTCGCACTGACGTCACGTTGTGCCCTCATGCGGACGTAACCGGTCAGGTGGTCGCTCCTGATCTTGCGTGTGTCGGTGCGTGACATCGCGGCATCAGCTGATCGAGCGGCGGTACTCCTACTGCTGCCCCAGGAGTGGCCAGCCGGCGATCGGCTCATGCAGCGCGGAGCCATCCGGCGCCGCGCCGAGCCGGCTGCGCACCAGATGCAACTGGGTTGCCACCCACGGCGACCCTTGCCAGGATGCCAGCCGCTCGACCAACGGCCGCAGGTCCGCCCCAGCGTCTGCCCGGGCCAACGTGAGGTGCGGATGGTACGGGCGGTGCTCCACCGGCAAACGGCTACGGCGCACTGCGGCCCGCGCCGAGTCGGCGAGCCTGCGCAGCCCGTTGCGATCGCCCTGCACCCCAGTCCACAACACCCGGTGCCCAAACCGACCGGCACCGCCCAGGGCCAGGGCCAGTGGCGGGTGCCTAGCGGCTGCCCGGTTGAGCCGGCGGCCCAGTTCGCCAACGACGTCATCGCCGACCTCGCCGAGGAAGACCAGCGTCACGTGCCACTGCTCGGGACGCGTCCACCGCAGGTGCGGCGCAAGCTCGCGCAGCCCTAGTGTGGCGATCCGCAACGTTTCGGCCACCTCACCAGGTGGCGTCAAGGCCACGAACAGCCGCACCAGGCCATCGTCGCCTCTGTTGCGATGGAGCCATATCGCGGGGTTGCCGGAGCGGCGCGCACGGCCGCCAGGCCGCCGCTGGCTGGGTGGCGTGCTCGTGGAGTAGGTACTCGGCGGGCTGGAACCTGCGGGTGGCACGCGGCAGCCCCGCTGCGTCGTAGGTGGCGCAGGCTTCGAGGTAACGAGGTCCACATTGGGCTTTGTCAGGGTAGGGAGCGCCCGATCCGCAAGTGTGACCGGTGGTAACTCTACGGTGGAGTAGATATCACGGTCCAGCCATCACAGAGAGTTCACATGGCCGCCCGGCGGTTCGGCAAGCCCGCCGGTCGCCAGCGGCCATGCGGTCGGCCGCATCGACGAACGGAACTCGGCGACCAGTCAGCGCGGCATGACTGCCGTCGGACGCCGGAGCGGCGTGTGCGCCACCACTTGCCGGCCAGCTCCTGGTAGGTCTAAGCCCACGCTGCGCGGCCCGGCTGCCGCGGCGAACATCCTCCAGATGATGGGAGAACGTGCCCCGTGGCACACGAATCGCTGGTCCAGGCACGCAAGACCCCGGTGAGACCCCAGATCTGCACCACCGACGCCATCGAGGTGCTCTCCGCGCCGGACCATTTGGCTCGCGCCGCCGTCGACGCGCTGGGCTGGGACGGCGTGGTGCTACCCCCGATGGTGCTGCTCGGCCGCCGTGTGGTGGTTGTCGCCGACATCATCGGTGAGGTGCATGAGCAGCGGACCAGCTCGGGCTGGGGCCCGGTAACCGACCAGGTGTCGGTGTCCACCTGGAACTGGCCCGAGATGCAGCACCTCGTGCCGCCTTCTGCGGTGACGCTGAGTGGTGTCATCGCGCCGGCTCGGCACTGGCGGACCGGGCTCACCGGCGCGGCGCCGTTCGCCAGCCTGTGCGCCACCGCCTTGCTGCTGCCCGCTCACATCGCTCGGAACGTCGAATGCCTCACCCATGCCGAATACTACGGCCCCACTGTGCTGGCCGCCGCCGGGCCACACGACGTTGACCTCGAAGCGGTCGACGTCGTGCATGCCGGGCGCCCCCGCCCAGGCGTGACCACCCGCCCCGCCGCGACCAGCCGCTGGGTGCACGAACTCGTCTACGACCGACTACTGGCACTTCGCTAGCGCTCATATGGCTATCGGTGACCATGATCGGGCCGAGGCGCTCACCGGCGCGCCGACTTCTGGCCGAGGCTCTCGTAACCAGTTCATAGACCGAAGTCGTTGCCAGTCTGGCGCACTGCAAATGGTTCCATTTGGTGATCTGCGGGGGCACCGGGAGCTGCAAATGGTTCCATGTGGCGGTCCAGCCCGTGCGAGGCGAGCCCGCAGTAGGTGCGGTGTTCTCCGGCAGGTAGGGGCTGGGGAGGTTAGTCGAGTAGGTGGTCGAAATCGCCGTTCTTGGCGCCGGCGATGACCGCCGGTGCAGCGCGAGGTGATCCACCTCGCACCACCGCCCAGGCGTCCGAGCGGGTGGGGAACTGCGCTCAGGCAGAGGGTGACTTGGCGCGCAGAATCTGGATGAACTCGCGCATCCACTCAGGATGGTCGGGCCAGGCCCGCGCGGAGACCATCACGCCGTCCACGACCGCGGCACCGTTCACGAACTCCGCACCGGCCGCCGTCACGTCCGGTTCCAGCGCCGGGTAGGCCGCCGTCCGCCGGCCCTGCAGGACGCCGGCTGCGGTCAGCACCAGCGCCGCGTGGCACAGCTGCGCCACCGGCTTATCGGCACCGAAGAAGTGCTCAACGATGCGTTGGCAGTCGGCGTCGTTACGGATGTACTCCGGTGCCCGCCCGCCTGGGACCACGAGCGCGACATAGTCGGCGGGGTCGACGTCGGCGAAAGCTAGATCGGCATCCCAGGTGTAGCCGGGTTTCTCGGTGTAGGTGTCGAAGCCCGGCACGAAGTCGTGCACCACGAACTGCAGCTTCTTGCGGGTGGGCGCCGCGATGTGGACCTCGTAGCCTTCCTCGCGCAACCGCTGGTAGGGGTACATGACCTCCAGCGACTCCGCAGCATCTCCCGTCAGGATCAGGATCTTCGCCATGATGGACCTCCCCATGTGGACCAGCGTCGCGCCCGTGAGCGCATCGATCCTGACGGTACTGGTCGCAAGCCCACTCTGCCGAGATCCAGCTCGGCTCTGCGTGCGCCACCAGCGCAGGGAGCCGGAACGGGTGTAGTCGGTTAGCGTCGAGGCATGCGAGTGGTGATCGCCGGAGGGCACGGGAAAATCGCGTTGCAGCTGTCCCGGCTGCTGTCCCAGCAGGCCGACGCCGTGGTTGGTCTGATCCGCAACCCCGATCACGCCGACGACGTCGCGGCCACCGGCGCCGAGGCGGTGGTGTTCGACCTGGAGAGCGGCGGATCCGCGGAGCTCGCCCAGCAGCTCGAGGGCGCCGACGCGGTGGTGTTCGCCGCGGGTGCGGGACCAGGCAGCGGAATCGCTCGCAAGGACACAGTGGATCGTGCCGGAGCTGCGCTGCTAGCTGAAGCGGCGCAGCGTGCCGGGGTCCGCCGCTACCTGCTGGTCAGTGCCCAGGGGATCGATGTGGATGATCCGGGGTGGACTCCACCGGAGGGGACCAGCGATGTGTTCGCCGCCTACCTGCGGGCCAAGGCGGCGTCCGAACTTGACCTACAGGCTCGCGACCTCGATTGGACGGTGCTCCGGCCCGGCACGCTGACCAACCACAACCCCACAGGCACCGTGCGGCTTGGCCCGCCGACAGTGGGGCGCGGCCAGATCAGCCGGGCTGACGTCGCCGCCGTGCTGCTCGCCCTGCTCGAAGAGCCGCGAAGCGCGGGGCTCACCCTGGAAGTGGTCGATGGGGATGCCCCGATTGCCGATGCAGTGCGTGCGGTGGTCCGAAGGTAGCGGTGGCCGCAGGCGGCACCACCCGATTGGGTGGCCACTTCGCCACGACAGTAGCACCGCTGACCGAAGTGGACGAAGGCGTTTCGACGGTGTCCGGGGCGATTCCGGGCTGAACAGGAACGTCGACGAACGGTGTCGTAGATCCCGCTGTCGTGGAGCACGATGGCGTGCAACACAGCGGAGCAGAATCGTTGGGGCGGGGCCGTTCCTCTCGAACGACCCCGCCCCATTGAGGGTGCCTGCGCTACACGCGTCCGGCGCCGGACGGGGGATCTCCCGGGCCTGCGGTGCGCTGGCGTGTCACACCAGGCACTGGGCGGTGGGATCCGGCGGTCATCGGATCAAACGTCACGGTGGCGGTCGGTCAGGCAACGACGGTGCCACCGGCGCGGCACTCCACTCGGGTGGGGAGCGGGTGGGTCCAGGCTGTGGAGTTGTGCCCGGGTGGACCGTGCCCACCCGGGTTGTGACACTCCTCCGGGTCGGCGCTCGGGTCGTGCAGCGCCGACCCGGAGGATGGTGGTGTGGCCGGTGACCCTTCGACATCTCGGTCGGGGGCACGGACGTTCGCCGGATCACCGGCCACGTGGCGGCTGCTCAGCTCTCGTGGGTGGGGGGAGACCCACGACGTGCGGCAAAACCGCCAGCTCTATGGAGTTGAGACCAGATCAGCCCGCTGCGCCTGCAGCGGCAAGGAAGTGAGACGTCGGGGGCAGCGCCTGCGGCCCGGTGTCGGCGGAGACGAGGTGCTCCTGCGCGGCCCGCAACACGCTGCACAGCGCCATGCGGGGACGCCAGCGGCTTGAGCACTCCGAACAGCGGCCCCGAGAATCCGGGGCGTGGGTGGCAAGCAGAGCGCGCCAGCCGTAGATCAGACGGGGCAGCTCACTGCGCGCCACCGATAACAACGACCCATTGTCGGCGTTGCTCGCCAGCTCGTCGAGCATGTCGAGCCGGTCCCACACCGCTTGCCGGAGGATTTGGCCCAGAACCTGGTCCACCTCGTCACCTTCCCGCCGCCCGGCTGTGCCGGGGATTTCTGCCGCATGCGTCCGTCGCAACCTCGACTAGTCTTGCGGAAACTAAACCCATAATGACCGCGCGCTGCGCCGATCGGCCGTGCTATGACGGTGAACGGCACAAGGTGACCGGTAGCGCCGATCAGCTTTGCCGAAGTGCTCTTCACTAGCTTCTCCGGACAAGCCTACGCTGCACGCGTCGTCCGCCGGACGGCTACAAGGGGGCGGGATGAACGTGACAGGCCCACAGGATCACCAGCTGTCTCCCAAAGAGTGGGAGGCAGCGGAGATGAAGCAGGCGTTGGCTGATCACGACATCAGCTCGGTTTACCGCCTGCTCAGGCGGGTTGGCATCTCGCAACGGCAAATCGCTGCCTTGACCGGGCAGTCACAGTCCGAGGTCTCAGAGATCCTCAAGGGGCGCCAGGTCATGGCCTACGACGTGCTCGCGCGGATTTCCAACGGTCTGGGCATTCCGCGCGGATATATGGGTCTCGCCTACGCCGATGCGGCTGCGACGAACGTGGTCGGACCCCCTGATGACAGGCACACTGAGGAGGATGAGTCGTTGAAGCGCCGGAAGCTCCTGGCACACGGGGCTGCCGTGATGTTCGGCACCACCGTGCTCGGAGCCGACCGTGGGAAATGGCTGTCCAGCGCCATCCAGACGCCGTCACCCAGCGGTATCGGTATGACGGACGTCAAGCAGGTTGAGGCGGCCACCAGAGCCATGCGCGCGCTGGACTACCAGTTCGGTGGTGGCTCATGTCGTGACGCTGTCGTCGCCCAACTCTCCTGGGCGCAGCGTCTGCTGTCCGCGTCGAGCACCGACGTGGTGCGAACGCGGCTTTTCCGGGCGCTGGGCGACCTGCAGAACCTGGCCGGATGGACCACCTTCGACGTGGGACTGCTGGACTCGTCGCGGAACCACTTCGCCATCGCACTGGAGTACGCCAAGCAGGCCGGAGACTCGGGGCTGCTGTCCAACATCATGTATCGGATCGGCCGGGTCTACCTGCACAACGGCGCGCCCGACGACGCGCTCAAGTGGTTCCAGCTGGGCCAGATCGCCGCGCAGGACTCCGGATCGGAGCTGGCTGTCGCGGTGCTCTGCGGCAACGAGGCATGGGCCTATGCGATGATGGGCCAGACCACGCAGGCCAAAAAGCTGCTCATCCGATCCCGCGACGAGCTGAATCGGGCGGATCTGAGTGAGCCGCCCGATTGGGCCAGGTTCTACAACGGGACCGACATGCACGCGATGATCGGGACAGTGCACACCGAGCTCTCTTCCTTCGATGTGCGACATGCGGCCATCGCGGTCCCCGCCCTCACCGAGGCCATGAACCGCTACGACGACAAGTGGGACCGTAGCCAGGCGTTCACCCTTACCATGTTGGCCACCAGCCACTTGCGGCAGGGCGACATCGACCATGGTGTACAGGCCGGTCGCAAGGCCCTGACTCTGGCGAACGGACTGAAGTCGAAACGGGTGACAGACCGGATGAGACCGTTGGAGCTCGAGGCAGGGAAGTCGAACAATTCGGATTCCCGTCAGCTCGCTCACCTGATCCGCGACTACCGGGCGAGATGAGGCAGGCTGCCGTGCCGGTGCTCTCGACCATCCCCCATGACGAGCGGTTCGCGCCTGGGCTGCGAGCGGTATGCGCCGAACTCGGTCTGGACCCGGCCGGGGCTCGGTTGCTGCGCAATGTCAACAACGCGGTGTTCCGGCTGTCCCGGGACCCGGTGGTGGTCCGGTTGGTTACCTTGCCCTCCTACGTCCCGCGCGCCGATGTGGTGGTCGCCGCCGCCACGATGTTTGCCGAGCATGACGTGCCGGCGATCCGGTTGCTGCCCGGTATCCCGCAGCCGGTGCGGTCCGGCGAGTACGTCGCCACCGTGTGGCAGGCGGTGTCGCCGACCGGGCCTCCCCCGGGCGGCGCGGACCTGGCTCGTCTGCTGCGGGCCGTGCACGCAGTGCCGGCCTGCCGCGCGCTGCCGGACTGGGATCCACTCACCGACTTCAACAACCGGGTGCGGCACACCACGATGATGGCCTGCGCCGACCGCGACTTCCTGCAGCGGCGCAGTGCCGAGCTGGCCGCTGCGGTTGCCGACCTGCACTTCGCGCTCCCAACTGCGGTGCTGCACGGCGATGCGCATCTGGGCAACATCGTCCCCGGACCGAACGGTCCGGTGCTGTGCGACTTCGACTCGTGCGCCATCGGGCCGCCGGAGTGGGACCTGACCCCGGTATCAGTGGCCGACGTCCGCTTCAGCAGGCCCCCCGCGCACCAGCGCGACTTCATCGAGGCCTACGGATTCGACGTGCGGGGCTGGGAAGGCTTCGAGGTGCTGCACGGCATTCGCGACCTCAAGTTGATCGCTGGAGTATTCCCCCGAGCTGGATCTCCGCCGGCGGTGCAAGCGGAGTTCGACCGCCGGATGGCCAGCCTGCGGGCTGGGAGGCTGTCCGAACGCTGGCAGACCGTCCGGCGCTGAATCGTTCAACTGCCGAGCCGGTGCAACTGGGGGATGCGTCGATCCACCCCCGGCGTCTAGTGTCGAGCCCTGTGTCGTTGGCTCCCCGATTGCAAGCGGGAGTGCTGGTCCCGACTCGCACCGTGGACAGCGGAATCTGCACCCCCAGCGGCTACCGGACTCACGAGGTTCGACCGGCGCACGAGGGGAACGGCGGGGCGATGGCTGCGGACACCGCAACAGCCACCATCTCGCACGCTCGGTCGCTGCGCGCGCTCCCGCTGGAGTTGCTGCACACTTCGGCCTGGGCGGACCGGTGGCCCGTTCGCCTGGACCGCAGCGAGGTCCAAGCGCTGCTAGGCACCCTGCAGGCCAACTCCAGGGATGCCGCCGCGCGGCTCGCCGACAACGCCATGGCGCATCTGGTCAGGGTGACGGGTGGCTGGTCACCGCACGACCCGCGAAATGTGGCGGCGGGGCTGCACCGGATCCTGACTCGGTCCCGTTTTCTCAAGGGCTCACGCTCGTGCTTCCCGCTGGATACTGCGATGACGCAGATCGTGCCATTCATCGAAGCCCGGCGGCCGGTCACGATCCTGGCCAGCGGTTTCCCGTTCAAGCAGCATGACAATGGTCTCAAAGCCGCCGGTCCCCGGCCGGACCTGGCCGAGCTCGGTGCCCTGCTGCGACTCAAGGAACTGCACGGGGCCTTCACGGCGTTATACCCGCCCGGTCTGCAAGTGGTGGTGCTCAACGACGGCGGCTACTCGCGACCGCGGGGCTCAGCGGAGATCCGGCACTACAAGCGCCAGCTGCAGCGCTACGCCCAGCTGGTCGGGCTGGGCAACTCAGTGCTCTTTCACGACCAGTCCTGCTTCGTCGCCCGGTTGCTCGGCCCGCAAGGCTGGAGCACGCGCGAGAAGTACCGTCGCACGTTCCGCGAGCTGATCTCGCTGCTGGCCACAAGTCCGCGCACGCTGGACAATGCCAAGCGGGCCGACCAGCGGCTGGCCCTGGCGTTGCCTGCCACGTTGCTGGTCGACGTGCCCTCGTTCCGCGCCATCCTATCCTCGCTGGTGTACTCGGTGCCGGTGCCGGCTCCGGCCGGGGCCGACCCGCGGCAATGGGCCTGTGAGGTGCTCGCCTGGCCAGACGGGTACACCGAGCCGGGCCTGTCACCGGACCTCCTCTCAGCCCGGCGGGACGTGGTTGCGTCGGCTTGGCAGGACTCGGTGAACTATCTCGCAGCCTCCCTCGCTGACGCTGCCGCTGGGGTCCCCCGGCACTTTCCGCCGCACATCCGGCTTGCCACCGTGGCCTCCCGGCCAGGCTGCAGCGGTTTCTCCTACCTTGGCGGCTCGACATTGTTGCCGTGGCACGGCACGGGATGCCTGGACGGTCGGGGACTGCTGTGCGCCGAGTTCCTGGTGAGCCTCGATCATCGCGGCTTCGTTCCCGTCTATTCCGAACTCCTCGGCGACAAGCAGCCGTTGCTGATGGTGCCCTTCACGCGGGTCGAGTACGCCCAGGGCCGCCGCCGGGTAGACCCCAACCTGCTGGCTGCGGCCCGGCTGCGTTCTCGATGATTTCCCGCTCTGGCGGCTAACGCCGGCCACCCCTCCGGCGATGGTCCCTACAAGCGGACTATCCCAAGGCGGTGCACGTGATAAGGCGATCGAGCGAGGGCCCCGGGCCATGGGCCGAGTCGCCGGGCGGCTGGGACCGCTTGGCGTGGCTGCGCCGCCGCGCCGGGAGGCGTGAAGCCGACTACTTGGACGGCCTGGTGAATACCGAGCTGGAGTTCATCCGCCAGCTGCCGGAGCAGCAGCGCAGCAGGCCCGCTGAGGCCCTCGCGCTACTCGCGATGCTCGCCCAAGACCACCGGCACTACGGGCGGGGCTGGATCAGCCGCCGGGAGCTACGACACCGCGTCGAGCGCACGCTCACCGATCTCGACGCGCTGTGGCAGGTCCCGGCTGAGCAGCCGCTGTGATGGCCTGGGTCGACTGGCCGGGGTTCTCATCGGGATCGGCGTCTCAGCGGGACGGCACCTCAGCTGGACCTGCCGACCCGCAGCGCCACCGCCACACCGGCCGCCAGCAGCACGCCAGCCGCGACTAGCCATGGCCACACGGGACTACCGGACTCGGCATGGGTGGCGGCGCCGGACGGCGCGATGCCGGGCCGGTCCGAGATCGGCGGCGCAGCGGCGGTGCCTGTGCCCGGGTTGGTCAGGGTGAACCGCACCGCACCACGCACTGGGTGGCCGTCGGCGGAAAGCACCAAGTAAGCAATTGTGTACTGACCGGCCGGTCCCAGTGGGCCGACGGGCGCCGACACCACGGCACCGGCCTCGGCCGGTGGGCCAGTCTGCCACTGGTTGCCGTCTGGGCCGGTCATGGTCACGGTGCTGAACCCGCGCTGCACCGGCAGGTTGAAGGTGAGGCTGACCCGCGCCGGGCCAGTCGCCACCTGGGCGCCATCCGTTGGGTCGCTGCCGATCAAGACGTTGTGCGCGACCGCAGTGCCAGCGCTGCTCAGCAGCGCCACACCCGCAAGCGCCAGTAATACAAGGAAGCGTCTCACGCGGACCTCCTGCGGCGGGTGCGCAGTACCGCCCCGACACCGAGACCGAGCCCCAGCGCAGCGACGACGAGGGCAACACCGCTCAGCCAACGGGCCGTCGAATCGGTGGCACCGTGCACCGAGGTCGCCACGTTGGCCCCGTCCCCGCCATGAGCGTGCGCGGCATCGTGAGTGTCCTCCCCGGCGGGCCCGGGACGCAGTACGAGCACCGGCGCTGGGCGCTGCGGCTCCGCCCCACCGGTGGGAGGTTCGTCCCAGGCAACGACCTGGCCGTTGTCGTAGGTCTGCACGGCGGGCATCACCAGCTTGTCGGTGTCTTTCGGCAGAGAGTCAACCGATACCTTGAACTCTTGGTACTGGCCCGGGTCGATCCGCACACCTTGTTGGGCGGTCCAGGAGATCCGGCGTACCGCGTCGCCCTCCTTGACCACCTGCGCGGTCCACCCGGCCAACGGCTTGGTGTACACCGAGCCGATCGGATGGTCGGTGGGCAGGGTGACCTCGAGTTTCACCGTGCCGGCGTCGGTCCGTTCGTTGGGTACCAGGAAGGCGAATGCCGCGTGGCCGCCTTGGGTCGCTACACCGGGGTCGGTGATGACATGGGCGGCTGCTGGGGTCGCCAGCGCCATGGTGAGTCCAGCAGCCGTGATCACAGCGTAGATCCACTTCTTGGACATCGGCCCCCTCCATGACGGGTGACTGCGGACGCCGCGCGGTCATACTAACGGGTGGCCATCGACGGAACCGCACAACTGTCGGTCGCTCGATCTAGTCTGACGCCGTGGATTCTGAGGTGCTGCTCGACGCTGGTGTGGTCACCCGGTGTCGCCGCCGGGTGCATCTGGAGCACGACCCCACCGCAGTCGACGCTCCGCGTGCCGCAATGGACCCGACCGCCGAGCGGCGGATCGCCGACGCCGTCGCCCACCGTCTCTGGGTCGCCGACAGTCTGGCCCAGCACCACAACGCTGACTGGACGGAGGTCTCACCCGACCTGCCCCCCGCGCAGCGCAACGCCACCACCCTAGCCCTCCTCAGTAGGGGCGCACCGTTCGTCTGGGGCGGGCTGCTCCCAGCGGATCTTCCGGGCGGGCGACGGGGCGGCGCGGAACTGCTGGTGCGCCACCGCGGTGGTTATCTTCCGGTGATCGTCGTTCGGCACAAGGTGACTGATCGTGGCTCCGGGGCGCGGACCAGCCCGCTGACCCAGCCCGTCCTGGCCGCAGCCCGCACCGATCCGAACCGCAAGGTCCGCCCGCAGCCCCGGGACCAGTTGCGCCTGGCGCACACTGTCCGGCTGCTGCAGGCGGCCGGGTTGGCGGCCCGCGGTCGGGCCATCGGCGGGGTTGTCGGGCTGGAGGCCGACGTGGTGATCTGGCACGACCTGGACGCCCCCACTTGGCCGGGCGGCCGTACCACGATGGCCGAGTACGACGCCCGCTTCGCCGATCGGCTGGCCGTCGCTCGGGCCGCCGCGACCGGGGGGGAGCCGCTGGCCCTGCCGTCCCGAGTCACCGAGTGCCGCTCATGCCCCTGGTGGCCCACCTGCGGTCCGGCGCTGCGGTCGGCCCGTGACGTCAGCATGGTGCTGCGTGGGGAGGACGCGGTGGCCCTGCGGGTCGCCGGGGTGGCCACCGTGGACGCCCTGGCCGCCCTGGACCCGACCGGCGACCCGCCGGTGCCGCTGGTTGGGATGTCCGTGCGCGACGCCGTGCTGCTGGCCCGCGCCTGGCAGCGGGACCTCACGTTGGTGCGGCGCAACCGGCGCATCAGCGTGCCGCGCGCCGACGTCGAGGTGGACGTGGACATGGAAAGTTTTGACGAGGCCGGAGCCTACCTGTGGGGATGTCTGCTGTCCGGCTCGGACATCGGGGTGCCCCGCGGTTATCGTGCTTTCGCCACCTGGGAACCAGTGCCGACACAAGACGAGGCGCGGTCCTTCACCGAGTTCTGGCGCTGGCTGGCCGACGTCCGCTGCCGGGCCGCACAGCACGGTTTGTCATTCCACGCGTACTGCTACAACGAGCAGGCCGAGAACCGCTGGATGTTCTCGTCCGCCGAGCGCTTCGCCGGTGCCCCCGGGATGCCGACCGTCGCCGAGGTGAGGGAGTTCATCACCTCCGGCCAGTGGGTGGACCTGTACGCGGTGGTCGGCACCGAGTTCCTGTGTGCGCACGGTAAGGGACTCAAGACGATCGCCCCGGCGGCCGGGTTTTCCTGGCATGATCCCGAGGCCAGCGGCGAGAACTCGATGCGCTGGTACCGGGACGCGGTAGGGCTGGATGGCGGCGCGCCGGATCCGGCGCAGCGCGAGCGGCTGCTCATCTACAACGCCGACGACGTGCGCGCCACCGCCGCCCTGCGGCGGTGGTTGAGCTGTGAGCACGTGTACGAGGTGCCCTACGCCGGTGACCTGTAGACGCGCCCGCCGCACGCTACCCGGCGTTCGGGTGATGGTATGCGACGATGAGTGTGTTCACACAGCGTGAGGGGAGAGCACATGTTCGTCCGTCGGATCGCGGTGATCGGCTCCGGGTATGTGGGCTTGACCACCGGGGCGTGCCTGGCGTCGTTGGGGCATCAGGTGGTGTGCGCTGACGTGGACGAACGCAAGGTGACCCGGCTGTCGCGGGGAGAGGTGCCGATCCTGGAGCCGGGGCTGTCCGAGCTGGTGGCGGAGGGCCTGGCCGCCGGTCGGCTGCGATTCGTGACGGGTGCCGCTGCCGCGGTCGGCCAGGGACCCGACGCAGCCGAGGTGGTGTTCCTGTGCGTGCCCACTCCGATGGGTGCCGGCGGTGCGGCGGATCTGTCGGCGGTGGAAGCCGTGGCCACCGAGGTAAGGACGCTGCTGCCGCCGGGCTGTGTGGTGGTCAACAAGTCAACCGTGCCGGTGGGCACCGCGGTGCGCACCGCCCAGTTACTGGGCCGCCCGGACGTGGCGGTGGTCAGCAACCCGGAATTCCTGCGCGAGGGCTCGGCGGTGGAGGATTTCCTCAATCCCGACCGCATCGTGGTGGGCTGCGACGCCCAAGATGCCGCCGAGCGGGTCGCGGCGCTGTATGCCCGGCTGGGCGCGCCGACGGTGCTCACTGACGCGGCCAGCGCAGAGATGGTCAAGTACGCGGCGAACTGCTTCCTGGCGATGAAGCTGTCCTACGTCAACGCCGTCGCCGAGCTGTGTGAGCGATTCGGGGCCGACGTGCTGGACGTCACCGAGGGCATCGGCTACGACCGGCGGATCGGGCAAGCCTTCCTGCAACCGGGCCCGGGCTGGGGCGGGTCATGCCTGCCCAAGGACACCCACGCGCTGCTGCAGGTCTGCGCGGCGGTGGACTTCGACTTCGCCCTGCTGCAAGCCAGCCTGGACACCAACACTCATCAGCAGCACCGGATGGTCGCCAAGGTCCGCGACGCCGTCGGCGGGTCGCTGGCCGGGCAGCGGGTCGGGCTACTGGGGCTGACCTTCAAGGCCGGCACCAACGACCTGCGCGACTCCCCCGCCCTGACCGTGGCCGCGCTGCTGGCGGCCGAGGACGCCGAGCTGATCGGCTACGACCCCGGGGTGCCCGCCGCGGTGCCCGGCATGACCGACGACCTGCAGGTCACCGACGACCCACTCAAGGTCGCCTCCGGCGCCGCAGCCCTGGTGGTGCTCACCGAATGGCCCGAGTTCCGGTTGCTGGACTGGGGCCGGATGGCCGAGCTGGTCGAGCGCCGCATTGTGGTCGACACCCGCAACCTGCTCGACGCCGACGTGCTACGCCGGGTCGGCTTCGAAGTCCGCGGCATCGGCCGCCGGTCCACCCGCGCCCTAGCCCCCTCATGAGTGCGTAACAGTGTTCGAGACGCCGAGGACGCGGAAGAGCTCTGCGCCGACGGCCAACGCACGGGCTGCGGCGAATCGCTTCTCTGTTCACCGGTTCGGGACGGCTTGCGTGGGTGGGTGAGCGAGGGGACGGTCCCTCGACCAGGTGACCGGGTTGCCCTGAGCGCGCCCCGCCGGCTACCAAGCCGCAGCAGTGTTCGGGTAGCCGAGGGGCTGGACGTCAGCTAGATGATCTGTTGTGCTTAGCCTTGCCTAATCACCGTCGATCTAGGGGCATCGCTATGTATGTCTGCATCTGCCGGGCGGTGACTGAGGCCGAGGTGCTCGGGTGCATCGCCGACGGAGCGTGCACCATCAAGGACGTGATCAAGCGCTCCGAGGCGGGTACCGGATGCGGGTCCTGCGTCAAGAAGATCGCCGCCCTGCTCAGCTCCCTCGCCGACGAGTTGCCGAACACGCTGCGACGCAGCGCCTGACCAGCAGGCCTGAATACGGCATATCCCCTGGTCAGGGCAGGCTCCCCTCAGTGACATCGCTAACGAAAACGCGTACGGTACCGATCATCGAGGGATGCGATCCGGAGGGGGTTGAGTGACATGCGCGGCGACGACGAGATCCTCGAGCTGCTCAACGAGCAACTCACCAGCGAGCTGACCGCCATCAACCAATATTTCCTGCACGCCAAGATGCAGGCCAACTGGGGCTTCACCAAGCTCGCTAAGCACACCCGGGCGGAGTCCATCGAGGAGATGCACCACGCGGAGGAGATCACCGAACGCATCCTGTTCCTCGAAGGTCTGCCGAACTACCAGCGGCTGTTCTCGCTGCGGATTGGCCAGACCGTGCGGGAGCAGTTCGAGGCGGATCTGGCCGTCGAGATGGAAGTCGTCGAG
>DASYIL010000180.1:0-40510 GCA_035997545.1 Pseudonocardiaceae bacterium
CTGCTGGTCAGCGATAGCGGAAGCGGAGGGATTCGAACCCCCGGGTGGTCGCCCACCGCTCACTTTCAAGGTCCGCGACACACCGACCAGCGGTGACCGCCGGAGCAGTGTGGGCAGTTCAACCGCCTGGCGCGGTCGCCCACGATCGTCGCCGGTCACCAGCGAACGCCACCACAACTGCAACCACTCTTCCGTCCTTCTCCGCCGGCTGAGTGTGAACGCCTGATCTGGTTGGGCTCACTTGGCCGGTAGCGCTCGTCTAATTCGGCCCCCACCTCGGCGTGCCGGTCGGGGTCCGCCGTAGTGCGGTTCGACGGTGGGCGGATGACTGCGAGGGGCGAGGGTGGCGCTGTTTGAACGTTTTCGGCGGGCGCATAAGCGGGATAGGTTGTCGATCCGGGAACTGTCCGCCGGCAGCTCGGGCGTTCACCGGCGTGCGGTGTGGCAGGCGTTGGCGTCAGCGGTGCCTCTCTGTGGCGGAAGCGGCCGGTCGGGGTGGAGTCGTCGCTGGGTGTCGTGGAAGCTGTCAAGGGACACGCCGACCTGAAGCCGCTCATCAACGGGTGGTGAGGGCGGATGCCGGTATGCCGTACAAGCAGCGGCACATCACCCGTCGTGGTCTGGCAAGCAGCTGGTCGCTGAGCACGGCGCCGAGGTCGGCGAGTCGACAATGCGGCGCTATGTCGCGGAGGCCCGTCGCCGGCATCGGTTGGCGCCCGACGGAGGTGGAACGGAAGTGCCCAGACCTATCCGCCGGGTGAGGAGGGCGGGGTCGACTTCGGGAAGGTCAGTTTCTCTATTTCTCTCTGGAGGGGCAGCTGACTGATGGGGTGGATGTTCGTGATACGGCTGTCGGCACGAGATTCTCACTTGGGCTTTCCGCTGTCCTATCCTGGGACCCAGTGGTGGGCCGTACTCTTGGGGTGTGCTGCGGGGGTGGCCGCTGACGGGGCGGGATGAGGAGCTGAGTCGGATCAGCGGGTTGACCCGTCGCCGGGATGGGCCGGCGGGGGTGGTGTTGGCTGGGGCGGCGGGGGTGGGTAAGACCCGATTGGCTCGGGAGGCGCTGGCGGCAGCTGAGCAGCGTGGCACGCTGACCCGGTGGGCTGTGGGCACGGCTTCGGCGCGGGCGTTGCCGTTGGGTGCGTTCGCCGCGACGTTGGGTGTTGTCGGCCCTGATCCGGCCCGGTTGGTGCGCCAAGCCAGTGAGGCGTTGTTGGCTGGTGCGGGGCGGGCGGGTGTGATCGTTGGGGTGGACGATGCGCATCTGTTGGATGAGTTGTCGGCGGTGTTGGTGCATCAGTTGGTGCTGCGCCGGGCGGCGGGTGTGGTGCTCACGCTGCGCACTGGGGAGACCGCGCCGGATGCGGTGACGGCGTTGTGGAAGGACGGTCACCTGTCCCGGCTGGAGCTGCAGCCACTGTCGCCGGACGAGACGGCGATGTTGGTGGAGGCCAGGCTGGGTGGGCCGGTGGACTCGGTCGCTGCGCGCCGGTTGTGGTCTATCACTCGGGGCAATGTGCTGTATTTGCGGCAGTTGGTCGACGGTGAGCTGGAATCGGGTCGGTTGCATCAGGTTGCTGGGGTGTGGCGGTGGTCGGGTGAGCTGGCGTTGTCGCCGGGGTTGGTGGAGTTGGTGTCGGCCCGGATCGGTCGGCTGCCTGAGGCGCAGCGCGACGTCGTGGAGGTGTTGGCGTTCGGTGAGCCGCTGGGTGTGCCGCTGCTGGTGGGGTTGACCGATGCGATGGCGGTGGAGCAGGTCGAGGCGCGGGGCCTGGTTGAGGTGTGCCCGGATGGGCGTCGGTGGCAGGCCCGGCTGGCCCACCCGCTGTTCGGTGAGGTGCAGCGGGCGCGGATCGGTACGTTGCACGCTCGGCGGCTGCGCGGCCGGATCGCCTGCGCGCTGGCCGCGAGCGGTGGCCGACGGGCCGATGACACCCTGCGCCGCGCAGTGTTGATGCTGGACTCCGACCTGCCACCGGATCCAGCATTGCTCGCTGATGCCGCCCGCCGGGCCACCGAGCTGGGGGACCTCACGCTGGCCGCCCGGGTCGCGCGGGCCGCAGTGGCCGCCGGCGACGGTCTCGAGCCGCGGCTGCTGTTGTGCAACGCGCTGGTCTGGTCTGGCCAGTGGGCCGAAGCGGCCGACACCGAGCTGGCTCCACTGAGCTCCTTGGCCCGCACCGACGCCCAGCGAGCCCAGGCGGCGATCCTCCGGGTGTTCGGTTTGGCCTGGTCTTTCGGGCGTCCCGCCGAGGCCGAGGCCGCGCTCGACGCCGCAGTGAGCGTCATCTCCGATGACGCCGCCGCGCTGGAGCTGGCCGGGCTGCGCTCGGTTCTCGACGCCTTTCTCGGGCGGACTGTCCAGGCCGCCGAGGCGGCCGCCGGGGTGCTTGCCCATCCACGATGCTCCCCGGCCGCAACGCACCTCGCCGGGTGGGGTCTCGCGATGGCGTGCGGGGGACTCGGGCGCCTGGAGGGGGTTGAGGAGACCTTGCGGCGGATCGAGGCCCGCGCCGAGGGCTTCGAGACCGGGCTGCACCAGGTGGCCGTCGTCGTGCTCTTGTGGCTGCAGGGGCTGCTCCTGGCCGGTCTGCTGGACCGGGCCGATCAGACCGCGCGACGGCACCGCAAGCTCTGCCAGGACACCCCCGGAACCGCGGAAGTGATCACCAGCTGCATGTGCGCGGACGTAGCGATCTCCCGTGGACAGGTCAAGACCGCGGCGCGCTGGTACCGCCAAGCCATCGCCGCCCTCCACGGTGCAGACCCCGGCGGCTACTCGTTCGGCGGGTTGGTGGGCCTCACCGGCGCGCTTGGAATGGCCGGTGACGCGACGTGGGCACGCCAGACCTTTGTGGAGATGACGGCCGCTCGGGTCCCAATATTCGTCTTCATGGAACCGGATGTGCTGCTGGCCGGGGCGTGGGTGGCCGCGGCCGAGGGCGGCGTCAGTGAGGCTCTCGCGCTCGCCCGCCAAGCGGCCGAGGTGGCCGCCTCGCAACACCAACCCGCGGTGGAGGTGTTCGCGTTGCACACTGCGGTCTGTTTCGGGGACCGCACGGTGGCTGATCGGCTCGCGCAGCTGGCCACCCAGGTCGACGGGCCCCGCGCCGGTGCCGCGGCCGCGCACGCCGCCGCTCTGGCCACCGAGGACGGCGCAGCGCTGCACGCCGCCTCGGTCCACCTCGAACAAATGGGCGCCCTGCTGCTGGCCGCGGATGCGGCCGCCCAGGCCGCCGCCGTGCACACGCGCCAAGGCCGGCGCGGCTCCGCCCACGCCGCCACCACCCGCGCCCACCAACTCGCGCAGGCCTGCGAAGACGCCCGCACGCCTGCGCTGGCCGCCCTCGCCGCACCACTGCCACTCACCCACCGGGAACGGGAGATCGTCACCCTCGCCGCCAGTGGACTGTCCAACCGTGAAATCGCCGAGCGGCTAGTCGTCTCGGTGCGCACCGTGGAAAACCATCTCTACCGCGCCAGCACCAAACTCGGCACCACCGACCGCGCCGAACTCGCCGCCCGGCTCCAAGGCCACTAACACCAACTGCGTACCACCCCGCCCCCGGGTGAGTAGCCAATTACTCACCCCAATGCGCCGCGCCGCGACCACGCTCGCCAGGAGCGAGTTTGGGCGACTAGGAGGGCACTATGACGACAAATAGAAAGTGAGCGCGCTCTGCGGGCATTGACCCTCGCAGCTCGTCGCGATGTATCTAAGGAGTGTATTGGGTGGCTTATTGAGTCGTCTTGAGAAGGTAAGCTGCAGCAAATCCAGACCGCGGTTATTCGAAATTTCACGCTGGCGACGCGCGTGCAGAATCGTTTGCAGGTACGATGTCACGCTCTGATTGAGCTGGACTTCTGAATAGGCCTCATGGAATGGAGGGCCCAGCCCGACTCCAACCCATTATCAATCACCGGCCAAGCGTGATGACCGACGGTGGGCGCACCCCGGGTCGACACAAAAAGATCACCCGCCATGACCGACATCGACATCACGAAGGGACCGCGCTTTCAATGACGACCGCCGCCATCAGTTACGTTCCCGCCGACGCCACGGACAGCGTGGCCGACCTGTTGCTGCGGATCGACGACGGGGATCCGGCGGCCTGGGATGAACTCCTCCGCCGGTATAGCAAGCTCGTGTCCACGACGGTGCGGTAGTTTCGACTCCAAGAGGCCGACGCACTCGACGCGATACAGATGACCTGGCTGCGGTTCGCCGGAAACGCCCACCGGGTGCAGTTCCCCGAGCGGCTGGGCGGGTGGCCGGCGACCACCGCTCGTCGCGAATGCCTGCACATTTTGCGCCAGGCCAAGCTCGGACCGGACTTCACTGACATGATGGGTGAAACTGTTTCCGAACCCTCAGCGGGCCCCGAGCAGCGTGCCATCGACGCTCACACCACACAGACGCTGCGGAAGCTCATCAACGAGCTGTCGCCGCGCCGGCGGACCCTGCTATGGGCGCTGTTCACCGACGATCACTGCTCCTACGCCGAGGCCCCCCGCATCACCGGGATCCCGCTCGGCGGGATCGGGCCCACTCGGGAGCGGACCCGACGACAGCTGCGGGACAAACTCGATCAACACCAGGTGGGACCCGGCGCCTGACAATGACCACCACTGTGAACTGCCGCTGGATGCCACCGCCAGCCGAGCGCCAGATAGGAGCATAGTCACCCCGCCCGGCGTTCGTGGTGGTCAGTGGCCGACGAGGCAACCCACCCCACCACAGCCTTCCAACTCATCGGATACCCACAGGTGGTGTGAACCCTCGGGAAGATCGGCGACACCCTCGCCGCCCACGTCGCCGACACCTTCTACACCGCCCTCGCCACCGGCCCCCAGCACAACTGACACCAGGAGCGCCGAAGGGGCGCCCACACCGTCCTCGGCATTCGAGACGAACTGGCAGAAACACCCTCTCTGTGAGCCGCATGCCTGCACGCCGGTGCTTGAACCGGCCAATCCTCCCTTCGCCAGGGCGGCGAGCTGGGACTGTTGACTATTGGTGTAACCGGCCATGGTGGGTGAGACCGAAGCTCGACGCACGCGGCATCGACACCGACATCTAACACCTACGCGCTCAAGACCGCGGTCAACCGTTCGAGCGGGACCTGATCGAGCACGCCGGTACCAGCCACTCAGGTCCCAATCTCATGATGCTGGCTTGCTAGCAGGTCCCGAACTGCCGATGTACACGCCTCAACGTCTCCAAAAATGCCACCGCCAACACGAACGCTGGGCGAGGTGGCCGCACCCCGGCCAAGCGTTCGTGCTGGTCAGGACGGCGGAAGCGGAGGGATTCGAACCCCCGGTCCCTTCCGGGACGCTCGCTTTCAAGGCGAGTGCATTAGACCGCTCTGCCACGCTTCCGGTTGTGCACGCTAGCGCGTGCCCGTGAGTGGCGATACGAGCCCTGGCTCGTATCGCCACTCACGGGGCGAAAGCCACGTCATCGGGAGCGCAGCGCCACGCGCTGTTCGGCCACGTCGGCCAGGTCGCTGCGCGGCACCGACCCGCGCCATACCCGGTAGTCGACCTCCGCGAGGCCGAGCTCAGCCGCCCGCGGGCCGTTCTCCCCGATGTAGTGGATCACAGTGTGTTCCGGCCCGGACTCCACCAGTTCAACCGGCAAGCCGTGCCACCCGCCGCGCCAGCGCACCAGATCAAGGGAGTCGAGCTCGCAGATCATCACCGACAGCGTGTAGGCACCGGTCTGATCGATGAACTCCTCCGGCGGCGGCTTGCCGGGCAGCGGATGCAAGGTCACCTCACCAGGGCGGGGACCGAAGTCGGCGTCGAAGTTTACGCCGCGGTAGTGCGCGACCAGACCGCGGCGCACGGTCGGCCGTAACGGCACCGGCGGCCGGTTCCAGCACCCCGGACCCAGTATTGCGGGCCCGATGCTCACCCAGCCAACCTGCCGGTTCAGGTAGGCGCCCATTCGCTGCTCGCCACCCTGGGCGTCGATCCGCCACAGCTCGGTGCCAGCGGGAAGCTCGATCAGATCCACCTGGTAGACGCTGCGCTCGAATGGGGCGATGTAGAGCTGCGGGCTGTGCGCGTAGAAGCGCAACACGTAAAGCTCGTCGGTGGCCGGCCAGCCGGCTTTCTCGGTCAGCCCGAAGCGCCGGATCAGCTCGGATGATGAGCTGGGCGGAACATCCTCCAGCCGCATCACAAAACCGGCGATCCGGTGCGGGTCGAACCGCCCTGGCACCACCACGTTCCCCAGCGTCAGCTCCACCAGTCCGGGCAACACGACCTTCTGCATCGGCGTGTCCGGTTTGAGCTCAGGCATCTGGCCCAGAACCCTCAGCCGGCGCGGCGGGGGGGCGACGCGTTCTTCGAGCAACGCCTGCTCCAGACCCTGCACTGGTCCTTTTCCTTTCGGTGCGACTTCCACTGGGACAGCTACCGGGACCTCTATCAGGCCATCTACTGCGCCTTCGCCTTCTCTGGGGGCGCTGTCGGCGCCCAACCCATTGGCTGCCACTCCGACTGCCGGATCTGTCATGAACGCCGCCACTCCCCACCGTGGGCCCGTCCGCACTCCGGCCGGGCTGGTTGGGGGAACCTACTACGCCATTCGGTACACGGCCGACCGGAGGGGTCGGGTCATCGCGCGCGCAGGTGGCTCATGATCCGCTCGAACACCTCGGCCAGCACCGCTCGTTCAGCGTCGGAGAGCAGGTCCACCAGGTTGTCGCGCACCCCCCGCACATGCGTGGGAGCCGCGTTGCGCAACACCTCCAAGCCGCGACCGGTGAGCACCGCGATCACCCCACGTCCGTCGCTCGGGCACTCCTGGCGACGCACCAGCCCGGCCTTCTCCATCCGTCCGATCTGATGAGAGATCCGACTCTTGGACGACGCGACCTGCTCGGCCAGGCTACTCATCCGGGACTGCCCGGTGGGCGCCTCGGAGAGCCGGACCAGCAGTTCGTAGTCGGCCAGTGCGAGCTGGTGTTCCTCCTGCAGGTCGCGGTTCAACCGGGAATCGAGCAGCGCCTTGCCGACCACGTAGGCGCGCCACGCGCGCATCTCGTCGGCGTTGAGCCATCGCGGTTGATCGCTCCCCCTACTCACCCGTATAGACTAACGGATCACACCCCGGCTGATCACACCCCGGCTGATCACACCCCGGCTGATCACGAGGGCGTGTCAAGGTTCCCTGACGACGCTCTGGGCGTCCAGTTCCGACGGCCTGGCGTAGCCGGCCAGTGCCAGCGAGAGGTCGAAATCACCCAGCACCGCCCGCAGCACATGCGCCACCCCGCGCTGCCCAGCCAGTCCCAGTCCGTAGACCCAAGGTCGCCCGAGCAGCACGGCCTGCGCACCGAGCGCCAGCGCGATCAGCACGTCGGCCCCGCACCGGATCCCCGAGTCCAGCAGCACCGGAGCCCGCCCATCAACTGTGGCCAGCACATCAGGCAGGCAGTCCAGCGCCGCCCGAGTCCCGTCAACCTGCCGGCCACCGTGGTTGGACACCACCACTCCGGCGGCGCCGTGGTCCAGCGCGGCCCGGGCGTCATCGGGATGGCAGATCCCCTTGATCAGGATCGGCAACCCAGTCCATTCGCGCAGCAGCGACAGGTCCGACCAGCCCAGCGCCGGATTGCCGAACAACTCCCTCCAGGTGCGCACAGCCATCTGCATGGCCTGCGCCGACTGCTCAGGCGGCGCGTCCAGCCGAGAACGGAACACCGGATCGGACAGGTAGTTGGCGATACCCTCGGCGTACAAGAACGGCAGGTGTGCCAGCTGCAGGTCGCGCGGCCGCCAGCCCAGCGACCAGGTGTCCACGGTGACCACAATGGCCCGGTATCCGGCCGTCTCGGCCCTCCGGACCAGCGACTGGGCCAGTTCCGGGTCCCGCGGCCAGTACAGCTGATACCAGCGGTGGGCGTCCGGGGCGGCAGCGGCGACGTCCTCCAGGGTGGTCGAGGATGCGGTGGACAGCACGCTGGTCAGTCCCAGTGCGGCGGCGGCGCGGGTGACGGCGCGCTCGGCGTCAGGGTGCACCATGCCGAGCACCCCGACCGGCGCGGTGAGCACAGGGGCCGCCATCGGCGTGCTCAATACGGTGGTGGACAGGTCACGATCGGTGACGCCGCGTAACATCCGGGGCACGATCCGCCAGCGGGCGAACGCCTCGCGGTTCGCGGCGATCGTCCGTTCAGTGGACGCACCACCGGCCACATAGCCGAACACCTGGGCCGGCAGAACATCCCGCGCCGCGGCCTCCAGCCCGTCGGCGGTCATCGGGAGATCCGACTGTTCCCCGGCGAGACCCCGCAGGTAGATTTCACTCTGAAAGTCACCGAAATTAGCCATACCGGGCACCCTAGTGACGCTTGGACGCCACGCGTACCCGCCACCGGGTAGCCGGTCATCGTTGTCGCCAGGGTCATGTAGTGCGTCAGAGGCACTCGGTACGCGGCACTGGAGCACTGTTTTGCTGCCTACGTGCGCGGCCCAACCGTGCGAATACTGCATTGAGCGCATTGAGTACCCCAATACTGTGCCGCGCGGCACAGCGGTAACCCGATCAGGCCCGCATCTTTAGCGCCGCTACACTACGCGCACTAGTGTCGCCCCTGTGATAAAATGGGCGCATCTGAGAAGGTCGGAGGAAGCTGAGAGTCCTGATGGCCACGACTGCCGCCCTGCAAGAATTCGATCCACATTAGTCGAGTCCAAGAACCTAGAGCAATGGTTCTTGAGTCTCTGGAGGAAGCTGAGCGCCGCGAACACGAGCGTGCGGCTCGTGAGTGGTCGCGCAGATGTTTGGGTACGACAACGCTGGGAATTAGACCGTCCCCAGCAGCTCCCGACAGCCGTCCAGTCCGCCCACTAGGAGCGTCCACTTCGGACGAACGAAGTGCGATGACTCAAGCACCAACCGAATCTCGATGGCCGCCGTGCCCCGCCTGGCGCGGGTGTTCGCGCCGTCATGGCGGTAGCCCAGCTTCTCGCTGATTCGTAGCGAGGCGGGGTTGTCGATGAACGCCCCGGAACGCGCGGTGGTGGCACCGAGGTGATCGAAAGCCAGCAACAGCACGGCGGTGCGCATCTCGGTGCCGAACCCCTGATGCTGATGTGCGGAGCCCAGCCACGAGCCAGACGAGACCTCCCGGGTGATCGGGAACGCCGTCGCTGACAGGTTCTGAGTTCCGATGACCTGGCCGTCGTAGCGGACCAGGAAGTTGACGTTCCAGTCCGACGGGGTCAGTCGCGAGCGCGCTCCCCAGTGGTACTGCACGGTGCTGCGCACCAGATCGTGGGGTGCCTGGTCGGTCCAAGGGGAGAGGAACGGCATCTCATGCGGCGGGTGGATGCCGCGCACCGCTAGCGCCGCCAACTCGTACAAGCCCTCATCGTCGTCTGCGCGCAACGTCAGACGCGGGGTGTACAGCACCAGATGCCGCAACGGCCAGGGGTCGAGCATACCGTAGACGATGGCACAGGGAGCATGCACAGGGCATACGTTAGGCACTGCCCCTCATGGTGACGAGGCGACTACCGTCGAGCACCATGCGCGCGATCACGATTACCGAATACGGCGGCCCGGCGGTGCTGCGGCTCACCGAGCAGCCCGATCCCCGACCGGGCCCCGGCGAGGTGTTGATCGACGTAGCCTCGACCGCAGTCAACCGGGCCGACCTGATGCAACGGCAGGGCCGGTACCCCCCGCCGCCCGGGGCCAGCGAGATCCTCGGGCTGGAGTGCGCCGGCATGGTGGCCGAGCTCGGCGAGGGTGTGTCCGGGTTCGCCGTCGGCGACGAGGTGTGCGCGCTGTTGGCTGGCGGGGGCTACGCGGAGCGGGTCGCCGTACCCGCCGGGCAGGTGATGCCGCTACCACCCGGGGTCGATCTGGTCACCGCGGGCGGCGTCCCCGAGGTGGCCTGCACGGTGTGGTCGACGGTGGTGATGCACGCCGGACTCGCCGCTGGGGAGCTGCTGCTGGTGCACGGCGGGTCCGGGGGCGTCGGCACCCACGCGATCCAGGTCGGCAGGGCGCTGGGGGCGCGGGTCGCGACCACGGCGTCGGCGGCTCGGCTGGCCCGCTGCGCGGAGCTGGGCGCTCAGATCCTGATCGACTACCGCGAGCAGGACTTCGCCGAGCAGCTCCGCGGCGGCGTCGACGTCATCCTCGACAACATGGGCGCCAAGTATCTTTCGCGTAATCTCACCGCGCTCGCGCCGGACGGCCGGCTGGTGGTGATCGGTTTTCAAGGCGGTACCACCGCGGAGCTGGATCTCGCCGCCCTGCTGCCCAAGCGGGCCAGCGTCGCGGCCATCGGGCTGCGCGGCCGGCCGGTGGACGGCCCGGCCGGAAAGGCCGCCATCTGCGCCGACGTGGTCGCCCGGTTGTGGCCGATGTTCGGCGACGGTCGGGTCAGGCCTGTCGTCCACGCGACCCTCCCACTGGCGGAGGCTGCGCAGGCGCACCGGATGCTCGAGGCTGGCGGTGCCGTCGGCAATATCCTGCTGACCACCCGTGGCTGAGCAGGTTCATCTGGGCACCAGACGGGGGTTCATCTGGGGCCTTGCCTGTGCACCACAGCGCCTGTGCACCACAGCGCGACACACCGGGCATTAGGAGCACGACACACGGGAGTGGTGGGGGAGGTGCAGGATGGGGCCATGAGCAAACCGCAGGAGCAGCAGGTCATCGTGATCGGGCCGGACGACCAGCCGTTGGCCGCCGACACCCCCGACGACCAAGGCGGGACGGAGCTGTCCGACATGGTCGAGCAGCCTGCCAAGGTGATGCGGATCGGCAGCATGATCAAACAGCTGCTGGAAGAGGTGCGCGCCGCGCCGCTGGACGACGCCAGCCGCAACCGGCTGCGGGAGATCCACGAGTCCTCCATCCGCGAGCTGGAGCAGGGCCTGGCCCCGGAGCTGCGCGAGGAGCTGGAGCGGCTGTCCCTGCCGTTCAGCGAGAACGTCACCCCCAGCGACGCCGAACTGCGGATCGCGCAGGCCCAGCTGGTCGGCTGGCTGGAGGGGCTGTTCCACGGCATCCAGACCGCCCTGTTCGCTCAGCAGATGGCCGCCCGGGTACAGCTGGAGCAGATGCGCCGCGGCCTACCCGCCGGCACGATCCCACCCGGAATGCATCCCGGACAGCACGTAGAACCAGGAACCCGAGGCACCGGCCAGTACCTCTAACACGCGTGTCGGGCTCTCGTGCACGGTGGGTCGCGGCGCTCTGCGCGTCAGCCGGCGGCCACCTTCCCGATCTGCGCTGATCAGTGGGCTAGGGTGTCACCGGTCCAGGCTTGGCATACAGATCCGTGCCGACCCAGCGGATGGTGTCGTGCGGCGCAAGCACCGGCGGAGCGGGAACGAAGTTGCTCGCGTCGTCGATGCTGCCGGTGCCGTCGTACTTCGCCCGCAAGGGGTACGGGAACACCGGTCGCGACCGCAGCACGTTGCCCTGCGCATCCCGCGCCGTGGCGATGATCCGGTCGGGCGCGGTGCCGCGCTCCACCCAACTGACGAGTTCGCGCAACGGTTCGAACTCGGTGAGCCGGTAGCCACCGGCGCAGTGGGCCATCGTGGGGATCATGAACACCCTGGCCCATTCCTGCGTTTCCCGCAGGCCGCCACTACGCTGCCAGAGACGCTGGTAGTAGTCGAGTGTTCCGGTCGCCGGGATCGCCTGGTCGTCCCAACCGTGCCAGATGATCAGCTTGCCACCGGAGCGCCGGAACTTGTCCAGGTGGAGACTCATCGCGTTGCCCTTCACACCTTCGGGCCTCAGGCGGTCGAACTCGCCGACCGTGAACTCGAAATCGGCCACCGAGGAATGGGGCGTGCCGAGGGGATACCCGACGTACTTCAGGTAGATGTCGGCAAGCAGTTCCGCGGTCGATCGTCCCCCCTCTGGAGGGGGGACGATCCAGTTGTAGCTGGCCCAGGCGAGCTCGGAGCCACGGGGCTGCCCGCCGGGGTAGAGGCGGCGCCCGTGGGCGTCGATCGGTCCGGTGTACAGCGTGCGCGCGGCGTCGACCTGGGCCGGTGTCAGGCAGCTCGGCTGGTCGGTTCCGGTCGGGCACTGCAGGGTCACGGGGTCGAACCGGCAGTCGCGGGGGTCGTCGATCTGGCCGTCGACCAGCCCGTCCAGACCGTCACAGGCCGCCACGACGGCGTTGTGCAGGGCGGGCAGCTTCGCACTGGTGATGATGGGCGCACCGTTGGCGGCGGTGTTCGTCCGGGCCAGCCAGGTCTGGTACACACCGAACAGCGGGCCCAGGTAGTGCGCCGGAGCGCCAGCGATGATGCCGTCGAAATCGTTCGGGTAGCGCTGGGCCAGCAGCAGCGCCTCCCGGCCCCCGTTGGAGCAGCTGCTGAAGTACGAGTGTGTCGGTGACGCCCCGTAGTAGGCCGCGATGATCTGCTTAGCTGCCCGCGACAACACATGGGGAGCGCGATAGAACCAGTCGTTCCGGGCGACCTGATTGTTCGCCCAGGCACCGTCGACAGCGGGCAACGCGGCTACGTGACCGTCGTTGGTGACCGCGACGGCGAGGTCCCCGCCGTGCGGCCCGCCACAGTCAGGGAACGGCGCCGGAGAGATCACGCCACAGAAGCCCCCACAGCCGTACTGCAGATAGCGCCCCGCGAACGTGGCGGTCGGCAGCCTGAGCTGAAACTGCACGGCTGGTTCCACGTACCCGCGCACATCACAATGCGCCGGCTCGCTGGCAGAGGCCGAGACCACGCTCGCCGCCGTGACGTGGGTCGCCGCGCCCGGAATGTCGAAGCCCTTGACCAGCTCGGCGCATTGCCGCACCGGCCGGATCGTTGAAGTCGTCTCAGCAGCGGCGCCAGTCGGCGCAAGTCCGAGTCCCAGCACGGCGACCCCCAGGGCGGTGAACGCCGAGAGCACCTTGCTGCGCAGGGACGATCCACGTGTCGCCAAGTCTACTGCCCCGACCACAGTCGCTCCCCCAAACGGCCGACTGTCATCAACGCTACCCAGCCACGAGGTGTTTCTGGCAACTGGCAACGAACGCCGCGCACGGCACCGCAACTCATCGTTGACCAGTGTGACGGCAGCCATTACGATCTCACCGGCAAGGTCACAGTCGCTGGTGGCTGTTGCTTTTCTCATCCCCTATCCGCACGAGGTGTCTCATGACTAGGGCCTTCCGCCCCCTCAACTGCATCACGCCTCCGTACATTCTCCAGAAGCTCCTCGATAGCGCGGACGGGGACATTCGCGAGGCTGCTATGAGCACTCTGCTGGCCAATGCCCAGCTGCGCGGAGAGCGATCAGTGCGGGCTTCATTCGTCGGCTTAGTCACTGCGCCTGCCAGTGGCCGACGCACCATCTTCGATTGCCAAAACCGCACGTTCCTCCCGAGCTCAGTGCGGACTCGATCGGAGGACGAAGCGGAGTCCACCGACAAGTCGGTCAACCAGGCTTTCAGCGGACTCGGGACCACTCGACAGTTCTACAAAGACGTCCACGAGCGTGATTCGATCGACGGCCGAGGGATGCGCCTGGATGGATACGTCCACCGCGGCAGAAAATACAACAATGCGTTCTGGGATGGCCAGGAGATGGTGTTTGGCGATGGGGACGGGAAGATCTTCACCGATTTCACCGGATCCCTCGATGTGATCGGCCACGAGTTGACGCATGGAGTCACCGAGCACACGGCCGGGCTTGAGTATCACAATCAATCAGGGGCCCTGAACGAGCATATTTCGGACGTTTTCGGGTCGCTGGTCAAACAGTGGTCGCGTCAGCAATCAGCCGCAGAAGCGGACTGGCTCATCGGAAGTGAAGTATTCACTCCGGGAATCGACGCGGATGCCTTGCGGTCGATGAAAGCTCCGGGAAAGGCGTACGACAACAGCACCTTCGGTAAGGATCCGCAACCTGATCACATGAGCAGGTTCGTTCATTTGCCGGACACCGAGGAAGGGGACAACGGCGGTGTGCACATCAATTCCGGCATCCCCAACAGGGCATTCTATCTGACCGCGACGGGCATCGGCGGGTTTGCGTGGGAGGCTCCCGGGCACATCTGGTACGAGGCCCTGAAGGCATCCAGCGCGGGAACCCAGTTCCAGGACTTCGCAGACACCACCTACTTCAAGGCCGAAGAATTGTACGGTGCAGGTAGCGCCGAGCAGCAAGCCGTGGTCGCTGCCTGGCGGGAGGTCGGCATTCGTATCACCGGAGTGCTAGCCGCGGCCGGCTTCACTCGCGGTCGGGCGGCGCCAGTCGGTGCGGACGCGAGTGCCGGCGAGGACAGCCTGGCGGCGCTGACTCGGCAGATCGACGCTTTGTCCACCGAGGTGAAGGGGCTGGCCAAAGAAGTTCGGGCTTTCAAGGCAGAGAAGTGAGTACCCTCGTGTTCATCGCGAGATGTGCTCGGCGGGAGGGTCTCGGGTCAGCCGGACGGTCGTGGGATGAAGGTAACTCTGGCAACGCATGGCGGGCTGGCGGCGGGGATCAACCTTCGCCTCCCGCCGCGGGTTATCGACGCCGACACCCTGCCGGAACCAGTCGCGGAGGAGTTGGCTCAGCTTGTGGCAGCGGCCAAGGCGGCTAAACCGCCGATGGAAGAGGGACGCGCACGGGACGCGATGAGTTACACGATCACCGTGGATGACGGCGGTCACCAGGTCATTCTCACCGAATCGGACACCACGATGTCGCGGGAGTTCGCCGCGCTGCTGAGCTGGCTTGAACAACATTCCACAGGTGGCTGAACTGCCCCGGACGATGCCGCACCCGCAGCCCGAGGGTGTGACTGCCGCCCGAGTACCCTCGCGGATCATGCAGCACACCGCGACGGCATCCGAGATCCCGGAGGCCCAGGTGCTGCCGTCTCGCAGCTGGTCCCGGGCGGTCGGTGATCTGACGGCGGGGTGGCGGCAACGTCGGCTGTGGGGACACCTGGGCTGGCAGGACATCCGGCAGGGCTACCGGCGCTCGGTGATCGGCCCGTTCTGGATCACCATCAGCCTGGCCGTCCAAGCGATCGGGATGGGCGTCCTCTACGCAGCGCTGTTCAACCAACCGCTGCACAACTTCCTGCCCTACCTGGCCGTCGGGCTGATCATCTGGCAGTTCCTTGCGGCCTGCATCAATGAGGGTGCTGAGGTCTTCATCCGCAACGAGGGCCTGATCAAGCACCTGCCCGCACCGTTGAGCGTGCACGTCTACCGGCTGGTCTGGCGGCAACTGCTGTTCTTCGGGCACAACGTGCTGGTTTGGGCCGCGCTGATGCTGATCTTCCCCCCGCACGCCCCGCGAGCGTTCGGGTGGAGCAGCCTGCTGGCGTTGCCGGCGCTGGTGCTGATCGTGCTCAACGGGGTCTGGGTGGCGGTCCTGATCGGGATCATCGCCACCAGGTACCGGGACATCCCCCCGGTGACCGCCAGCATCGTCACCTTGATGTTCTTCATGACCCCGATCGTGTGGGACTACGAGCAGCTCTCGAGCACACCCGGCGCGGTCGGCGAGCGCGCCCGGCTGGCCGAGCTCAACCCGTTCCTGCACTACGTCGAGATCCTGCGACGCCCGATGATCGGGGAGTCCTTCGAAATCCGACACTGGGTGGTGACCCTGGCCATCACTGTGGTGGGGTGGGCGGTGGCGCTGCTGGTCCTGCGCAACTACCGGGCCCGAGTCTCCTACTGGGTGTGATAGCACAATGGTCTCCATCGACGTACGCGGCGCATGCGTCGACTTCCCGATCTTCGACGCGAAGACCAGGTCGCTGAAGAAGGCCTTGCTCGGCACCATGGGGCGGGCCGGCGGCAAGATCGGGATTGACTCCAAGGTGCCCATCATCGAGGCGCTGCGGAACATCACCCTGTCGCTGCGCCACGGCGACCGGGTCGGGCTGGTCGGGCACAACGGAGCCGGCAAGTCCACCCTGCTGCGGCTGCTGTCCGGGATCTACGAACCGACTAGGGGCAGCTCGCGGATCGTGGGGAAGGTTGCCCCGGTCTTCGACCTCGGCGTCGGCATGGATCCGGAGATCTCCGGCTACGAGAACATCATTATCCGCGGGCTGTTCCTGGGCATGACCCGCAAACAGATGGAGGCCCGTACCGAGGAGATCGCCGAGTTCACTGAACTCGGCGACTACCTGTCGATGCCGATGCGCACCTACTCGACGGGTATGCGGGTCCGCCTCGCGCTCGGCGTCGTGACTAGCATCGACCCGGAGATCCTGCTGCTCGACGAGGGCATTGGCGCGGTGGATGCGGCGTTCCTGGAGAAGGCCCGGGACCGGCTCACCGCCCTGGTCGAGCGGTCCGGGATCCTGGTGTTCGCGTCACATTCCGACGAGTTCCTCATCGAACTGTGCACCTCGGCGTTGTGGCTGGATCACGGGGAGATTCGGGAGGAGGGCGACCTGCGCACGGTGCTGTCCCGCTACAAGGGCAAAGATCCCTTCGAGAACCTCAGCAAGGAAGCCCTCGACCGCGTCGGGGGGGCCGCCCGATGACCACCGCCGACGCTCGCGCCGAGGCACTTCGCCCCGCCGAGGCGCCGTTGTCACCGCCTACCGCGGAGGCGGCATGAATAGCGTGGTTGCGGTGGTGGTTACTCGGCATCGGCGGGATCTGCTGGCCAAGTCGCTGGCGGTGGTCGCCGAACAGACCCGACCGCCCGATCACCTCGTAGTGGTGGACAACGGCCCGGACGACCCCGCCGAGGAAATCGTCCAGCACTGCCCGATCCCGTCGACCTACCTGCCCTCGCTGCGCAACCTCGGGGGCGCCGGTGGATTCGCGCTGGGCATTCTGCATGCCCTGGCACTGGGTGCAGACTGGGTGTGGCTGGCTGACGACGACGGGCGCCCCGCGGACGTCCGGGTGCTGCAGACCCTGCTCGAGGAAGCCAAGCGCCGGGACCTCGCGGTGATCTCCCCGGTGGTCGTCAACATCGACGACCCGGAGCGGCTGGCGTTCCCGCTGCGCCAGGGCCTGACCTGGAAACGGCAACGCAGTGAGCTGGGGACTGACTTCCTGCCCGGTATCGCAAGCTTCTTCAACGGGGCACTGTTCAGCGCCAACGCGCTGGATGTCGTCGGTGTCCCGGACTACCGGCTGTTCGTCCGGGGCGACGAGGTGGAGGTGCACCGCCGAGTGGTCCGCTCCGGGCTGCGGTTCGGCACGACCTTGAAGGCCGCCTACGCCCATCCCGACGGCTCGGCTGAGTTCAAACCGATGCTGCGCGGACACTTCCACGCCCAGGACCCCGCCGACGAGGTCAAGCGGTACTACACCTACCGCAACCGCGGTTACCTGCTGTCCCAGCCGGGAATGCGCTGGATCGGGATGCTGGAAGTATTCCGGTTCGGGCTGTACTTCCTGGGCACCAAACGAGACCCGCGGGCCTTCCTGCGGTGGCTGCGGCTGCTCCGCCAGGGTCGGGCGGAGCGCTTCTACCGGTGCTGAAATCAAGCTCGGGATGGGTGCATCGGCGCTGGTCCCTTTGGGCTAGCCTCCTCGCGTGCTGACATCCGGGCACCTCGAGACCTCGCGCCGGCCGTCCGGCACTACCGACGGGGCCACCGAACGCATCCGCGACCGCGGCGGAAGCCACCAGGACCCCCGTCGGCTGCGGCTCGCCGCCGCAGTGCTCGGTCTGCTCGGCGCGCTCTTGGCCGTCGCGGTGCCGCTACTGCCGGTGGTCCAGGACACCGCGGTGATCACTTGGCCGCGGCCGGGAAACCTCGCCCCGGTCAATGCGCCATTGGTCACCTTTCAGCCGCAGAGCCTGACCGCCACGATCCCGTGCGCGGCGGCCACCTCGGCGGACACGCGGTCCGCACAGCCAGCGTCGCTGCTGGCCACCACGCCACCCGGGTCGACCGACGGTGCGGCCGTGGGAATGGTGCTGGAGGTAGCGGAGGGGAAGCTGACTCTGATCAGCCGCGGCCAGGCACTGGGTAACATCCTGTTGGGCACCATCCCCGGGACAGCGTCCCCGGCGTTCCCGGAGCCGTGCATGATCAAGGTTACCTCCGATGCCACGGGCACCACGGCGTCGGCTGGGCCTACTCGGTTCGTCACGGTCGACCAGGATGTCCGGCCGCAGGTGACCGGCATCTACTCCGACCTCGACGACAAGCTCGACCCGGTCAGCGGGCTGGCGGTGCAGATCACCGCGGACACCCGCTTCCAGTCCACCCCACATCCGGTCAAGGTTGCCGCGATACTGCTCGGCGCACTGACCGTGCTGATCAGCTTGGTGCTGCTACATCGGCTGGACCGGCGGATCGGTCGCCGGGCCCCCCGGCTGCTGCCGTCGGGCTGGTGGCGCCCCACTGGTCGGGACGCCACGGTGCTGGCGGTGCTGGCGGTGTGGGCGGTCATCGGTGGGATCACCTCCGACGACGGCTACATCCTCACGATGATCCGCACCAGTTCAGAGATGGGTTACGTCGGTAACTACTACCGATGGTTCAACGTCCCCGAGGCGCCCTTCGGCTGGCCCTACGAGCTGTACGCGTTTTGGGCGCAGATCAGCACGGCTCCACCGTGGCTGCGGCTGCCGTCGTTGGTGATGGGCGGGGTCAGCTGGATGCTGATCAGCCGCGAGGTGATGCCGCGGCTGGGCCGTGAGGTCCGCCGCAGCGCCGCCGCCGGCTGGGCCGCTGCCGCGGTGTTCCTGGCCTTCTGGCTGCCCTACAACAACGGGCTGCGGCTGGAACCGGTGGTTGCCATCGGCTCGCTGCTCGCGCTGTGCGCGGTGGAGCGCGCGGTGGCCACCCGCCGGCTGTTGCCACTGGCGCTGGGCTTGCTCGCGGCAGCCTTCACGGTCGCCGCGACGCCGACCGGTTTCATCGCCGTCGCGCCGTTCCTGGTGGCGGTGCGACCGCTGGTGCAGTTGCTGCGCCAGCACGCCTCCGTCTCCGGGTGGCCCGCCGTGATGGGGCCGATTCTCGGTGCCGGCCTGCTGGTTCTCGTGGTGATCTTTGCCGACCAGACCCTGAGAGGGGTGTCGGAAGCTACTCGGATTCGCACCGATCTCGGGCCCAGCTTGTCCTGGTTCCAGGAGCCCACCCGGTACCAGTGGCTGTTCAGCGACACCGCGGACGGGGCGCTGGCCCGCCGCTTCCCGGTTCTGCTGCTGCTCCTGTGCCTGGGCACCACCCTGGTGGTGCTGTTGCGCCGGGGCGGCATCCCCGGTGCCGGTCTGGGCCCGAGCCGACGGTTGATCGCCACCGCCGGGGTGTCGCTGGTGCTCCTGGCGCTGACCCCGACCAAGTGGACCCACCACTTCGGGGCGTTCGCCTCAATCGGTGCCGCGCTGGCCGCGCTCACCGCGCTGGCCACCAGCTCAACCGTGCTGCGTTCGGCGCGCAACCGCTGGTGGTTCCTGTCCGGTCTGCTGGTGATCCTGGCGTTGGCCTCGACCGGGCCCAACGCACCGTGGTACGTCTCGCAGTACGGGGTGCCCTGGTTCGACAAACCGCCATCGGTGAACGGCTTTCAGGCGAGCACACTGCTGATCGTGGGCGCCGCGCTGGCCGGATTGGTCGCGGTCATCGAGGGGTTGCGGCACGAGCCGGGCGCACCGCCGCCACCCCCCCCACCCGACCGGGGCAACGGGCGACGGCGGGCGCTGCTGATCGGCTCGGCCCCACTGGCGGTATTCTGCGGGCTGCTGGTGCTCGCCGAGGTGGGTGCAATGCTCAAGGCGATGCACAAGCAGCGCGACGGCTACAGCATGGCCGCCGCCAACATCGCCCACATCACTGGACGTAGTTGCAACCTCACCGATGCGGTGTCGGTCGAGCGCTATCGACCCGCTGGGGCGCTGCGCCCGGTGCCGGGAACGCTGTTAGCGGACATCCCGCTGCGTCGCGGCTTCGAACTCAACCGGCTCCCTCCGTCCACGTCCACCGACCAGGCCGACAGGCAGCGCGTCGGGGGTGATCGTGTTCCCAAGTCGGGTAGCGAGGGCGACAATCCCGTTGATACGCCGCCGTCCGGGCTTGGTGGCAACGAGATCCCGATCTGGAGCAGCTTCTCCACCGACGGTCCCGGCACCGGGGACGTGCGCACCACCTGGTATGCGCTGCCCGAGGCGGCCCGCCAGGGCCGCGCACCGGTGGTGGTCGCTGTCGCCGGGACTCTGTCGCGCACCACACCCCTGGTCGCCGAGTTCGCCCGCCGCACCGAGCACGGGTTCCAGGTCGTCGACCAGATCCCGATCGGTGGACGGGCGACCGCCAACGGGCCGGGATGGCGGGACTACCGCCTCGGGTCACCCCGCGGGGCGGACACCGTGCGGCTGATCGCCGCCGACGCAGACGTCACCGATGAGGGATGGCTGGCGTTCTCGGCCCCCCGAGTGCCCGTGCTGAGCTCGCTGACCGACTTGGTGACGCCGACGCCCCCGGTGTTCTTGGATTGGCCGGTGGGGTTCGTGCACCCGTGCGTGCGCCCATTCGCGATCCACAACGGCATCGCCGAGGTGCCCCAGTATCGGCTGCTCCCCAACGACCTGCTGACTGACTACAGCAGGACCTGGTCATCGAAGGAAGCCGGTGGCCCGATCGGCTGGCTGCGCATTCTCGCCACCGACCAGGAGGTGCCGACCTATCTCAAGGAGAACTGGGACACCGACTGGGGCAAGCTCATGGTCATCCAGACCCGGGTGCCCAACGCCGAGGCGCCCACCCTGAAGACCGGTACCGCGGTGCGCAGCGGCTGGTGGTCGCCGGGACCGCTGCGCAGCGGAGGTCAGACCGCCCCGATCTCCCCACTGGGTCGCTGATCAAAACCGGTGTCGCTGACAACACTGGGCCGCTGACAAGGGGACAAGAGAGGGCCCCCCGCGGAAACGAGGGGGAGGTGTTCCGCGGGGGGCGGCGGATCCGGCTGGGGGTCCCGAACCCGCACACTTCATTGTGCCACTTTGGGACTCCTCCATGCGAGTGACACCTCGGCGTGGCGCACCCATTTTTCCCTGGCGTGTCACCGCCATCACTCATCCAGAAGGTGGCGAATCACTTCCGGAAGATCACTGTGCGTTGCACGATGAAATTGATACACGTCGCCGTGCCCTGTGCGACGACGAACGCGGCAGTGATCTCACCCCGCATCGGCGGTAGCAGCGCGAGTATCACCGCGTTCATCCCGACCTGGACGACGAAGGTGATCCCGTACAGCGCCATCACTGAGGCGAACTGCGCGCCGCTACCCCGGCCCTGGAAGGTCCACCGGCGATTGATCAGGTAAGCGGTGGCGGTGCCAGCGATGAATGCCAGTGCCTTGGCCAGGTGCACCCACAGCCCAGCGGCCAGTAGTGCCTGGTAGCTGCTGTAGTCCACCACGGCGGCGACGCCGCCGACCAGCACGAAGCGGGTGAGCTGGGTGGTGAGGCGCAGACGTGAAACCTCGGGTGCGGCCAATCCGAGCTCCTCACCGCTGGCTGGTAGGTCCAAGCAGGGTACCGGCGAGGCCGCTGGGCGCCGTCCGACTACCGAACCCCACGATCTCCGTTGAGGCCTACTCCGGCCGCAAGTATCAGGGATGACGTCGAGACCCTGGTAGTGGCCGGTTACCCTCCCGCAGTGCCTGCCGCCCCCGACTCGCAACGGTCCATGCCGTGGTGGGCGATGACATGGCAGGCGGGAGTGCTGGCCGGTCTGGCGGTGCTTGCGCTCGTCGCAGCGGTCGGGGTGCTGCTGGCTCCCGTGGTCGGCGACGACCCGGTGGTCAGCTGGCCGCGCGCCGGTGAGCAGCCCCGCTCCACCGTGCTGCCGCTGGTGCCCTACCGCCCGTTGAGCCTGGACGCCAGCGTGCCGTGTGCCGCACTGGCCGCGCTGGACCGGCGACCCGAGGGCGGCGACGCGTTGCGCACCCTGCCCGCCACCGCCAGCCTCTCGAGCCTCAATGATCAGCAAGGCATGGTGAGTCAGGGCCTGGTCGTCGCGGTGCACCAGGGCATCGTGCAAGTCACCGCCTCCGGTGGGACGCTGGTGCGCGAGGTGCTGCCCGCCGGTGGGTGCACCTACCGAGTGCTGGCCGACGCTGGTGGGGTTCGGGTGCTGCGCGACGGCGTGCAGCGGAGCACCGCTTCGCTGCGGGTACCCGAGGTCAGCGAGCTGGCCACCGACGCCGAAGGCCAACCGGCGACCGCGGGCCTGGCAGTGTCGTTGCACACCGACGCCCGCTACGAGTCCACCCCGACGGCGCTGAAGACCGGCCTGCTGGTGGTGTGCGCTGGCGCCCTGCTGGCGCTGCTCGGGTTGGCCTGGCGATGGTGGGGGGGCCAGGCAGTGCCTATCCCGCCCATATTCCAGCCGCTGACACCGCGGCGAACCAGACTCCGCGCTGCCGACGCAGTGCTGGTGGCCGTCTCGGCGGTGTGGGTGCTCCTTGCTCCGACCAACTTCGACGACCCGTGGTACCTGCTGATGGCCCGCGGTGCCAACACCTCCGGTTCAGTCGGCAACGCGATTTACATGTTCAACGTCACCGAGAACCCGTTCGTGGCCAGCCAGTACGTGCTCCAGGCGTGGGGGGCGATCGGTGGTTGGGGACTTGTGTGGATGCGGCTGGTACCACTCGTCTACGGGCTGCTCACCTGGCTGCTGCTACGCGTGCTCTTGGTCGCGGGCTTCGGCCGGGAGCTGGGCACCGGGCGGGCCGGTTGGGCGCTGCTGGTGGGGTACCTGCTGTGGTGGCTGCCCTACGGGATGACCCTGCGCCCGGAGCCGCTGATCGTGCTGCTCGCCGCCGCGACGCTGCTGCTGGCCGAGCTGGCCCGGCAGCGCCGCTCAGTCGGTGCGTTGGCAGCGGCCACCGCTACCGCTGCGCTGGCCGTGTCGGTCTCTCCCTCTGGGCTGGTGGCCGCGGCTCCGCTGGTGCTGGCCCTGCCGTGGTTGTGGGTCTGGCTGCGCGCGCAGAGTGCGGTGGCTCGGGTGGCGTGCGTGCTGCTGCTGGCCGCCGCGGGCACCAGCCTGGTGCTGGTGGGATTTGCCGACGCCACACTGGGCGACTTCCTGGAGTCCGCCGCGGTGCACCAGTGGTACTACCAGACGTTCTCCTGGTACGAGGAGATCGTCCACTACCGGACGGTGCTCAACCTGCAGGACTCCAGCCAGTGGGCCCGACGGGCCCCCGTTGTGCTCACTGTCGCGGTGCTGGTGGTCGTCGCGGTGGGCGCCGCGGTACGCCGTGGCCGGCAGACCAACGGCGACCCAGCCGCCATCGACACAGCCACGATCGACCCCGTGCGCCGGCTGCTGGTGGGCAGCGCGGTCTGCTCGGCGATCGCCCTGGTGTTGCTCGCGCCGACGCCGACCAAGTTTGTCAACCATTTCGGGGCGGCGGCGGCCGCGCCCACGGTGTTACTCGCCGCAGCCCTGCTGCGCTCTCCAGTAGGCTCACCGCTGCCCCGCCGGCTGCGTCACCGTGCCGGCGCCATCGCGGGGACGGCGATACTGGTGGGCGCAGTGTCCTGGAGCTTCGCCGGGCCGAACCTGTGGCGGCCCTACTCCGACCGGGGCCAGCTCTTCGGCAACCACCTCACGGTGGCCCAGGATCGGCCCGACCTCACGAGTATGCGGCCGAAGCTGGGACCCGTGCAGCTGGCCAACCCGACGCTCTGGGTGGTGGTCGCGCTCGCTGCGGCCTGCTGGGTGTGGTGGTCACGTCGCCGAGGTCGGGACACTGGTGTGACTCCCGACCGAGCGGTATTGCTGACCGGATCGACCGCGATTGTGGTGATGACCATCGTCGTCTTCGTGTGGGCACCGTTGCGCCAGTACCCGGGGTGGTCGGTTGCCCTGTCGGCGGTCCGTGAGGTGCAGGGTGAGTCATGCGCGCTGGCCAACTACGCCCAGGTCCTCGTCGATACCGCAGCGCAGCCCGTGCTCGCCGGGCCGGCAAGCACGGAGGGGGCGTTCGCTGCTGCCGTCGACCGGCCGTCACCGGTCGCTGCGCCAGCTCCAGGCACGCTGGTCTGGCACAATGCCGTCGAAAGCGGCCCACAAACAGGCACCGACACGGGCCTGCTCGAGACGCCCTGGTTCGCCGTGCCCGCTCATGGCGGGACCAACCTGCTGGTCCCGCTGCTCGGCACCGGGGCGGGGCGGCAGCTAACCCTGGAGTACGCCACCGCTGCGGGACCAAGCCCCGCCGTGGCCGGCATCGTGGCGGTGCCGGTGGATCCGACGGTGCCACGCACGGAATGGCAACAGGTGGCGATCGCCCTCGACCGGCTCGGCCAGCGGCGGCCGTCGAGTGTGCGGCTGGTGATTCACCATCACGTGACCGAAACCGACAGCTTGCTTGCCGTCGGTCAACCACGGCTGGCCGGGTGGCGTCCGCTGGCGACCTTGACCGACGGGCGGCCGGTATACGTCGACCAGGTCACCGCCACCTTGTTGCCCTGCGTCGACCAGGTCGGGGTCGAACACGGCATCGCGCGGACCCCGGAGGTGCTGGTGGTGGGCGACGAGGGGTTCCCCCGGCACTTCCTCGACTTGGTGTTCGAGGTCTTCAGGGGCGGTACCCAGGTGCCGGCGGACCGCTCCGCGACCACCGTGCGGGTGCCCGCCCGGCTGATGCCCGCGGGCCCGCCCACCCTGCCCTGGGGTCGAGTCGAGCGGGTGGTCTACGACCACCCCGTCGGGCTGGTCGACCTGCGCGTCGAGGCGCTGCAGCGGGCCGGCTGGACGCGACTCCCCACCCTGGCCGACAAGAGCTACCACGGGGACCCTACTGGCTAGCTACATCACACCTTCGGACGAAACCCCCGAATGGAGCGTGAAAGTGCCACTGCTGTCTATGATCAGGTACGCGCGTTCATTGAAGCCACAGGACGGAGATAAGAGAAGGGGATTAGATGATTCGGCCGACGCCTGCAGATTATGAGTGGATGGCGCTGGCCATAGAACTAGCCCACCAGTGCCCGCCAAGTACTGGCGCCTTCTCTGTCGGTGCTGTCATCGTTGACGAGCACGGCGAAGAGATTAGCCGAGGATACTCCCGAGAAACTGACAGTCATGTTCACGCCGAAGAGTCGGCGCTTGCGAAACTGTCAAACGACGATCCACGCTTGAAGATGGCCACGATCTACAGCACCTTGGAGCCCTGTTCTCAACGAAAGTCGCGGCCGCGTACCTGCACTCAGCTCATTGTTGAGGCAGGAATTCATCGGGTTGTCATGGCTTGGCGAGAGCCCAGTCTCTTCGTCGCAGATTGCCAAGGCTATGAATTGCTCGCCAATGCTGGCGCGACGGTGGTGGAAATTCCTGACCTGGCCGAGGAGGCCCAAGCGCCTAATACCCATCTTTCGCTTGGGCCGTGACAGATTCGATGATCTGGCGGCCGACCTGCGGGATCAGGCTTGCCGTACGGCTACCGGGACGTTCCGAGCGGCGAAGATGCCCCGGCCATAGAACTCCAACGGCACCCCGGAGGCCAGGCGGATCTCCGCGTAGCGGTCCAACAGAACGCCGACCGCGACTCTGCCCTCCAGTCGGGCCAGCAGTTGGCCGATACAGAAGTGGATGCCGTAGCCGAAGGCGACGTGGTGGTTGGTGGGTCGGTGGATGTCGAACCGGTCCGGGTCGGCGAACTCGCGTTCGTCCCGGTTGGCGGACAGCAGCCACGGTGTGACGACCACATCCGCCGGGATGACCTGCCCGCTCAGCTCGGTCTCCACCATGGTCACCCGGCCGACCTGGGTGAACGAGGAGCGGTAACGCAGCACCTCCTCGATGGCGGCCGGCACCAGCGATCGGTCCGCGTGCAGCTCGGCCCACACTTGGGGGTGCTCATCCACGCACAGCACGGTGTTGCCGAGCAGCGCGGTGGTGGTGATGTGCCCGGCGATCAGCAACACGACGGAGAAGTTCACGACCTCCTCGTCGGTCAGCCGCTCACCGTCAGCTTCCACGGCGGCCAGCCGGCTGATCAGGTCCCCTCGCGGGTGGCTACGCCGGTCCCGGCAGTGCTCGTGCAGGTAAGCGAGCATGTCCGCGGTGGCGGCGTCGATCTTGCGGGCCAGCTCAGGGTCGTTCGGGTCGGCCAGGTCCCGGTCGAACAGCCGGTCCGCCCAGGATCGGAACAGGTCACGGTGGGAGGTCGGCAGTCCGAGCAGCTCGGCGATCACGATGACTGGCAGCGGATACGCCAGGGCCGAGACGAGGTCGAACTCGGCGGCACCACCGGTGGCGTCGAGCAGCTCGTGGCTGACCTCGGTGATCCGGGGGGCGAGCCCGGTGACGACCTTCGGGCTGAAGGCCGCACCGACCAGCCGGCGCAGCGTGTGGTGGCGTGGCGGGTCGGTCCGGAGCAGATTGCCTTGGCTGAACTTCTGCCCCGCCGGGAACACGCGGCCTATGTCGGAGGAGAACACCTGCGAGTCGGAGATCACCCGCGCCACGTCGGCGTAGCGGAACGCGTGCCGGATGCCGTACGCGTCGCGCCACACAGGGTGCTGATCGCGCATCTCGCGCAGCCAGGGCAGCAGGGTGAGGCCGCCGTCCTCGGCGGTCGGCGGGATGGTGTACACATCGGTGGTCATGGTTGCTCCTGTGGTTCCCGTGGTGGAGTGGCCGTGCCGGGAGCACATTCCGCGCGCCTCCGGTCGAAGAGCGCGATCGCCCGAGGGGCGACCGCGCCTAGCGGTCCGCCCGAAGTGACTGCTCGGATCCGTTCCGGGCTCGATCCACCCGTCACCCTCGCAGTTGACTGATGACTAATTTACTAATTCGGTCACTGGACGCTAACACCACGGCCGACACCGGGCAACTGGATTCCGCGGTGACTCGACTCTTCGGCAGTTCTCGGCTGTTCGCGGTCACCAAGCGAGCGAACACGCCGCAGTAGTGGACGGGACCAACCCAGGGTCCGGCTAGGGGAGAACCGTCATGCGCCCGGCAGCACGGTGCCGCAGGCTGGTGTCTGTCGGTCGATAGGCCTGGGCGCAGCGCCGGGACGACATCTCGGCGAAGCCTGCCTCCAGCAGGGTCGCGTGCGGTCACAGACATTGGGACTTGCCTCAATTGAGTGCCTCCGGCACCTGGCGGAACTCACTGGTCACGATCGGTGGCCAGCCGAGCCAGCGCGTCCAACTCTTGAGCGGCTCGCGACGTCGGGCTGGCTGACTGCAGATCGCTCATCGCCAGCGCCAGCTGGTCTGCAACCTGGGTCTGGCTCCAGGAGCGGCCGCCCGCGATGTCAATCAGTTCCGCGGCGCGGACCAAGTCTGTATCGGATAGCGGCTGGTCGCGGTGGTAGAGCTCGGCCAGTTCGCGCCCGGCCGTGGCGTCTGAGGTCAGAGTGCCTGACCTCAGGGCGGCCACCACCGGAAGGGACTTCTTACGGCTGTGCAGGTCCGAGTAGACGGGTTTGCCTGTCACAGCCGGGTCCCCCCAGATGCCCAGAAGGTCGTCGACGTGCTGGAACGCCAAGCCCAGGTGCTCACCGAAGCCGCGCAGATACTGGACCTGCTCCGGGCTGCCGCCGCCGAATGACGCGCCCACCGCGCAGGCGCATCCCATCAGCGCACCCGTCTTTCGCTCGGCCATGCTCAGGCATTCGGCCAGCTCGATCTCCGCGCGTTGCTCGAAGGCCAGGTCTGCGCTCTGGCCTTCCACCAGATCCTGCACCGCGGCGCTGAGCATCCGGGCCCCGTTCATGGCGGCCGGGTGCCCGCTGGCGGCGAGCACGTCCAGTGCCAATGCCAGCAGCGCGTCCCCGGCCAGGATTGCTGCGTTGAAACCGAACACGCTCCAGGCCGTGGGTCGGTGTCGGCGGGTGACGTCGCCGTCCATGACGTCGTCGTGCAGAAGCGAGAAGTTGTGCACCAGCTCGACTGCGGCCGCGGCCGGCACCGCCGCGGCCGGCATGCCACCTACGGCTTGAGCGCTCAGCAGGACCAGCGTGGGCCGGATCGCTTTGCCGCCATTGGCGTCGTCCCGCTGGCCGTGTTCGTTCCACCAACCGAAGTGGTAGCCGGCGATGCGCCGCATCGAGGAAGGCAGCGTGTTGACCGCCGCACGCAGGGCGGGTTCGACAATGGTGCGGCTCCACGCGAGCACGTCGCGCGCCGACCGGCCCTCGGTCTTCACGTCAATGGTCGTCATGGTCGACGCCACCTCTTCCCCTAACGGCCGATTTCAACCCGGTTCGGGTGTTGATGCGCTGTTTGAGGTCGTCGTTGTGCAGGAGCCCGAAGTCACAGTTGTTCATCATCTCATGCGCTTGGCGTTCCGGACCCCGCGGGGCCACCCCCGAGGAAACAAACTCGGAATGCGACGAACGGTCATTCACATCGACGAACGGTGACTAACCCGCGATCCACCGCGATCGGAGCACCGAACTCCGGATCAGACCGGCGGATCAATATCGCACAGGAATCGCTCCCCGTGGCACTGCAGGCACCTCTCGTGGGTGAAGACGGTACGCGGGGCGCCACCGAACACCGCGAGCTTCGGGGCATTGACCATACCCATGCCAAAACAGATCGGGCACATCGCCCGAGGGGGCCCCGGTTCGATCTCGGGATCGTCGGCGTCAGACTCGTCGGAGTCGCTCACGCTGGTCTCCTCGTGGATACACGACCGTACACACCCCCAGCTTGCCCCAGGCGCTGCACGCCCTACTCTGCCGCGGTGCCCTGCCCGGCTACGCCCTGCCCGGCTACCTCCAGTCCCGCCACTCCCGACGCCGGCAGTCGTCGCCGGATGGGGTGGACGCTCGCGGCGTTGGCGCTGGTCACCGGGGTGCTGGGAATTCTGGCGGTGCTCGCCCCGGTGATTGCCGACGATCCGGTGGTGAGCTGGCCCCGTGCCGGGCAGCCGCCCACGTCGACGGTGCTTCCGCTGTCGCCCTACCGCCCGCTGCAGCTCACGGCCACGGTCCCGTGTGCGACGCTGCAGGCCCTGAACGCTCGCCCGGGTGGGGGCGAGGCGCTGCGCACGCTACCCGCCAACGTGGGCACCGCCCCGGGCGAGGGCCTGGTGGTGGCCGCAGCCCAGGGCATCGTGACGGTCACCGCCTCCGGTGCCGAGGTGATGCGCCAGCCGATGCCGCTCGACACCTGCACCTACCGAGTCGTCGCCGACGCCGGCGGGGTGCGGGTCTCGCGCGACGGCGCCGACCCTGGCACCCGAACTGACGTGCTGGTACCCCAGGTCGCCGAGCTGCAGACCGACGCCGTGCAGCGATCCAGCGGACTGGCCGTCGAACTGCACACCGACGCGCGATACCAGTCGCGCCCCACGCTGCTCAAGACGTCGCTGCTGATCGCGCACGGTCTCGCGCTCGCAGCCCTGCTCGTGCTCGCCTGGCGGTGGTGGCGCGGCGCCGGACCTGGGCTGCTCCGGCCGCGCCCGTCGTGGGCCGATGCGGTGGTGGTCGGGGCGTCGCTGATCTGGGTGGTACTGGGCCCGGTCAACATCGACGACTCGTGGTATCTGCTGATGGCCCGGAATGCGATGGACTCGGGCTATCTCGGCAACGTCATCTACCAGTTCAACGTCACCGAGAACCCGTTTTCCACCAGCCAGTACGTGATGCAGGCCTGGGGCGCCGTCGGAGACAATTGGAGCCTGGGCTGGATGCGGCTGTTGCCGCTGGTCTACGGGGTGGCCGGCTACGCGCTGCTACGGGTGCTGGTCACGACGACCCTCGGCCGGGTGGCGCAGCGACCGCTGGTGCCGTGGGCAGTGGCGGCCGCGCACCTACTGTGGTGGTTGCCCTACGGGATCACGCTGCGCCCCGAACCGCTGATCGCGCTGGGCACAGCCGCGGTGCTGGTGCTAGTTGAGCTGTCCCGGCGGCGCCACTCGGTCGGGGTGCTCGCGGCGGCCACCGCCGTCGCCGCGCTCACCGTCACGGTCTCCCCCACCGGCCTGGTTGCCAGCGCGCCGCTGGTGTTATGCCTGCCGTGGCTGTGGCAATGGTGGCGGGCCACCGACCTGGCAAGCCGGGTCGCAACGGTGCTGCTGGCGGGCGCGGCCGCCTCGATCGTGGTCCCACTCGGGTTCGCCGACGCCACCCTCGGCGACGTGCTGGAGTCCGTCGCGGTACACCGCTGGTATTACCGGCAGAACGCCTGGTACGACGAGTACCTGCACTACGCCAACCTCCTCGCCGCCGACGAGCGAGGGGCGTGGGGTAAGCGGCTGCCGGTGCTGCTCACCCTGGGTGTGCTGCTGGCCGTGGCCATCGGGGCCGGGCGGCGTGGCGGCACCGGGGGACGCAGCGGCCGGTTGCTCGGCGGGGCGGCGGTGATCACCGCGCTCGGCCTGGCCGCGATGGCGTTGACCCCGACGAAGTGGGTGAACCACTTCGGCGCCATCGCCGCACCGGCCACCGTGCTGCTGGCCGCTGCGCTGATCCGCTCCCCGCTACCGCGGCGATCCGGCGCCGCAGCGCTCGCGGTCGGCACCATGGGACTGGTGATCGCCGCGTCCGTCAGCTTCGCCGGCTCCAACCTGTGGCGGCCCCTGTCGGACTGGGGCCAGCCCTTCGGCAATCACGCCCTGATCAACACCCCCTACGAGTTCAGCTTGCTCGCGCCGTCGCTGGGTCCGCTGATGTTGCGCAATCCGCTGCTCTGGCTCGCCGTCGCGGGCCTGGGCTGGTGGTGGGCGCGACGGCGGGGATGGCCGGGCCCAGATCGGGCTGTGCTGGTCGGCGCGACCGGCCTGGGGGTGGCGCTGATGGTGGCGGTGTTCACTGTCGCGCCGCTGCGTCAGTACCCCGGCACCTCGGTGGCGTTGATCAACCTGCGTGCGCTCACCGGCCACTCCTGCGGGCTCGGCACCGCCGTGCACGCGTTCGCCAACGCGCAACCCGGACTTGGTCCCCCTGCCGGGGCCGCGGCGCTCAGTGGGGACATGCGTGAGGCACCGATGCCGCAGCCGCCCCCCCATGGCCCACCGGACAGCACGGTCTGGCACGACGACGTGTCCGGCTCCACCGGCACGGGTGCCGTCCAGACCCCCTGGTACCCGTTGCCGGGTCAGGTCCCCGACGCCCGGGTGGTAGTGCCGCTACGGGGCAAACTCACTCGAGGCCAGCGGCTCGAGGTGCAGGTGGGAGCCGGAAACCCGGCCGCCCCGGACCGGGTGCGTACCGTGCCGCTCGAGGCTGTCAGCGACGAGCCCGACTGGACCGAGGTGACCGTCGCGCTGACCGACGCCGGACTGGACGCACCCACCGCGGTGCGGGTGGTGGCGGCCGACCGCGTCGCCGGTCCGGACAGCTGGCTGGCCGTTGCGCAACCGCGGTTGACCGTGCCGCGGCCGGTCACCGAGATCCTCGCCGGCCGGCCGGTGTTCGCGGATCAGGTATCCGCCGGGCTGTGGCCCTGTGGGAATCAGATCGTCCTGCGAGACGGCCTGGTGCAGGCCCCCCAGATACGGTTGCGGGCCGGGGACGGGCTGGAGGACTCGATCACCGATAATTCGATCTTCGCGGACAACGGCGGTACACTCCTGCAGGTCGACCGCACCGCGGAGTTCGTTGAGCTGCCCTCCCAGCTCGTCCCCCCGGGCGTGCGCACACTGGGCTGGGGCCACGTCGAGGAGGTGGTTTACGCCCATCCCGTCGGTCTGGTCGATTTTCGCGTCGACCAGCATCGGCGCGCCGGATGGACCCGCCTACCCACGCTGATCGGAGAGCGTTACACCGGCCGCGCCTACATCGGATGATCCGCTCCAGAACACAGCTTGAGCCCACTACTGCGATCTAGGATGATGGTGGGGACGCCTGGGGGTGCCCGCTTTGCTACCTTGGAATGTCGGCAGCCGCCCACCGGTCCAGTCACGTTCGCCATCCCGTCGCAGAACGCCGTCGAAGTCCAGAAGGTGGATGCATCGCGTGTCGGTCCCCCCAACGCCGCCCTCCGGCGCCAATGACGACACTGCCGCAGAGCAGGACTACCTGACCCTGCTCTACCGGCATCTCGACGAGCGCCGCCGCTACACCGCGCAGCGGCTCGCCGAGGTCCTCCGAGGCGCCACCGCCGGGACACCGCAAGCGCTCAGCGAACGGGACGCGGCCGCCGCGATGTACGCCGACCAGCTCGCCACCCTCGACGGTGTGGAGCAGGGCCTGTGCTTCGGGCGGCTCGACCTGCACAGCAACGGGGACGGCAGTGACGTGGCCGGAGAGGAGCGGCGCTACATCGGGCGGCTTGGGCTACTCGACGAGGAGCGCGACTACGAGCCGCTGCTTATCGACTGGCGGGCACCCGCGGCGCGCCCGTTCTACACCGCGACCGCAGCCTCCCCCGAGGGTGTTCGCCGCCGCCGGCACATCCGAACCCGCAGCCGGAGGGTGCTCTCGGTCGAGGACGAGGTGCTCGATCTCAACAGCGCCGAGCAGGACCCGACCCGAACCAGCCTGACCAGCGAGGCGGCGCTGCTGGCCGCGCTGGCAGCCGGCCGGACCGGCAAGATGTCCGACATCGTCGCGACCATCCAGGCCGAGCAGGACCGGATCATCCGCTCCAAGCCCCAGGGCGTGCTGGTCGTGCAGGGCGGGCCGGGCACCGGCAAGACCGCAGTCGCGCTGCATCGAGCGGCCTACCTGCTCTACACGCACCGCCAGCAGCTGGCCAAGCGGGGCGTGCTGGTCGTCGGGCCCAACTCGACGTTCCTGCGCTACATCGGGCAGGTGCTGCCTTCCCTGGGCGAGACCAGCGTGCTGCTGTCCACGATCGCGCAGCTGCACCCTGGGCTACACGCCCGCGGCGTCGAACCCGCCGAGACCGCCGCGGTCAAGGGTCGCGCGGAGATGGCGAAGGTGGTGGCCGCAGCCGTCCGGGACCGCCAGCAGGTGCCGTCGACGCCGATCGAGCTCGACGTCGACGCCCAGCCCGTCCGGCTGGACCAGGAGGTGTGCCTGCCGGCCCGCACCCGGGCGCGGCGTTCCCGCCGCCCGCACAACGAGGCCAAGCGGATCTTTCACCGCGAGGTGATGACGGCGCTGGCCGATCAGGTCGCGAGCAGGCTGGGCGGTGAGCTGAGTGGGCTGCTGGACCGGGCTGACCTGGCAGACATCCGCGCCGAGCTGCGGGCCAGTCCCGAGCTGACTGCAGCGCTGGACCAGCTGTGGCCGACACTGTCGCCGGAGCAGCTGCTCACCGACCTCTACGCCGACCGGCAGCTGCTGGCCAGTGCCACCCACCGGGTGCTGGGTCCCGCGGAGCGGGACCGGCTGGCCCGCCCTGCTCCCGGCCTGGACACCGACCTCGAGCAGGTCTGGACCCCCGCCGACGTCCCGCTGCTGGACGAGGCCGCCGAGCTGCTCGGCTCCGACGGCAGCGCCGAGGCCGCCCGCGAGGCCGCTGCCCTGCGGGCGGAGCTGCAGTACGCGCAGGGCGTGCTGGACATCCTGGACGTGGACGAGGACCTGGACCCCGAGTTGCTGCGGGCCACCGACATCGTCGACGCCAGCCGGCTGGCCGACCGTCAGCAACATCGCCGTTACGGCAGCACAGCCGAGCGCGCGGCGGCCGATCGGACCTGGACCTACGGTCACGTGATCATCGACGAGGCGCAGGAGCTGTCCCCGATGGCGTGGCGGGTACTCATGCGACGCTGCCCCAGCCGCTCGATGACGGTGGTCGGCGACCTGGCGCAGACCGGGGACCGGGCCGGCGCGGGCTCCTGGCAGGAGGTGCTCGGTCCCTATGTGGCGCAGCGGTGGCGGCTGGAGCAGCTGACGATCAACTACCGGAACCCCGCCGAGATCGCAGAGCTGGCTGACGACGTGCTCGCCGCGCTCGACGTCGACATCATCCCACCGCAACCGGTGCGCCAGACTGGGGTGGCGCCCCGCGCGATCCGGGTCTCAGCGGTTGCCGACGAGCTGCTTGCGGTGGTCGCCGACGAGGCTGCTGCGGTGGGACACGGCCGGGTCGCCGTACTGGGACCCGCCGCGCAGTGGGACGAGCTTCACAAGCTGGTCCCCACCGCGAGCGGTGACGACCTCGATGCGCCGGTGACCGTGCTGACCGTCGCCCAGGCCAAGGGCCTGGAGTTCGACTCGGTGGTGCTGGTCGACCCGGCGGCGATCGTGACGGAGTCACCGCGCGGCCTCAACGACCTGTACGTCGCCCTCACCCGGACCACCCAGCGCCTGTGCATCGTCCACCCTGGCGACCTCCCCGAAGTCCTCGCCAAACTCCAGCACTGACTTCCGCGGCAGTGGTCACCGGACGCGGGTGGTGGTGCAGTGGTAGGTGTCTCGGGTGGAGGGGTCGGCGGATAGTTGTAGGGCGCCCCAGTCGACGTCGGGATGGCCGGCCAGCCGGGTGGGTACCTCGTAGAGCTGGCCGAACGGGCGCAGCGCGGCGAAGTCGCCACCCTGGCTTTGATCCGTGGTGATCGCCGAATACCTGGCGTAGCGGCGCGGCGCCTCGATCACCGAGCGGGGCGCGGCGGCCAGCCCGTCGGCCACCCCGACGATGTCCCGCACGCAGGGGAACAGGAACGCCTGCGGCCAGCTCACCAGCACCGGCCCGTGGCCAGCCAGGAACTCGTTGAAGCCAACCACGGAGCGGCGGCGGGGTCCGGTGACGGCCAGCCAGCCGTCCGGATCGCTGGTGGCGTCCACCGCGCGGATCCGGATCCGGTCGGCGCCGGCCGGGATCTGCTGCGCATCGATCCCGATGGACCGCCAGGGACGGTAGTCCGGCCGGTCGTCCGGACGGTCACGGTCAGAGCGCACCCAGTCAAACGGTGAACGGTCGCCCAGCGTAGTGACGCCGGCGTTGCCGGCCCGGCCGAACTCCAGGACCAGCTGGTTGCCCCCGTCGGTGCGGCCGGAAACCGAGACCGCCAGCCCACTGGTCGGGCCGAGGGCGGGCAGCGTGAACCAGGGGGCGTTGCCGGTCAACGCGGCGTTGCGGGCGATCATGGTGGCAAAGCCGTCGTCGTCGGTCAGCGGACCAATGATCGCCCAGCCGGCCAGCACCCCGACCACGCCGAGATCGACCCAGGCAGTGCACCACCGTCGCCGGCCGCGGGCGCGCGTCGGCTGGTCGTCGGTGCGCGAGGGATTGTCGGTAGCGGGTGCGGTATCCACGGTAGCGGGTGCGGGATCGACGGTAGCGGATGCGGGATCGACGGCGGTGCCCCGAGCCAGAAGACCGAGCGCCAGCAGGCCGAGCGCGACCATCACCGCGAGCAGTTGCATCGCGATGAGCAGCATCTTTACCCTGGTCGGGCTGGTGGCGAACGGGCTGGCGGTGCGGGCGGTGATCGTCATCCCGGCTGCCTGCCCCGGATCGAGGTCGGTGTGGAACGCAAACACCTCGGGCGCCGGTTGGCCGGCCAGGCGGATCGTCCGGACCTCGCCGGCGGATCCGATGGTGATCACCGTTCCGGCCGGTCCGGCGTCCACCCGCGTCCCGCAGTCCCCGGCGGTGCCAGCGACCGGCGTGGTACTCACCAGCCGGCCGCCCAGCAGCAGCCGGGCCGCTCCGGCATCGGTTCGCAGCACAAGCCCGTCACCGTCGGCGCCGGTCGCCAGCACCGTGGCGGCACGACCCCGGTCGGCGGCGGCGCGGATCGCCGAGCAGGGCACCGTCGCGGTCAGCTCCGCCGGTCGGTACGGCGCGAACAACGCCGTGCTCGACGTCACGGGCTGGCCGGGAGCGGGCCAGGTCACCGTGGTCTGGTCGGCCAGCACCGGGACGAACGGCAGCGCCAGCGCAACGAGCACGCCTGCCATCCCGACCAGCAGCGCAGGGGTGATGCCGGCCGGCGGTGAATACGGCGGACAGTGAACGAGCCCTTCCAGGATGACGGCCTCAGGCAGGCTATGGCACCCCGTCGCTCGGTACCCCGTCTGACTCCTTACCGCCCAGAAACGCTGATTCCGCGTTCTGGAGACAGACTGCTGCGAACAGTGCCCGGATAACCGCAGTCTGCCTCCAGAACGCGGCTAGGGTCACCCGGGTGCCGGGTGACCCAGGCGGTCGGTAGCCTCGGCGGCGATGTCTGAGACCGTTATACGCACCCTCACCGGGTGGGGGCGCACTGCGCCGACCAGCGCGCGGGTGCTGGTCAACCCGACCGTCGAGGCGATTCAGCAGGCCGTCCGCGACCCCGGAAACCGGGGAGTTATTGCCCGTGGGCTGGGCCGGTCCTATGGCGATCCGGCGCAGAACGCAGGCGGGCTGGTCGTCGACATGACCGGGTGCAACCGGATCCACTCCATCGACGCGGCCAGCGGCCTGGCTATGGTGGATGCTGGCGTCAGCCTCGATGCACTGATGCGCACCGCCCTGCCGTTCGGGCTGTGGGTCCCAGTGCTGCCCGGCACCCGGCAGGTCACAGTGGGCGGCGCGATCGCAGCCGACATCCACGGCAAGAACCACCACACGGCAGGCACCTTCGGCAACCATGTACAGGCGATCGACCTGGTCACCGCTGACGGGTCGGTCACCACGGTGACCCCGAACGACGAGCTGTTCTGGGCCACCGTCGGGGGCATGGGGCTGACCGGCATCATCGTGCGCGCCACCATCGCACTGACGCAGGTCGAGTCGGCGTACTTCGTCGTCGACACCGATCGCACCGCCGACCTCGACGAGCTAATGGCCCTGCTCACCGACGGCTCCGACGACCGATACGACTACTCTGCCGCCTGGTTCGACGCCATCTCTACAGGGGCGAAGCTGGGCCGCGCGGTGCTCACCCGCGGCTCCCTGGCCCGGCGGGACGAGCTGCCACCGAAGCTGCGCTGCGCCCCACTGGCTTTCGACGCCCCGCAACTGCTCACCGCACCGAACGTGTTTCCGAACGGCCTGGCCAACCGGGCGATCTTCGGTGCGATGAGCGAGGCCTGGTACCGCAAGGCACCCCGGTGCCGCCGCGGCGAGGTGCAGAACCTGACCACCTTTTACCACCCGCTGGACATGATCGGCGAGTGGAACCGAGCGTACGGTCCGCGCGGCTTCCTGCAATACCAGTTCGTGGTGCCCCTCGACGGGCAGGACTCCTTCCTGCGCATCGTGGAGGACATCGCACGTTCCGGACACGTCTCCTTCCTCAACGTGCTCAAACGTTTCGGCGAGGCCAGCCGGGCGCCGCTGTCGTTCCCCCAGCCGGGCTGGACGATCACCGTGGACTTTCCGATCCGCCGGGGCCTCGCGGAATTCTGCGACCGGCTCGACGAGCGGGTACTCGACGCGGGCGGCCGGCTCTACCTCGCCAAGGAGTCACGGACCTCCGCAGCCACTCTGCACCGCATGTACCCGCGGATCGACGAGTGGCGCAAAATCCGCGCCGCCGCCGACCCGACCGGGATCTTCGCTTCCGACCTCTCCAGAAGACTCGAGCTGTGACAAGGGACTCGAGCCGTACTAAGGACGAGCCATGATCGATGCTGTGGGCAACCCCCAGTCCCTTCTGCTACTCGGCGGCACCTCCGAGATCGCGCTGGCCACCGCGGAGCGCTACGCCACCCGGCGGCCGCTGCGGGTGCTGCTGGCGGCCCGCCCATCGGAGCGGTTGGACGCGGCCGCGGCGCGGCTGGACCGGGCGGGTGCCACCGTGGTGACGCTGCACTTCGACGCGGCGGACACCGCGTCGCACCCCGCGATCATCGAGAAGGCCTTCGCCGACGGCGACATCGACATCACCCTGATCGCCTTCGGGCTACTCGGCGACCAGGAGAAAGCCTGGACCGACCACGCCACCGCCGTCGAACTCGCGCAGGTCAACTACGTAGGGGCGGTGTCGGTCGGCGTGCTGCTGGCCAAGGCGCTGCAATGGCAGGGCCACGGCGCACTCGTCGCGCTGTCCTCCGCCGCGGCTGAGCGGCCCCGGCGCTCGAACTTCGGTTACGGCTCCACCAAGGCCGGCCTGGACGCCTTCTACACGGGCCTCACCGAGGCACTGCGACCATCCGGCATCAGGGTCTCGGTGATCCGGCCCGGCTTCGTGCACACCAAGATGACCGCCGGCATGAAGGCCGCCCCGCTGGCGGTCACCCCAGAGCAGGTCGCCGAGGTGATAGTGGACGCCGTGGCACACGGTCGCGAGCAAGCGTGGGCGCCGGCCCCAATGCGGTTCGTGATGTCCGCACTGCGGCACGTTCCACGCCCGATCTTCCGCCGCCTACCAATCTGAGCGCCGCGTTGATCACGTGTTCGTGAGGCAGCGAACCGCTGGCCAATGCAGGCCGGTGACCGAGGGCACCTTAGGCGGTCGCGGCTGTTGCTGGTGTCCGCCACGGACGGCTGGTGCAGGCCGGTGGCTGAGGGCGCTTAGACCGTGACCTGCGTGCCGGTCCGGTGTATGAACCGCTCGTAGCGGTGTGAGCGGTGTGGTTGGCCTGTGAGTCGCCCGTCCGACCGGAGCCCATGATGACGGTAGCGCGCAGCGCAGCACACCGCAGCCCGCTCCAAGCGCGCTTGTTTCTGGTCGCAGTGCTGGTGTCCACGTCCAGGTAGCTCGGCAAACAAGTGGTGACGACCGTCGCAAGCGGCCCCGGAAGGCGCGGGGTACCGGCCAGGATCGCGCTTAGAACCTGATCGACCCGTCGCGATCCACGCTGCCCAGTATCCAGTACGCGGAACAGCCCCACCCCCGGGTAGCGGGCGGGGCCGTTCCGGTCTTCCGGTCAGTCGAACTCGCCGGCACGCACACCGGCGGTGAATGCGGCCCACTCGGTCGCGGTGAACACCGCCCGTTCTCGCCACCAGGGTGCGGCGCGTAGCCTGTCGCTACCTCCTTGCCGAGGTAAACGCCCCGGGGTAGCTCCCCGGGGCATCGGCAGGGAGTCCCGGCAAGGAGAGGTTTTTCGTGGACGTTGAGCAACCGCGGACCATCGGCCAGCGCCTTCGTGAGATCCGGTACTGGCGCGGTAAATCGCTACGGGTGGTCGCGGAGCTGGCCGGGATCTCCGAGTCCTACCTGTCCCGTTTAGAGCGGGGTGAACGCCAGGTCGATAGCCGCTCCCTGCTTGAGGCGCTCGCCGCGGCGTTGGAAGTCGCGCCTACGGAGCTGACCGGGGCTCACGAGCTGACATCGGCCAAAGGCATGGGGGAGGCGCACGCTGCGGTAGTCGCACTGCGGGTCGCGCTCGCCGACAATGAGCTCGACGACCCGGCCGACGATACGGGGCGCCCGTGGTCTGAGTTGGCGGCGACCTTGCATCGCGTGAACTCCGAGCTGCGCCCGGCGGCGGATTACGCGGGGATGGGTCTTGTGCTGCCAGGCCTGATCACGGACCTGCATGCGGTCGCGACCGGCAAGCCGGTGCACCGCCACGACGCGCTGGTCGGGTTGCTGGATGTGTACGCCGCGGCGGGCTTCGTTGCGAAGCACCTGGGCGAGCCGGACCTGGCGTCCGTGGCAGCGCTGCACGCTCGCGCGGTGGCTGCGCAGCTGGATTCACCGGCGCACAGCGCGTTAGCCGAGTTCCTGCGGGCGCAGGCCGTGTCCAGCCCGGCCCGACCGCGCAGCCTGGCGCTGGCAGCGCGGGCAGCCGACCGGGTGGCCCCGTGCGTGGGTAGCGATCCGGGCGCTGCGGAGATGTACGGGATGCTGCACCTCACGTGCGCGCTCAACACTGCTGCGTTGAGACGTCCCGCCGAGTCGGCCGATCACCAGGCCGAGGCTGCCGACGTGGCCGCGCGGGTGGGTTCTGGTATCAACTTCGGGCACCAGGGCTTCGGGCTGGTCAACTACGGGTTCTGGGAAGTCCATTTGGCCGTTGAGCGCGGCGAGGGTGGCAAGGTCCGCGAGCTGGCCCGCGGAATCGACACCAGGGGCGTTGCCTCGGCATCACGGCGCGCGGCGTTCTATACCGATCTGGGCCGGGGACTGGCGACTGAGCGGGCTTACCGGCAAGAGGCCGTCGCCGCGCTGCGCACCGCCGAGCGGCTCGCGCCCCAACGGGTCCGGGCCAACCCCTTCGCCCGTGAGATCGTCACCGATCTGATGCGGCGGGCGCGGCGGGATGCCGTGAGCCGTGAGCTGCGCGGTATGGCCTACCGGATGGGTCTCGCCGCCAGCTAATCGGGTGATCTTGCCCGCGAGGCAAGAGAACGGTGGTGGTCGGCCTCACGGTCGTCAACCGTGACCAACGGCGCTCGACCGCACCCGCAATCCCCCGACCGGCCTCTCGCCCCCGGTGAGGCGCTGGAAAAGCTGTTCATGGACAACGCCGACCGAGGCGCAAACGCCGCGAACGATGAGCTGGTCGTGGCACTACAGCAACGGGCCCGGGCGATCCAGGCACTCGCGGACCGCCGATGTTAGGCCGAGGTCGACACCGACACAGCAAGTCACAGCACCGGCTGGAGAAGCGTCAGGAAGACCGCCTGCGGCGCACTGTGGACATGGTGGACCGGCGCACCAGCATCACCTGACCCCCGACGCCGCTGCGGCGGGTCGTGGACGCGGAGGGCGGTACGTTCGCCCTGCGCGGGGCGGACGTGATCCCCGCGAGCCTCACCGAGCCCGGACGTGGCCACTGCCAGCAGTGCCGCGCCACCTCGATC
>DASYIL010000181.1:0-4772 GCA_035997545.1 Pseudonocardiaceae bacterium
CCCGTCCACCAACGACACTGACGGTCGGTAGCCCAACTGCTCGCGCGCTCGACTGATGTCGACGATCACCGCGGGCATCTCGCCAGGCTGCGCCGAGACGTGCTCGGCGGGCAGCGGGCAGCCGGTTACCGTACGGACGACGTCGAGAAGCTCCAGCACGGTCACCGACTGACCGGAGCCCACGATGGCGGTACCCGTGAAGCGCCGGTCCCAGGCTGATTGCACCGCGGTCACGACATCATCGACGTGCACGAGGTCGCGTCGCTGCAGCCCGTCGCCATAGATCTGTATCCCCCGGCCGGCCAGCGCGGCGCGCATCATCCGCGGCACGAAGCTGTCCTTACGCCCCATCCCGGGACCGTAGATATTGGTGAAGCGCAGCGCGCAAGTGGCCATGCGGTAGGCACCCGCGTAGCCGCACAACAGCATCTCGGCCGCGGCCTTGGTGGCGCCGTAGGGCGTCAACGGGGCCAGCGGCACCGCTTCGCGCATCGTGGCGTAGCCGACGTCACCGACCACCGCGTTGGTCGACGCCATGATGAATCGGTCGACGCCAGCCTGCCGGCAGCCCTCAAGCAGATCCTGGGTCACCGCCACGTTCGCCTGATACACGGCGACCGGATGCTTTACCGAGCGCAGCACCGAGGTGATGGCGGCCAGGTGCACCACACCGGCCACATCACCGCCGTCCAACGCCTCGGCAATCAACCCTGGATCGGTGAGTTCACCAACGACGCTGCGGACCGCAGAGTCGGGGTGCGGATCGCGGTCAACCACGGTGACCGGATTACCCCGGCAGGCAAAAGCGGCAACGGCGGCACGACCGACGAAGCCGGCGCCCCCCGTGATCACGACCCGACCGGTCCCGGCTGGTGGAGTGGCCATCGGCGGGGAGCCTAGCTGGTCAATGAGCAGGCCAATTCGATCAGGGTCCGGGTAGCGAATCCGGTGCCGCCCGCGTTGACCTCGTCATAGCTCTCTTCGGCACGTGCTGGACCTGCGATATCCAGGTGTGCCCAGGGCAGCCCGCCAGTGAACTCCCGCAGGAACATCGCTGCCGTGACGCCACCAGGTCCTGGCGGGCACTGCCGCAGATCAGCGATATCGGAGCGCAGTGCGTCGGCGTGATCGTCGATCAGCGGCATCGGCCACCACAGTTCGCCGGCACCCTCGCCGGCGGCCTGGATGCGCTCGGCGAGCTCGCGCTCGGTCGCGAACAGTCCCCCGGTACGCAGACCCAACGACACCTTCATCGCCCCGGTCAGCGTCGCGACATCGACCAGCGTGGTGGGTTTCAGAGTGTGCACCGCGTGCGCCAATGCGTCGGCGAGCACAAGCCGGCCCTCTGCATCAGTGTTGGTCACCTCAGTGGTGGTGCCGTTCACCTGCCGCACCACGTCACCCGGACGGTACGCCGCACCGGACACGTGGTTTTCCGCACAGGGCACCAGGCCCGTGACCCGCAGCGGTAGCGCCAGTTGCCCGACGGCGAGCAGCGTGGCGATCACCGCCGCTCCCCCGGACATATCCGTGCGCATCAGATGCATGCCGTCAGCTGGCTTGATCGAGATTCCACCGGTGTCGAAGGTGATGCCCTTGCCGACCAACACCAGGTGTTCCTCTGCTGGGCTTCCGGGCGGATCCCAGACCAGCTCGAGCAACCGCGGGGGCCGGGCCGAACCGCCGCCGACCGCCAGCACTCCCCCGAAGCCGTGCTCGGCCAACCAGCGCTCGTCGCGCACGGTGGCCCGCAGACCCGACACGCTGTTAGCCAGTCGGGCAGCGGTGTCCGCGAGCCACGCGGGGTCCTTGTCGCCGCTCGGGGTATTGGCGAGGTCCCGGGCCAGCCCGGTAGCCCGACCGAGGACCTGCGCCCGGGCGACGGCCTCGGCAATTGGCCCTGCCCCGTCGCCGGGCGGTGCGATGAGCGCCACGGTGGTCATTGACGGCACGACGTCGCCGGCCGAGCCGGTGACGCGGTAGCGGTGCGATCCCACGACGCACCCCAGGGCCAGGGATGCTGCCTGGGGCGCTGTCGTGGCAGGCGGCAGGTGCACTTGCACAACCGCGCTGTTCGCCCGCTCCAAGCCAGCCCGCGCCAGAGCTGCACCGGCAGCCCGCCAGTGCGCCGCGCTGCCCTGTCCAGTGCCGACGAGCCAGCCGTGATCGGAACGTCCGGCGGCCGATGGCACGACCTGGGCCGAGCCCGCGGTGCCCGTCACCCGGTACCGGACTAGCCATTGCTCGTCCACGCCGAGCTCGTCGGCACCCGGACCTAAGATCAACTGCCCATTCGCCGGGGAGGGCGGCTGGCCAACCAGCACGGCATCAGGAACGCCCGGGTCGCGCCACGCCTGTACCCGGACCTCAACCAGCGGAGTCGGTATATCGGGTATCGCATGCACGGGCATCTCCGGACCAGTTCGTGGCGAGGCCTCGGCGCGCCGTGGCGTCAGCCGATGCCACAGAACGACGGACGTAGTGCGCCTGACAGTCACTCCACGACGGCCCGCAGTTCCTCGGCAAGTTCGCCAGCCTCGTCCTTGGACAACTCGACGACGAGTCGCCCGCCGCCCTCGAGTGGGACGCGCATCACGATGCCCCGCCCCTCCTTCGTCACCTCGAGGGGACCGTCGCCGGTCCGGGGCTTCATGGCCGCCATAGCTTGCTCCCTCCGTACATTTCGTCACCGCAGCTGGCCACGCGACACCGGTGACCCCCTGCATTCTCCCCTATCGGCTCTGACGGCCGGAAAGCAACCGATCATCTCGTACCTGGATCCATCACACTGTCCACTTGGGACCCCCGGTTCACCAGCGCCAGAGCTCACCTGGCCGTGCGGCGGAAGCAGCCGACCAGGTGGTCATCGACCATCCCGGTGGCCTGCATGAGCGCATGGCAGGTGACCGGACCGACGAAGGTGAAGCCGCGGCGCCGCAGCGTGCTGGCCATCGCTTCGGATTCCCGGGTCCGGGCCGGCACGTCGGCCGTGGTGCGCGGCGCGGGGCGCCGGGTGTGGTCGGGCGCGAAGGACCACAGCAGAGCATCCAGATCCTCCCCCAGCTCGATCACTGCACGGGCATTGTGCACCGTCGCCTCGATCTTGGCTCGGTTGCGGACGATGGCTGCGTCGGCCAGCAGGCGGGTCACGTCGTCGACGGTGAAGGCTGCGACCGTAACGGGGTGGAAGCCGGCAAAGGCGCGCCGAAAGGCGTCGCGCTTGCGCAGGATCGTCAGCCAGGACAGCCCCGACTGGAACGCCTCCAAGCTCAGCCGCTCGAATAAAGCCGCCTCGCCATGGAGGGGCACTGCCCACTCATCGTCGTGGTAGACGCAGTAGTCGGGCGCTGAAATCGCCCACGGACAGCGCATCCGACCATCAGCTCCTGGCACTGGCTTCACTGCCGGGCCTCGAGCTCGGCCACCCGGGCGCGTAGCGCGTCGAGCTCGGTCGCGGTCCGCTGCAGCGCCCAATCCACCTCCGACATCCGATACCCCCGCAACACCAGGGAGAACCGGATGGCGCGCACGTCGTCGCCGACAATCGGTCCTGCCGGCAACCAGGTCGGGGTAGCGTCGGGCGGCAGCGCGGTCAGTTCCTCGCCACGACCGAACACCAGCGAGGCGGTCAAAAACACCACTGCGGCCACCACCGCCGCGATGATGAGGTAGATCAGGACCGTGCCCACGTTCGGAGATCGTGGCACGTTGGTCGCTCATCAAGCGGAGCGGGCGGCGAGGACGTCGCGCATCGGCGGCCGCTCAGCGACCAGCACCCCGTTCTCGGTCGGCATGAAGCGGGAGCCGAGCTGGACGAACTGGGTGATGCCGGTAGACCCCGTTACCTCCGCCATTCCACACCGGGGCAGGGCTGCACCGAGAATCTGCCGGGACATCACGCCGAGCTCCAGCAACGAGCGGTTGCGGTGTTTGCGCACTCCGAGGTTCACCTGCGCCAGACCGTTGAGGCCGTAGTGGGTGTGGGTGTCGAGGAGTAGCCCGATCTCCACGCCGTAGCCGGCGGCGAAGGACACCGACTCCAGCAAAGCGCGAGTCGCCGCGTACTCGCCGCCCAGTGGTTGCACCACTCCAGCCAGCTCCGGGCGCAGCGCATTGAGCAGCGGCCGGGCCAGCAGCTCGGTGACCCTTCCTCCGCCGGTACCCGCTTCGACACTTTCAATCCGCAGCGGACGCCGGTAGAAACCCTTGACCAATTCGACTCGGTGTCCCGGCCGATGGGGCAGCAGCAATGGCCCCAGCAGCGCTGGCACGAACGCGGAATCGAAGTCGATCAGGTCGGAGTCGATAAAGACGAGCAGATCCCCCGAAGTGGCCGCTAGAGAGCGCCAAAGCACCTCGCCTTTGCCGGGCCACGGCTCCAGCTCGGGCAGCACATCGGTGCGATGCACCACCCGAGCGCCAGCCTCGCGAGCCACTTCAGCAGTCCGGTCGGTGCAACCCGAGTCCATCACCACCAGCTCGTCGACCAAACCGCCGACCAGCGGTCGCAGCTCCCCGACCAGTGCGCCTACCGTTGCCTCTTCGTTCAGCGCAGGCAACACCACGCTGACGGTGCGGCCCCGCTTGGCCGCGACAAGCTGCGCGACGGTCCAGGAGACGCTTTGCACGGTGGCTTCGCTGAACCACCGCCGGGTCTGCGGGAGCATACGATAAGTTCCCTTAGCTCGTTGCGCGCTTCGCAATCAAGGACTGTTCCCATCACGACACTGACCATATCGACAGCGCGCCGAGCCTCCTTGACATTGCTACAG
>DASYIL010000182.1:0-8734 GCA_035997545.1 Pseudonocardiaceae bacterium
GGCCAGCACCGCAAGGCTGGAACCATCGCTGATCGACATCAGCAGCACGATCCCGCGCTCCATCTCGACCACGGTCTGCACGACCTGGCCCGCGTCGAAACAGCGAGCCGCCCCCTGGGTCAAGCTGACCAACCCGGACGCCACCGCAGCGAGCTGATCGGCACGGTCCCTGGGCAGGTAGGCCGAGGCTGCCAGCGGCATACCTTCGGCCGACACCACCAACGCGTGCGCAACCCCGGACACCCGATTCACAAAGTCATTCACCAACCATCCGAAGTGGTCCGGTGACGTCTGTAGAACGGTCACTTCGTCTCCTCTTCTCCACCCTGCTGAGCTTGCGACCCGTCCGCCTCGTGCGACCCGTCCTCCGCCTCCTGGTCGAAGTTCCGGCGGATCTGACGTCCTTCGCGGATGCCCTGCTGGTAACTGGCAAGCCGACTGCGAATCGATTCCGCACTGCGTACCGGCGTAGTACTGGGCTCAGCGGGCTCGGCCGGGCCCGCGGCACCGGGCACTAGCAGTGCCCGAGGCTGGCGCCGAGGCAACCCCATGGCGGTGAACTCCGCACTCACCGGCATGGCCAGTGCCTCCGCCGCCAGCCAGCCCTCGTCTGCCGCGCCCCAGTCCTGGGCCTCCGCACCGGCGGAACCCGTGGCCCCTGATGCGGAGGCCGGCGGGACCGGCTTGCTGGCATCGCCAGTGTCGGACTCAGCCCCAGAACCCGATGTCACAGAACCGAATGCCACAAAACTTGACGTCAGAGAGCCGGACGTCAGAGAGCCGGATTCGGCCAATGCCTTCCCCGGCTGCCGGCGTATCAGGGGCGGGGAGCCGGCTACAACCGACCCTGCCGGAGTTTCCCGCTTCGGTAAGGCCTCCCGCGTCGCGCCAACCTCTCGCTTCGGCAGGGCCTCCCGCGTCGCGCCAACCTCTCGCTTCGGCAGAGTCTCCCGCGTCGCGCCAACCTCTCGCTTCGGCAGGGCCTCCCGCGTCGCGCCAACCTCTTGCGCCGGCGCTGCCGCCCCGCCCGCCGACGGCGCAGTCCAGTGCACCGGGACAGCCTCGTGCTTCTTGAACCACGCCGACGCCACGTCATCAAAAATCGGTGTGGAGTGCTGCAGCGTCACTCGGCCCGGTCCGACCGGCCCCGCCACGATGGCCCGGGCCGGCCGGAACAGGTCCACGCTGGATTCGGTGCTGGCGGTGTCCACCGGAGGGCTGTCCGGCGGGCCGGGCGGAGCAGGTGGCGGACCGGCCGGCACCGACCGCTTACCGGCCCGCAGTGACAGCGTGGAGTCGCCCGGAGAATCTTCCGAGACGGCCTGGCTACTTGCCTGGGCACCGTTCCCGTTGGTCGCAGGCCCGCCGTTGCCGTTGGTCGCGGGCCTGCCGGTGAGCTTGGCGTCCGGGTGCGGAACCAGTACGCCATTGCGGTCGGTGGAGCCAGCAGCCAACGCCGCAGGCACGCACCGGGCCGACCCATTGCCCTCGGCCAGGTCAGAGACGACATCCGTGCGCGGATCGACGATCTCCGGCACCGCCCGGACCAGCCGCGGCGGCATGATGGCGGAGGCCCAGACGCCCACGCCGTCCTCGCCGCGGCGCAACCGCACATCGATGGCGTGTCGGGCAGCTAGCCGGCCGACGACGAACAGCCCCATCCGGCGGGATACCGAAGCGTCCACCACGGGCGGGCTGGCCAGCCGCTCGTTGGCCTTGATGAAGTCCGCGTCGCTCATGCCGACGCCACGGTCGGCGACCTCGATCACGACCGAGCCGTCCGCAGCGAAGATGCTCGAGACGATCACGGGGCTGTCCGGGGGCGAGAACTGGGTCGCGTTGTCCAGCAGCTCTGCCAGCAGATGCACGAGGTCACTGGCCGCCCGGCCGAGCACGAGGACCGCGGGCGGCTGCTCCAGCACGAGCCGCTGGTACTGCTCCACCTCGGACACCGCGGCGCGTAGTACGTCGACCAGCCGGATCGGGCGGCCCGTCCGGCTACCCGCATCGGTGCCGGCGAGGACCAGCAGGTTCTCGCCATTGCGCCGCATCCGGGTGGCGAGGTGGTCAAGCTGGAACAGATTATCCAGCTGTTCCGGGTCCTGCTCGCCGCTTTCCAGCCGGTCGATGAGCTTGAGTTGGCGCTCGACCAGACCCTGGGTACGGCGCGACAGGTTGACGAAGATGTCGTTGACGTTGGCCCGTAGCTGGGCCTGCTCACCGGCCAGCCGGACCGCTTGACTATGCACCTCGTCGAACGCCCTAGCGACCTGACCGATCTCCTCACGGGTGCCGACCGCTACCGGAACGATCACCTGATCGGGCTGGTCGCCGTCGCGGATTCGGGCCATCGCCTCGGGCAGCCGATGATCGGCGATGTCCAGCGCGGCGCGCTTGAGCACCCCCAGCGGCCGCAGGAACGCCCGGGCGATGACGATGCCGAACAGCACACCCAGAGCCAGCGCAAAGAACAGGACAACCGAGTTCAGGCCGGCAATAGTGCGCACCTTGTCGCGCAGCGCGAGCGCGGTCCGGTCGATCCGCTGCCGCAGCTCCTTCTCGACGGTGGCAATGTTGTCGACCACCACCGCAGACCGGCTGTCCCACACCGCCGGCGAGGTGTTCAATGGCTGCCCCGCGAGACCGCGGTTGAGCACGAGCTGCAGCAGGCGCAGCCGGGACTGCTCGGCGTCCGCACCGACCCGTGCAGCAGCCCCAATAGCAGCACTGTCGCGCTCAGCCGGGGCTAGGGCTCCCCGGAACGCGTCCTGCTCGGTGGCCAGCCGGACGGACGCCGTCCGCACGTCTTCGATCTGGCTGGGGGTGAGGACGTTGGCGTGCAACGCCGCCGAGATGATCGCATGCTGGCGACTGACCTGCTCTCGACTCGCGACCAGGGCATGCTCAGCGGCCGCGTCGTTGGTGACGGCGGCGTCGTCGAGCTGGCGGGATAGCGCGGCGTCCAGCACGATCAGCGGGTCGATCGCGGCACTGTACTCGATGATCACCGCCTCGACTGGACCGAAGCCCGTGGTCACGCTCGCCCGCAGGGGTCCCAGCGCACCGAGCTGAACGAGGGCGGCGCGGTAACCGGTGGATTCCAGACCGGCGACCTGGTCGGTGGCTGCTCGGGCCACCTGCGAGCTGCTGTCGACAGCGCGGAACTGCAGATTCAGCGGCTGCCGGTCCCCACCGCGGCCGGTGGCGACGAACGCCGCAGCCAGAGCCCGTTCCCCCTGTACAGCGCCGATCAGATCGGACAGCTGCTGCTGCACGCGGACGATCTGGGAGATCCGGGCATAACCCGGAGCAGCTCCCGCCTGGTCAACGATCCGCAGGACACCCGCGACAAGGGCGACGATGGTCGGCACCAGCAGGACTGCGACCAGCTTGACCACCACCGGCCAGTTGCGCCAGTGCCATCGGGATTGGGTGGTCACGGGGGCGGTCAATGACGCCGCCTCCGTGGGACCAAGTACGTCAGTGGTCATGACCAGCCTCCCGCGGCGGCCGGGAGTCGCGAGCAAGTCGCTGGCACAGTCGGATCCCTCCCCAGGGCTTGACGATGACCGGCAGACGTATCCGGCTCGCGCCACAGGTTTGCCGCGGTCGTGGGCCATCCGCTCGCACGGACGGGGCACCCCTGGGGCTACCGAGCCGGAAACGCCCGATGTGGGGACGGACGATACGACGGGCTGGGCGGGGCCATCTCGCGGGTCTCGTAGAGAGTCCTCCCAGACCGCCGACAGCGCCAGTGTCCTGAGTGCACGGCACCCGGTCGGCCTAGATCACACGACTAGGATGGCGGTATCTGATATCTGTGAGTCATCGTCGGAAGGCCGGTCGAGGAACGACCACTCAGGCGTGAGCAGTAAGACCTCAGGGAAGCAGCTCCAGCTCCGCGCGGGATCGGGCGCACCTGCGACACTGAGCCGCACTCGAGCCGATCGCCGGCCGCGTGCTCGTCGATCCGGAGGACACGTTGAGCCCATCGCCTGAGGCCGGACCACTCATCGTCCAGTCCGACAAGACGCTGCTGCTGGAGGTCGATCACCCGGCAGCCAAGGAGGCGCGCGCCACGATCGCACCCTTCGCCGAGCTCGAGCGCGCACCCGAACACGTGCACACTTACCGGGTCACCCCGCTGGCGCTGTGGAACGCGCGAGCGGCTGGGCACGACGCTGAACAGGTCGTCGACGCGCTGGTGCGCTTCTCCCGGTACGCGGTGCCGCAGCCGCTGCTGGTCGACATCGTGGACACGATGAGCCGCTACGGTCGGCTGCAGCTGGTGCACCACCCAACGCACGGGCTGGTGCTGGTGTCACTGGACCGCGCCGTGCTGGAGGAGGTGCGCCGGCACCGCAAGATCGCCCCGATGCTGGGAGCGCGGGTGGATGACGACACCGTGCTGGTGCACCCATCCGAACGCGGCCGGCTCAAGCAGGCGCTGCTCAAGGTGGGATGGCCGGCCGAGGATCTGGCCGGTTACGTCGACGGCGAGGCGCATCCGATCGAACTGGCCGAGGACGGCTGGTCGCTGCGCGACTACCAGCGCGACGCGGTGGCGGGGTTCTGGGCCGGCGGTTCCGGGGTCGTCGTGCTGCCCTGCGGGGCCGGCAAGACGCTGGTCGGGATCGGCGCGATGGTCGAGGCCCAGGCGACCACCCTGATCCTGGTGACCAACACGGTCGCCGCCCGGCAGTGGAGGCGCGAGCTGATCGCGCGCACCTCGCTGTCCGACAACGAGGTCGGCGAGTACTCCGGTGAGCGCAAGGAGATCCGCCCGGTGACGATCGCTACTTACCAGGTCATGACACGCAAGTCGAAGGGCGAATACCGGCACCTCGATCTGTTCGATTCCCGAGACTGGGGCCTGATCATCTACGACGAGGTGCACCTGCTGCCCGCACCGGTCTTCCGGATGACCGCCGACCTACAATCCCGCCGACGGCTCGGGCTCACCGCTACCCTGGTGCGAGAGGATGGCCAGGAGGGTGACGTGTTCTCCCTGATCGGGCCCAAGCGCTACGACGCGCCGTGGAAGGACGTCGAGTCGCAGGGCTGGATCGCGCCCGCGGACTGTGTCGAGGTACGGGTCACTCTCACCGATGCCGAGCGGCTGAGCTACGCCACCTCGGAGCCCGATGAGCGCTACCGGGTGTGCTCGACCGCTCGGACCAAGGTGGCCGTGGTGCGGGCCATCCTGGACCGCCACCCCCACGAGCCGACCCTGGTGATCGGCGCGTACCTGGACCAGCTGGAGGAACTCGGCGAGGCGCTGGACGCGCCGGTGGTGCAAGGCTCGACCCGGAACAAGGAGCGGGAGGACCTCTACGATGCGTTCCGCCGAGGCGACGTCCGCAGGCTGGTGGTGTCCAAAGTGGCCAACTTCTCCATCGACCTGCCGGAGGCCTCGGTGGCCGTGCAGGTCTCCGGCACGTTCGGCTCCCGGCAGGAGGAGGCCCAGCGCCTGGGCCGGTTGCTGCGCCCCAAGGGCGACGGGAGGCAGGCGCACTTCTACTCGGTGGTTTCCCGGGACACCCTGGACACCGACTACGCCGCCCACCGCCAGCGCTTCCTAGCCGAGCAAGGCTACGCCTACCGCATAGTGGACGCCGACGACCTCCTCTGATCCGATTGCTGCAGTCTGCATCCAGAACGCGAAAAAAGGGGCGGGCTAGGGGGCCCCGGACGTCGGGGGGACGTCGCGGTGGCTCCCGGGAAACACGGGGGCGACCTCCCACGCTGGCTGCAGCGGCGACGGCCCGCCCGGTGAGCAACTACCCAGCTGGAAGGGCGTTAGCCACTCGCAGCCGGGGTGGCGTCTGCTTCTCAAAGCCGAAGGGTTCGAGGTGCTGGTCCAGGGTGCCGTCGAAGGCCGCCGCGATGTCCTCAGTTGTCCAACTGTCCCGGCGCAGCACCGGGTCCTTAAACCCCGGCTGGCGCACGAGCAGCAACTGGTCCCCGGTGAACCGGATGAGCTGCCCGGTGATCCCCTCGGCGCGCTCGGAGAGCAAGTAGGTGATCAGCGGGGCCACCCGGTCCGGGGTGCGCTCGGGCGTGACGTGCAACTGGATGGCAGGGGAAGCACTCTCCACCATCCGGGTCCAGGCCAGCGGACTGACGGCGTTGACCCGTACCCCCGCCTCCGCCAGGTCCAGAGCCCAGGAATAGGTGAGAGACACGACCGCGCCCTTGGAGGCCGAGTAGGTGCCTGCGCAGCGCTGCCCGAACGACGCGCCCGACGAGATGTTGACGATAGATCCCGCACCTTGCCTGCGCATCACCCGCGCCGCAGCGATACTGCAGTACAGCACCCCCAGCACATTGACCTCGATGAGTTCCCGGGCGGTCTGGACGTCCTCCTCCCAGGGCAGTCCCTCGTGGTTGAGTGCGGCGTTGTTCACCAGACCGTCGACCCTGCCGAACTCCGCCAGGCACCGGTCGATGACCCCGCTGGCCTGGTCAGGATCGCGGACCGACTGGGCACTGGCCACCGCGCGGCCGCCCTGTCGAGCGATGTGTGCGGCGACCGCCTCGGCCAGCTCGCCGTCGATATCGTTGACCACGACGGAGGCTCCGGCCCAGGCGGCGTGCAGCGCGTAAGCCTCCCCCAGACCTCGGCCGGCACCGGTGATCACGATCGCCTTGCCGTCGAGGATGCCCATAACTGCCCCCTGCGGATGGCCGGCGCTCGAATGCCCAGCGATGCCCACAGTCTCGGGCGGCACTGCGGTGGAAAGTCACTGAGACGGGCTAGGTTCAGCGAAGGGTTGCTGCGCATCGCCCAGCGGATGCGACCGTTCGGCGCAACAGGTACTGCCGCGCTACTCAACCGAGTACTGCCGCGCTATTCGGCCGAGTACCGCCGCGCTATTCGACCGTAAGCACCAGCGGGCCGTCGTCGGTGACGGCGACGGAGTGCTCCCAGTGCGCGGCGCGGGACCCGTCCAGAGTCACCACCGTCCAGCCGTCGTCGAGTTCCTCGGTCTTGTCACCACCCGCAGTGAGCATCGGCTCGATCGCCAGGGCCATGCCAGGCACTAGTCGAGGGCCGCGTCCGGGGCGGCCCACATTGGGCACGAACGGGTCCATGTGCATGGCCGTACCGATGCCGTGGCCACCATAGTCAGCCACGATCCCGTAGGACACGCTGTGCGCGGTGGCGGCGGCCAGCGCCGAGGTCTCCACCGCATGCGAGATGTCGGTGAGCCGGCCACCGGGTCGCGCCACCGCGATTCCGGCCTCCAGCGCAGCCCGGCAAGCTGCGGACAGCCGAGCGTCGGCTTCCACGGCGGTCCCGATGTGCACCGTCAGCGCGGCGTCGCCATGCCAGCCGTCGAGGATCGCACCGCAGTCAATGGACAGCAGGTCGCCGTCGGCGAGCACCTGCTCACGACTGGGGATCCCGTGCACTACCTGATGGTTGACCGAGCTGCAGATCGATCCGGGGAATCCGTGGTAGCCCTTGAAGGACGGCACCGCCCCAGCGTCCCGGATCGACTGCTCAGCAAGCTCGTCCAATTCACCGGTGCTCACCCCGGCGTTGGCGTGACCCTCAAGCAGCCGCAAGGTGCGGGCCACCACCGCCCCGGCGGCGCGCATTGCCTCGATCTCGCCAGGAGATTTGAGCTCGATGGTCCTACCCCGCAAGCGTCGCACCACGGCACGCACCCCACCCCCGGCCATTGCGCGCTCGTCACGCTCGGGTTCGCAACGCGTCCAGTGCCCGATCGGTCACCTCTTGCACCGAACCGGTCGCGGGTACGGTGATCACCAGGTCGGAGTAGAAATCGAGCAGCGGTGCGGTCTCGTCGCGATACACCCGCTGGCGGTGCCGGATCACGTCCTCGGTGTCGTCGTCGCGACCGCGGGCCAGCAGCCGCTGCATGACCACGTCCTCGGACGCATCGAATTCCAGCACCGTGTCGAGATCGCAGTCGAGATCGCGCAGCAGGCCCGTAAGCACCCGAGCCTGGCTGACCGTGCGGGGGAATCCATCGAGCAGGAAACCGGCCTGGCAGTCGTCCTCGGTGAGCCGTTTTAGGACCATCTGGTTGGTGACCTCGTCGGGTACCAGCGCACCGGTATCCAGGTACTTCTTGACCTGCTTGCCCAGCTCGGTCTCCTCGTCGACGTGGGTCCGGAACAGTTCGCCGGTCGAGACGTGCGGCACACCGAGTTCGGCACTCAGCACAGCGGCCTGGGTGCCCTTGCCCGCGCCCGGCGGGCCGAGGATGAGGATTCTCACTAGCGCAGGAACCCTTCGTAGTTGCGCTGCATCAGCTGGCTCTCGATCTGCTTCACGGTGTCCAGCCCGACCCCCACCATGATCAGCACGGCGGTGCCGCCGAAGGGGAAGTTCTGGTTCCGCCCGCTACCGGTTATATCGAGGAACAAGTTGGGCAGCACGGCGATAGTGCCCAGGTATAGCGAGCCGGGCAGCGTGATCCGGCTCAGCACGAAGCTCAGGTACTCGGCGGTCGGGCGCCCCGGCCGGATGCCGGGGATGAAACCGCCGAACTTCTTCATCTCCTCGGCGCGCTCGTTGGGGTCGAACGTGATCGCCACGTAGAAGTACGTGAAGAAAATAATCATCAAGAAGTACAGCGAGATGTGCACCCAGCTGGACTGGTCGACCAGGTAGCGGCTGACAAAGGTCTGCCACCACCCCTGCTGGCCGGTGGGCGACGTGGTCAGCCGCGCGATGAGATCGGGCAGGTAAAGCAGTGAC
>DASYIL010000183.1:0-21931 GCA_035997545.1 Pseudonocardiaceae bacterium
GCTCGGCGAGCGCCCCGCACCAGGGCGATGAATCCGCACGACCACGGCCTGGACACGTCGAGCGCCGGGCTGCGCAGGACCACCTGGGAGCCGTCCGGCGGGACGAACGAGGGCCCGCCTCGCCACGGCCAGTCGTATCGCCCGCGTTTCACCGACGTGATCATGCGCAGCTCCCGAACCCGGAGACTGCAGTGATATTCGCACACCGGCCGTCACCACAAGCACGCGGCCTGTTACTGGGCTTGTGAGATTTAGGCAGCCAAGGTGAGGTCGGTGTCCGGACTCCGGTTGGCCATCAGAGCAAGCTCCTGCGCCAATACCTGCAACGCCACTGGGCTGGCGATGAGGCCACCGTGGGTGGTGCAGACCTCCCGGTACCGAGCGGCCGGGTCGAGGCTGGTCCGCCAGGGCACCACCTCGTCCTTCCGTGAGAACACGCTCACAAAGGGCACGTCAGGGGGAAACGGGCCGATGAGGTCATCCCGCAGCGGGCGGCAGCACTCGCCCCACAGGCAGCTGAACCGCAGCAGACCCGGGATGCCGAGCGAGCCGACGACACCGAGGCCGAGGACCTCAAGCAGGACGAGCGGGTGCGCGCCGAGCAGGCGGGTGAGCGGACTGCCCAATGTGATGAGTCCCCGGACGAGTTCGGGTCGACGGACGGCAACGGGGCGGGCGAACTGGCCACCGCGGCTGTGCGCGACGATTACCGCTTGTTCGCCTGTTGCGTCGACGTGTCGGGCGAGGGCGTCAGTTACTGCGACGGCGGAGCGCTCCCCGCAGGCGACGCCGTACTGAGTGGGCGCGAGGAGGGTGCGAGCGCCGATGCGTTGCAGCCAGTCCTGCATCGGGCCCAGGACGCGCGGACTGCTCGACAGCCCGCCGACGACCAAGACCGGCAAGCCCCCAAGGTCGACAGGCGGGTCCTGCCAGAGGGAATGGCTGCACAGGGTGCGGTAACCGGCGAGGACACGGACCTCCTGGTAGAAGGGTAGGTGCAAGGACGCCGACAGCCGAGCCAGCGGCCCGGTATCGGCTAACAACCGCCCGGCGAGGGAGGGCAGAACCTCCCGGTAGTTGGCCAGTACCGCTCCCGGTGTCCTCATGACCGGCGTGTCCGGTGCCATGTCGTCCTCCGCGGCTCCGTATGGAGTTTCGAAGTCGGGTGTCCCGAAGGCCCCGTTCGTCAACCACGCTGCTCTAGGGCTCGACGTTGCAGTGATCGCACCCATCCGTCGCACTAAGAGATCGTCGCGAGTGGCTCCCTGATACGCGCCAACCGGAAGTGGCGCCGGGGTTCAGGCCGGTCGGCAGCGACGAGCGGACCGACGGTGTCGTGGCTGACGTGCGCGTGGGGCAGGCGGCTGGCTGGCCTGCACCACCTACGTGTGCACCAGCTCGGTGGGCACGGTGATCACATCCACCATTGCGCCATTGCGCAGCACGGTGATCGGCAGCGTGGTGCCGATGGCCTCGGAGAACAGCTGGCGCTGGATGCCTTGGGCGTCGGTGACGGGCTTGCGCCCAGCGCTGAGCACGAGATCCCCGGCGTGCAGCCCGGCCCGGTCGGCTGGGCTGCCGGGGATGACCTCGACCAGCCGCAGCCCAGAAGCCTGCCCGGTTCGTTCGGCGACCGGCGCGGGCAGCGGGGCGGGCACCCCGATCAGCCCGAGGTAGCCTCGGCGTACCCGGCCGTCGGCGAGGAGTGCACCGATGATCCGCCGGGTCGTCGCGTTGACCGGCACGGCCATCCCGAGGCCGACACCGGCGACGGCGGTGTTGATCCCGATTACCTTGGCGCTGGCATCGACCAGCGCGCCGCCGGAGTTGCCCGGGTTGAGCGCGGCGTCAGTCTGGATCACGTCTTCGATCACCCGCACGGCCCGGCCCGCGCGCACCGGTAACGAGCGACCCAACGCACTGACCACTCCGGCGGTCACCGATCCGGCGAGCCCGAGGGGGTTGCCGACGGCGACCACTAGCTGCCCGACGACCAGTTCGTCGGCGTTGCCCAGGATGACCGCCGACGGCGTGGTGCCTCGGGCCCGGAGCACCGCAAGGTCGGACAGCGGATCGCGGCCCACCACGTCGAAGCGACTCTCGGTGCCGTCGGTGAACGCCGCGACGCCATCGTGGATCGAGCCGACGACGTGCGCGTTGGTCAGCAGCAACCCATCGTCGGCGAAGACGACGGCTGATCCTGCGCCTGGTCCGATCCGCAGGCTGGCGACGTGCGGAGTGACCGCCGCAGCGACCGAGCTGACCGTCCGTGAGTAGGAGTCCAAGGGGTCCACCGCGACCACCGCCTCCGCAGGATTACACCGTTGCTTCGCTAGCAACGCTGCCACAGCGAGCGGTGTTCCGGTAGTGCCCGTGGCCTACGTGGTGCGGGCGTCTGCCTGCACGGTGGCCTCGCTCCGCACCCGCTCGCGCGGGCTCAGTCCTCGGGCGGGTTCGCGAGCGGGTCCCAGGTCAGGCCGGGGACGCCCCAGCCCTGGGCTCTGAGCATCTTCTTCGCCTCGCGGGCATATCGGCCGACCAGCCGGTCGAGGTAGATGATCCCGTCGAGGTGGTCGGTCTCGTGCTGCAGGCACCGGGCCAGGAAGCCGGTGCCTTCGACGGTGATCGGTGCGCCGTCCGGATCGACCCCGGTGACTTGCGCCCAAGTGGCCCGCCCGGTGGGGAAGGACTCGCCGGGTACCGACAGGCAGCCCTCGCAGTCGTCGTCGGGGTCGGGCATGGTCTCGGGCCGCTCGCTGCAGGCCAGCACCGAGTTGACCACCACACCCCGACGCCGCACACGATCACCATCCGGGCAGTCGTAAACGAACAGACGCAAGTCCACGCCGATCTGGTTAGCGGCGAGCCCGACACCCTTGGCCGCCGCCATCGTGTCGAACATGTCGTCGACCAGCGTGTACAGCGTCCGGCCGAACTCTGTCACGAGCCTGGTCGGGGTGTGTAGCACCGGATCGCCGACAATGCGGATCGGGTGGACAGTCATGATGAGGCACAGTAATCGTGGTTCGCCCCAGCCTCTGCACACCCCCTCGGCGGCGTCCGGAGCGTCGCAGGCCTGCTGGGGCCACTGCGTGGTTCAATGGCGGTCCGAATCACAGGGATGTGATTTGCGACCGTATCCCCGGTCGGACGCAGCCGCGGGATTGTGAACCGAGGAGCGCGATGGATGCCGCAGCGGCGCTGCCCCCGATCGACGACCACTCCAAGGGTCTGAGCTGCCGAGAGCGCGAGATCTTGGCCTTCGAGCGTCAGTGGTGGAAGTACGCCGGCGCCAAGGAACAGGCTATCCGTGAGCTGTTCGACCTGTCCGCCACTCGCTACTACCAGGTCCTCAACGGCTTGATCGAGAGGCCGGATGCGCTCGCCGTTGACCCGATGCTGATCAAGCGGTTGCGCCGGCTGCGGTCTGGTCGCCAGCGGGCCAGGGCCGCTCGCCGGCTTGGCGTTGACCCGCGCCACCAGGACCGGACGTAACGCCATGAGCACCCCGAACGGAACTGGATCCAGCAGGCGGACGCGCACCGCCGGGCTGGCCCTGCTGGGGCTCGCGGTGATCGCCATCCTGATCGGCATTGTGGTGGCCACCATCGGTGGAGAGCAGAACTCGGCCACCAAGCCGCCGCCGGTTACCTCGCCCCCCGCTCCCGGCAGTGCCTCGGCGAGCCCGTCCGTCATTCCCTATCCACCGCCAGTGCCCTCGATCCCCGCTAAAGCTCCCGAAATCCCCGTACCCAGTCCGCCGGAGCCTGTTGCGGAGGCGCCGGCCAGCGACCAAGGGCTCAGCGACAACAGCCACAGCCGCGGTGAAGTGCGGGTTTACAACAACAGCACCATCCGCGGTCTGGCCGCGCGGGCCGCCCGTGATCTCACTGCCGCAGGCTGGACGGTCGTCGAGGTCGGCAACTATGCACAGGGGACGATCCCGACAACTACCGCGTACTACCAGGAGGGCACCGGCCAGCGCCTCGACGCTGAGGCCCTCGGTGCCGAGTTCAAAATGCGAGTCGAGCCCCGTTTCGCGGGCATTGCGCACTCCAGTCCTGGCCTGATCGTGATCGTCACGAACGACTACGTCTCCCCGTACCGTAATTAAGTCGCTGCGACCACGCGGACCTACGCGGGAAACCTGACCAGCCCCGACGCGATCTGCTGAAGTTCCAGCTTGCCGGTGGCGACATCGAGAACGAAATGTTCAGCCGCGTCCTCATCCAATGGCTCATCGAGCGGATGACCATTGAGCCCGTGGAAGAACCAGGTGGCGGTCCATGCCAGCCGTTTGTTCCCGTCAAGCAACGCGTGGTTGCGGCCCAGCGACTCCATCAATGCCGCGGCCTTCTCCCATACCCCTGGATACGCACCCCGTCCGATGGCCTCATGATAGCTGCTGATAGCAAGTGATGGCAGAGCTGTTCACGACGAGAGCCCCGGCGCACGTCCCGCGGCGTAGCTGGCCAGCGCGGCGAGTTGCACCGGGTCTAGTGAGGGGCGGACGGTTTTGCGCGCCGTGGCCAGCTGTGTCGCGGTCACCTGGGTGGCCTCCAGGGACTCCCGCATGGCGGTAAGTGCGGCCTCGCGGATCAGCGCCGCGCAGTCCGCTGCGGAGTAACCCTCCAGCTCACCGGCCAGCGCGTCGAGGTCCACGTCGGCCGCCAGCGGGGTGTTGCGTGCCGTGGACTTCAGGATGGCCGCGCGAGCCTGCGCATCCGGTGGCGGCACGTACACCAGCCGCTCCAGCCGGCCGGGCCGCAGCAGCGCCGGGTCGATGAGCTCAGGGCGGTTGGTGGCGCCCAGCACCACCACGTCGTGCAGCGGCTCCACCCCGTCCAGCTCGGTGAGCAGCGCGGCCACCACCCGGTCGGCGACGCCGACGTCGGAAGACCCGCCGCGCCGGGGAGCCAGCGCGTCGACCTCGTCGAGGAAGACCAGCGCGGGCGCGGCGTCGGCTGCGCGGCGGAACAGTTCGCGCACCGCCCGCTCTGACTCACCGACCCACTTGTCCAGCAGTTCGGCGCCCTTGACGGAGAACACGTTGAGCGCTCCGGAGCCGGCCAGCGCCCGGACCAGAAAGGTCTTGCCGCAGCCGGGTGGGCCGTAGAGCAATACTCCCCGTGGCGGGTCGACACCGAGCCGGGTGAACGAATCCGGGTAGCGCAGCGGCCACAGCACCGCCTCGGTTAGTGCCTGCTTGGTGTCGGTCATGTCGCCGACCTCGTCCAGCGTCAGCCCACCAGTGGCGATGGTGTCCGAGGTGGACATCGAGATCGGCCGGACCGTGTCCAGCGCGCCGATCAGGTCCTGCTGCGTGATCATCAGCTCCGGTTGCCCAGCGGCGGTGGTGTCGGTTTTTGTCGCAGTGTGGCGCAGCGCGGCCCGCACGGCTGCCTCGCGGCGCAGTGCGACGAGATCGGCGGCGACGAACCCCGGGGTGCGTTCTGCAACGGCAGTGACATTGATGCCAGCGGCCAGCGGTACCTCACGAAGCAGCACCCGGAGCAGCTCCGTGCGGCCCCGGGCGTCGGGCAGCGGAAGTGACAGTTCGCGATCGATCAGGTCCCGCGCGCGCAGCCGCGGATCCACCGACTCGGGGTGCGCGGTGGTGACCACGAGTGCGACGCTGTCCAGCGCGGGCGCCAGCGCGTCGAGCACGACGGTGGCCACTGGCGGCGGGTTGGTGGCCGGCAGCAGCGCCTCGACGTCGGTGATCAGCAGCACGCTGGGCTGCTGCTGGCGAGCTGCCGCCACCGCGTCGCGCACCCGCTGAGCGGCCGCACCGGGTTCCACCGCCGCGACGCTCGGCGCGGCCAACTCGACAACATGAATCCCGGCTTCCCGGGCCACCGCGTGCACCATGGTGGCCTTGCCGACGCCCCCGGGGCCGTGCACCGCCACCCCGAGGCGGGTGCTGGCGCCGAGCCTGCGCAGCAGCTCGGGCCGGTGGAAGGTGAGTTCGAGCCATTCGGCCAGCCGCCGGGCGGCGTCCTGGGCGCCCACCAGGTCGGCCACGGCAGGCGGGGCCGGCATTGGGTCCTGCGGTTGCATTGGGTCTCGGGACTGCACCGGGGCGGGGAGGTCGCCAGTGCGTGGGCCGTCGCGCCAGCCGACCACAGTGGACGGATGCGGGGCCACCGGCCCAGCGGGGTCGGTGGCCGTCACGGTGAGCAGTTCGTTGGTCCACGTCATCCCGATCGCCGCGGCCAGCTGGCCACGCACCCTCGTCGCGTCCGACCCGGGCGCCACGTCCTGCGGGAGCAGGGACACCGCGTCCCCGGTGGTGAGCACCTTGCCGGCCAGCGCCAGCCGCAGCGTCTCGGGGCTCACCGAATGGCTGACCAGCGCCGAACCGCTGACGGTGATCGATCGGGCCGCGGGTACCTGCACCGGAGTGAGTACCACTTCGGAGCCCTCGGTCAGCCCCAGGTTGGACAGCGTGAGGTCGTCCAGAAGCGCCGTCCCGGGGGAGGTCTGGCCGGCTGCCGCCAGCGCGGCGCTGACCCGAGCGCCGGTGAGCCGTACGGCGTCCCACTGCCGCAGACCCAGGGCGGCGAGGACCTCCGGGTGCAGCCGGACCACTCCGCGCCGCGCGTCCAGCGCCGAGGTGGTGAGCCTGGCGGTCAGGGTTATCTGGGGTGCGCTCACGGCGCCTGAGCCTACGAGGTTCAGGTGACGTCCCGACGGGCCAGCAGTGTCCCGGCGACCAGCACGGAGCCGACGGCGTAGCAGGCGAGCACCACGACGGCCTGGGTGCCGCCGACCACCGCCGCTACCCCAGGTGCCCCGCGGGCCCCGTCGCCCTGGCCGGGGGCACCCAGCGCGGCCACCAACGAGCCGGCGTTGACACCGGGCAGCGCCCGCTGCACCGTGTCGAAGGCGTCCAACAGCACCGCAAAGCCCCGGATCAGGTTCTCGATCACCAGCGCCCACACCAGGCTGAGCCCGACGGCCATCGCGGTACTCCGGAAGGCGATCCCGGCCAGTGCCCCGAGTAATCCCCACATGCCTAGGATCAGCCAGCCGGAGGCGAGCCCGCGGGCAAGCTCAGCAGCCGGTGGGAACGCCCCCGGCGCTGACTCGACCGCAGCGATGATGCTGCTGGCGCCGGCGCTGAGCACGAAGCTCACCACGTTGAGCGCGAGTACCACCACGGTCAGCGCGGCCAGCGTGCCGCCGAGCACGTCGATGCGCCGGGGTCGCTGGGTGAACAGGGTCTTCAGGGTGCTGAAGCCGTACTCCCCGCCAGTCATTAGAGCACCGAGGATCAGCACCATCGCGCCGCCGAACAGAGGGTAGCCGTTGAGCACGTTGGTCACCAGGCTCGCCGGCAGCACCGCGGCCAGCAACTGCCCGGAAGCAGCGGCACGGTCCGGCCCGGCGAGCGAGCCGGAGCGGTAGATCAGGTAGGGGATCAGGTAGCCGAAAGTCAGGTTCATTGCCAGCCAGGCGCCGGCGATGATCCGGGTGGCTGGGCGCTTGCGCAGTTTGAGCAGCTCAGCCGACAGGACGTTGATCATTCGGGTCCTCCTGGGTCATGGTCAGGAACACCTCTTCGAGGGTGCGCTCCACCGGATGCAGCGCGCTGACCTGCACGCCGGCCAGTACCAGCGCTCGGTTCACCAGCGCCGCGTCGGCCGGCCCGGCGTCCAGGTGCAGCTGACCGTTGTGGCGCTGGACGCGGTGCGGGCCGAGCAGCTCGGCGGCCAACCGGGCCGCCTCGTCCAGCGGCTGGGCGGTCAGCATCAATGACGCCGCGCCGCGCAGCTCCTCCACCGTGCTCTCGGCGATCAGCTGGCCGCGGGAGATCACTCCGACCCGGTCGCAGATCTGCTGGGCGTCGCCGAGCAGGTGACTGGACAGCAGCACGCTGCGCCGGCCGCTACCCAGCCGACGGATCAGCGCGCGCATATCTGCCATCCCGGCGGGGTCCAGGCCGTTGGTCGGCTCGTCGAGGATGAGCAGCTCAGGGTCCTTGAGCAGGGCGGCGGCGACACCGAGCCGCTGCTTCATACCCAGCGAGTAGGTCCCGAACTTGTCGTGGCAGCGCGCGGTGAGGTCCATGGTGTCCAGCGCGCCGTCCACCTGATTCTCCGGCACCTGGCAGTAGCGGGCCAACACTCGCAGGTTGTCCCGCCCGGACAGGTACGGGTAGAACGCGGGCGTCTCGATCATCGCGCCGATCCGGGCCAGCCCGCGCGGGTCGCCCGGTGGATAGCCGAAGACGGTGGCGGTCCCCCCGGTCGGGCGGATCAGCCCGAGCAGCATCCGCAATGTGGTGGTCTTGCCCGCGCCGTTGGCGCCCAGGAAGCCGTACACCTCGCCGCGACGCACGGTCAGGTCGACCCGGTTCACCGCGACGATGGCCCCACGGTAGTGCTTGGTCAGCTCCCGGGTGCGCACGAGCGCGTCAGCCGTCATGCCGGTGTCCCCGGGATCGCGCTCAGCCTCAGGGGCGCTCCTGGCTGCGTGTCTGGCCTCGCTCATCGGTGGCCTTCCGATCGTTGGTGGTGCCGCCCATGCTGCGTCGGTGGCCCCGCGTCGTCGGGCCCGCGGAGGCATCCCGGCTACCTCCAGGGGAGCACCCCGGTGTGGATGCACTACCGGGGGTCGGCGACGGCTCCAGTCGACGGTGACCGTGCACGGGAGACGGACATATCGTACAGCGGGGACGGAGGCGTCAGGCGCAGACGGCGGAACGTGCATGAAGTGGCGGACACTCGCGGGGGTTAGGGCAGCCAGCCGGGGCGGACCAGGCCTGCCTCGTAGGCGATGACCACGAGCTGCGCGCGGTCGCGGGCGCCGAGCTTGACCATCGCGCGGCTGACGTGGGTCTTGGCCGTGGCCGGGCTGACGAACAGCTTGGCGGCGATGTCCTCATTGGATAGACCCTGCGCCACCAGCGCCATCACCTCGCGTTCCCGATCGGTCAGCGCGCGCAGCGCGGCGGTGTCCGCCGGCTGCTTGGCGCGGCTGGCGAACTCCGCGATCAGGCGCCGGGTGACGCCCGGAGACAGCAGAGCATCTCCGCCCGCCACTGCGCGCACCCCGGTGATCAGATCGGCCGGTTCAGTGTCCTTGACCAGGAAGCCGCTGGCGCCGTTGCGCAGCGCCTCGAAGACGTACTCGTCGAGCTCGAACGTGGTGAGGATCACCACGTGCACGCCCGCCAACCGCGGATCGGCGGCGATCCGCTTGGTCGCCGCGAGCCCGTCGGTGCCCGGCATTCGGATGTCCATCAGCACCACGTCGGGGCGCAGCTCGACGGCCAGCCGGACGGCGGCTGCACCGTCACCGGCCTCGGCCACCACCTCGATATCGGGCTGGGCGTCGAGCAGCGCGCGGAACCCGGCACGGACCAGTGCCTGGTCGTCGGCGAGCAGCACCGTGATCACGTCGCCTCCGCCGGCAGGGTCTCTGGGGGGAGAGTCTCCAGCGGGAAGCTGGCCCGCACTCGGAACTCGCGGCTCCCGGGCGCCACGCCGGCGCTGAACTTGCCGCCCAGCGCGGTGACCCGTTCCCGCATCCCGGCGATCCCGTTTCCGGTCCCTTCGACGCCGGGCGTGCCGGCATCCGCCGTCTGGTTGTCCACCTCGACGGCCAGTGCGCTGCCGCTATATATGATCAGAGCGGTGGCCCGGGCCGCGGCACCGTGCCGGGCGGCGTTGGTCAACGCCTCCTGCAGGATCCGGTAAGCCGCGACGTCCACGCTCGCCGGCAGCGGAACGGGATCGCCGCGCACCACTGTGTGCAGGTCGAGACCCGCGTCGCTGCTGCGGGCCACCAGCTCGTCGAGCCGGGCCAGGCTCGGTGCCGGAAGACGTGGCGCGGCCTCGTCCACAGCGCGCAATACTCCCAGCACCGAGCGCATCTCGGTGAGCACGTCCTTGCTCGCCTGCTTGATCGTGGTCAGGGCGCCACGTGCGGCGTCTGGTTGCTCGTCGAGCAGGTGCAGTGCCACCGACGCCTGGACGTTGATCAGCGAGATGTTGTGCGCGAGCACGTCGTGCAGGTCGCGGGCGATCTGCAGGCGCTGCTCGCTGGCGCGGCGCCGGTCCTGCTCAGCGCGGGATCGGGCCGCCTCGGCGCTGCGTTCGGCACGGATCCGTAGCCCCTCGCTGGCCAGCAGCACGACGAGCACCCAGGCCGCGATGCCGGCCGCCTGGGCGAGGCCGGGTGCGGGCGCCCCACCGGGTAGCGCCTGTACCAGCAGCAGCGTGACGTATGCCGAGCCCGCGCCGACCCACGCGAGGCGCCGGTGCCCGCGCAGCACGGCGCCGGCCAAAGCCAGCGCGACGCTGAGGAATGCCGGGCCGTAGGGATAGTCCAGCGCGTAGTAGACCACTGTCACGGTGAGCACCACACCGAGCGCGAGTACCGGGTAGCGCCGGCGGGCGAGCAGCGCGACGGGACCGGCGACGAGCAGTGTGACGGCCAGCGCGTCGAGCGGGGCGCGCTCGGCCTGGCTGAGCCCGGCGAAGCGGGTGCCCTGGACCTGGGCCAAGGCGATCACCAGCGGCAGCACGAACACCGGCAGGCGCCGGAACAGCCCGGCACCGGGCGGGTTCGGCAGGGGCGCTTGCGCCATGCGACCAACGGTAGCCAGCACGTTTGCCGGGGGCATCGATCAGCGGGTGGACGAGCCGCTACGGCGGCGGGAGTACGCGGTCATTGCGCGCTGCCCCGCCGGGAGCAGCGCGGGAGCCGTCTCCTGCCTGACGACGGCCGGGGTATCCGCCGATCACGCTTGGATCTTCCAAGGAAGGAGCTCACGGATGAGCACCAGCACGCTGACCGTCCCCCAGTTCCGCCTCGCACCCCGCACCCGCAAGGTGATCGTGGTCCTGCATGTGATCTCGTCAGTGGCGATCCTGGGGCAGGTGTGGGTGAACGCGGTGCTCGCCGTGATCGCGATCCGCACGCCCGGCGGTGCCCGCGCCGCGTACTCGTTCATGCAGGACCTGGTGTACACCTCCGCCGCGCCGCTCAGCGTCTTGTCGCTGGTCAGCGGTGCCGTGCTGGGTTTGGGCACGAAGTGGGGCGTGCTGCGGTTCCGGTGGGTGACGGCGAAGCTCGTGCTGCTGTTGGTGGTCGTGCTGACCGGTATCACCATCCAGGGACCGCTGCTAGAGCACCTGATCGCGGCGCCCTCACCCACCGCGCAGGCCGCAAATCTCGCCACCACCGGAGCACAGCTTGTGCTGCTCGCGGTGGCCACCTGGCTGTCGGTGTTCAAGCCCGGAGGCCGGATCCGGCGCATAAACCACGATCGGCCAACGAATGAGATCGTTACGAACGTGGTCGTCCCCCGGCGGGGTCCGAGCGCAGCGGCCCGACGTTGGCTCTGCGTGCAAGGCGGGGCTAGAGGAGTTGGTAGAGCTTGATGTGTCGCTGCGCGGCGGCTGACCAGGTGTGGCGGCCGGCGAGCGCGCGGCCGGTGTCCCGAGCGGTCGGATCTGGCTCGGTGAGCCCGTCCATCAGCGCCGCCGCCAGTTCGGCTGGATTGTCGGCGAACCGGGCGGCGCCGGAGAAGATCTCGCGGAGCACTGGCAGGTTCGACACGACCAGGGGCACCCCTGCGGCCAGCGCCTCCATGGCGGCCAGCCCGAAGCCCTCCTTGATGGACGGGAAGGCGAAGACCCCCGCCGCTGCGACGAGTGCGGGCAGCTCGTCGTGCGCCACTGGCCCGAGTACCACAGGCTCAACCCCGAGCGCGACGGCCCGCTGCTCCCAGCGGTCCCGATAGTCCCGGTAGTCGAACAAAGTTTCGCCGCCGGCGATCACCAGCCGCACGTCCGGCATGCGGGCCCGCACCACGGCGTATGCCTCTAGTAGCTCCAGCGATCCCTTGCGCGGCTCGATGCCGCCGACGGCCAGCACGTAGCGGCCCAAGCGCGATCGCCACGCCTGCCGCGCAGCCGCGCCGATAGGGCCTGCCGCGTCACTGAACCGTTGCGCGTCCACGCCGTTGGGGATGACCTCAGCCGTGATTCCCCAGCCGTCGAGCAACTCGCCGGCGACCGCGGCGGATACGCACACATGCGCGGAGGGATCGACGATGGCGCGCTCGTGGCAGGCGGCCAGCTCGGGCGTGCTGAAGTGGTCGATGTGATGCACGGTGCGGATGCAGCGCCCGGCGGCGTTGGCGCTGATGCAGTCCTGCGCGTGGACCACGTCGTAGCCGGTCGGGTCGAAGGCGTTGGCCAGCACCTGAATGGAGCGCAGGATGCGGGGCCCGACTGCTTCTTCCGCGACGTCGGGAAACGGCGCGATCCGCACCTGGACCCGGGAATCGACGGGTCGAAAGAAGGCGCAGTCTCCGCCGCGGCCCAGCGACCAGACCGTGACCCGCTGGCCTGCCTCGGCGAGTGCCTCGGCCAGCGAGAGCGTATGCACCACGCTGCCCCGCGGCTTGGTCGAATAGCTGAGCAGCGCTATCGCCAGCGGTCTCATGAGCCGGTTCGGTAGGCACCGGGCCGGCGTTCGTCGAGGTGCCAGAGCACCCGACGAGCCTTGGCGATCTCCGCTGCAACGTCCAGCTCGGCCGCTGCGATGCCGGCCTTGGACCAGGTACGAGCGAGGATGTCGCCGCCGGGCCCGACCACCTTGGCCTGTCCGAGGAAGCGCAGTTCGCCCAGCACGCCAGTTTGGTTGGAGGAAACCAACACGACCTGGTTCTCCGCCGCCCTGGTCTGGTCGTAGAGGTCGAACAACCGGGCTTGGCGGTCCTGCGCCATCCGCGGTGCACGGTTGGTGAGGCTGGCCGGCCAGGCGGACAGGCAGGCCAGCACCTCGGCTCCGTCCAGAGCGAGAGTGCGGGCAGATTCCGGGAAGGTCTTGTCGTAATCGATCAACATGCCGATCCGCCCCACCGGGGTGTCGAATGCGGAGAAGCGCTCGCCCGCCGAGTACGCGATCGATTCCCCGGCGGGTTGGTGCACCTTACGGTGGCTGCCCAGCACCCCGGCACCATGCACACACAACGCGGTGTTATAGCGCCGATCCCCGTCGGCTTCGCAGAAACCGAAGCACACCACCATCTCAGCAGCCAGCGCCGCGACCTTGCGGACGTGCGGGTCGTCGAGCTCGAGTGCGGGTGGCAACGCATCCGAATCGGGCTGGCGCAAGTCGGAGAGGTAGCCGCCGAGCGCGGCGTCCGGGAGCACCAGCAGTGACACCCTCGACTGACGGGCGTGCTCGATGAGTGTGGCGACCCGCTGCAGGTCGAAGTCGAGGTCCCGGCCGAATTTCGCGGCCACGGCGCCGATCCGAATAGCCGCCATCCGGCTCACCGCGCAACGACAGTGGACCTGTCAACGGTAAGTTCGCCATAAGCGTGTGGCTGGCGGTCGCACAAGTGGGCCATCGACCGGCGGGCAGCCTCCAGCGCCGCCTGGACGTCCAGCTCGGCGACAGCCAGTCCCGCGGCCACCCCAGTATCGGCCAGGATCTCGCCGCCGGGATCGACGACCTTGGCGCTGGCCACGAACCGCAGGGACCCAAACTGGCCCGACTGGTTGGCCGATAGCCAGACGATCTGGTTCTCCAGCGCCCGGGCTCGGTCAAACAGGTCGAACCGGCGCTTCCAGCGGTCCTGCGCCAGGTCGGGCGCGCAGTTCGTGGAGCTGGCCGGCCACGCCGACAGGCACAGCACGATGCTGGCCCCATCCAGTGCCAGCGCCCGGGCTGATTCGGGGAACGCCTTGTCGTAGCAGATCATCATGCCGAGCCGGCCTACCGGGGTATCGAAGGCGGCGAAGCCATCGCCCGCGCCGTAGCACGCGTCCTCGCGAAGCGGCTGGTGCACCTTGCGGTGCTGGCCCACAACATGATGGCCCAATATCTCGTCCTGATGACCCAGTACCCCGTCGCCGGTGACGCAGACGGCGCTGTTGTAGAGCCCGTCCTCGCCGTCCTCGCAGTAGCCGACCGCGACGACCATGTCGCCCGCGAGCCGGGCCAGCCGGCGGATTTCTGGCCCGTCCGGGACCAGCGGAGGCGGCGCCCCGGCTGCGCCGTCCAGGTCCACCAGATACCCGCCCAAGGCTGCCTCGGGCAATGCCAGCAGGCGCACCCCGTCGGCTCGCGCGGTCTCAATGAGCTGCTCGATCCGGGCGAAATCCGCCTCAAGATCCCGGTCGAAGTTCGCCGCCGCGGCGGCCATCCGTAAAGTGGTCATGCCGGTCCCAATCCCGTCGCAGCGCCAGTGATCGCCTCGGTCAGTTCCCCGTCCGGCCAGCGCAACGCCACCCCGCGGCCGGGTTCTAGTTCGCCGCAGTCCGCGCTGACCGCCGGTGTCGCCGGCAGCGGCGGGCGACCGGGCTCGTCCGCGGTGAGCATTCCGAACCCCGGAAAGCAGGTAAGCCAGTCACCGACGGTGGCTGACGCGGGCCTAGGTACCGCGGCGACGTCGAGCAGCGCCCGGCAGCCGCTGGCTTCGGCGAGCATGCCCAGCGTGCCGGCGATCCCGGCCATCGAGACATCCTTGGCGGCAGCTGGCCGGGCCGCGGCCACCGAGCCGAGCATCGCGCGCAGTTCGGGAGCCCGGCGATGCGAGCTGGAGTCCCACTGGCGGCCGCCGTAGCCGGGCCGCCACCCTGCGGTGTCTGCGATGTCTACGGTGAGCTGGATGCGATGACCCGGCCGGCCACCACCGCCAGGGACCGGGTACGCCGCGCGGCCCAGCGCGGTCACCGACAGCGCGGCAGGCACCCCGAGCTGGGTATGGCCACCAAGTACTGGGACGCCATAGGCCTGGCTGGCCCGGCGCAACCCGGCTAGCACCCGGCCGGCGAACGATCGGTCGCGGGCGCCCAGCGCGTCGAGCAAGCCGACCGGTGCCGCGCCCATGGCGGCCAGGTCGTTGACGTTGACTAGCACCGAGCACCAGCCGGCCCACTCCGGGTCGCGTTCAACCATTGACGGCACGATCGCATCGCAGGCGGCCACCAAGTCGCTGCCGGGCACCGGCGCACCGTCGTCGCCGAGGTAGCCGGCCCCGCCCAATCCGAACTCGGACAGTTCGAGCCCGGAAAGCAACGGTCCGAGTTCCCGTTTGGTGGCGGCGACCAGCGCCGCGATCCGATCGATCGGCCATCGCATCAGCACGTGCGGGGTCCCGGCGACAGTCACCGGTCGCACCGAGGTCCAGCCGAGCCGGCGGAAGAACACCTCGTTACGCGGCTGCACGGTGGCCTCGAAGCGCAGCACCCCGGCGCTCTCCGCGTGCGCGCAGGCCGCCCGGACCAGGGCTGCGCCGACGCCTCGGACCGGGCAGTTCGGGTCCACCACGAGCCGGCCACCGAACCACCAGCCCAGGTCGGGACCGTCGTCGATCGGGCCGAGCCGGACGCCGCCGAGCACGGTGCCCTCGCGGTCCCGGGCCACCAGGACCAGGGTGCGTGGGTCGTCGTCGCGCTCGTCGCGGTCGTGTTCGGTGAACAGTCCCTGGTCGATTACGAAAATCCGAGTTCGCAGCGTGTGGTAAGCCGCCCGCGCCGCCGGGTCCGCAGCCGGTTCGATCTGGAATTCCGGCCCCGCCGCGGATTCGCCGAGCAGGACCTCGCCCAGACCGTTGGTGCTGCGGTACGCCACGGCGATCGCTGAGTCCATGGTCAGGCGCCTGCCGCGGACAGTGCCCCGCATGCCCCGCAGGCGGCGCAGCCGGCCTGCTGGTCGGCGCCGATCATGCCGGCGTCGCGCAGCGCCGCGGCGACCCGCTCGGTGACGTACCGGACCAGCGCCGCGGCCGGTGCTCCGATCCCGTCGCGGCGGGCAAGCGTGCCGGTCATCGGACGGAAGGGCACCACAAACGGGTACACCCCCCGCTCGATCAACCGTCGCGCGCCGGCGATCAGCTCGTCGGGATCCTCGCCCAGCCCCACCAGGAGGTAGGTGGACACTCGGTTGCGACCGAACACCCGCACGGCCTCGTCCCAGGCCGCCTCGTAGTCGGCCATCGGCACCGATCCCTTGCCGGGCATCCACCGCCGGCGCACCTCGTCGTCGAGCGATTCGACGTGGATGCCAATCGCCGTCGCGCCCGCTTCGCGTAGGTCGGCCAGGACGGTGAGGTCGGCCGGTGGCTCGATCTGCACCTGGATGGGCAGCCCGGGCACCGCCTCAAGTACTGCCCGCACGCAGCGGACGAGGTTGCGGGCGCCTCGATCGGGACCGCTCGTGGTGCCGGTCGTCATCACCATCTGCTTGATCCCGTCCAGCTGGACCGCCGCCTGCGTCACCTCGGCCAGCTGGGCGGGGGTCTTCGCGGCGATCGTGGCGCCGGCTCGCAGCGACTCCTCGATGGTGCAGAACCGGCAGCGCTGGTCCTCGGCGTAGCGGATGCAGGTCTGCACCACCGTGGTGGCCAGCACGTTCGCCCCGTGCAGCCGGGCGATCTGTTCGTAGGGCACACCGTCGGCGGTGACCAGGTCGTAGAACCGGGGCCGGGCGACGAGCTGCAGCGACAGCCCGGTGTCCAGCTCGCCGAGGAAGATCCGGCCGTCGTGCAGCCGGTAGGGGCTGTCGGGGTTGCGAGGCAATGCGGCATTGGCACCGTCAACGAGCACGTGACCGTCGTCGCTGGGTCCGGCCCCGTCCGGCCGACTCACCGGCGCGTGCATCCGCACGCCCTGCAGAGCGATATCGACCCGAGTCGACAATCTCTCAGTCGTGGTGTCGGTGCCAACGCGCACTGCCGCCTCCTAGAACATATAGGTGGAGTTGATGATCGCGCCCTTACGGGCGTAGTGGATCAATGCGTCTTGCACGTCGAGCGGGTGTGTCGGGATGACGCCGTCGAGCAGGTCCTCTTCGCGAGCACCGTGCAGAGACAGGCCGAAACGGCAGCAGTACACCTTGCCGCCCTCCTTCATGAACGTCTTCAGCGAGTCGTTGATGTTGTGCTCACCGGGAAACGCCGAGTTCCCCGTGGTGGGGAAACCGCGGGTGGCCAGGCAGTTCAGCGACCCGGGGCCGTAGAAATAGATTGCCGACTCGAAGCCCTTCCGCTGCGCGCGGGTGGCCTGCAGGATTGCGACAAAACTGACCGAGGACTCGTGCGCGATTCCGTGCACGAGCGTGAAATACTCCTCGCCGTTCTCGGCCTGATAGTCCGGGAAGACTTTGGTCCCACCGTAGATGCTCGACCCTTCGGGCAGTGACGGGTGCGGGATCTCCTCAAGGCTCTGCTTCTCGATGTCGGTCAGATCGGCCATGTGACTCCTCCTCATTCGGTTGACTGTAGACTTATGGAGTTTACCCGTAGAGCTCTTCGTATGTGCCGTAAAACACCCGCTTGGCGAGCTCGCCGTCGCCGGTGGTCGCCCGCAGCTTCGCCAGTTCGCTGGTGAAATCACCCCAGGGCTGATCGCTGGCGAACAGGATCCGGTCGTGGCCCATCCCGCGCCGGTCGATCTCGCGGACCAACCAGTTCGGGGCGAATCCGATGGACCAGGACAGGTCGGTGTAGACGCGTTTGCCGGCTGCCACCCAGTCGAAGAACCGTGAGCCGATCAACTTGATGTGGCCACTCATGCCGCCCCCGAAGTGCACCAGATGGATCTTCACCGTGTCACCGTAGGAATCCACCAGGCGGCCCACCTCGTCGATATCCGAGCCCCCGCCGGGGGAGGTGTGCACGTGCACCACGAGGTCGTGGCGCCCCGCGACGTCGAAGATCTCATTAAGCTGCGGCGTGCATTCCTCGTCGGTGACCCGCCCACCGAGCAGGAAGCTCATCTTCAGCGCCCGCACCCCGGGCTCTTGAGCCAGCGCCAAGGCCTTGGCTGTCCGGTCGGCGTCGGCGGGCTTGGGCGAGACCCACAGCGCTGCCGTGATCCGGTCGTCGGTGCTGGCGGCCTCGATGACCAGTTCGTTAAAGGAGAATGCGATGTCCGGGTCGGGCACGCCGTAGTTCGGAAGGACCAGCGCACGGTCGGTGCCCTCGGCGTCCATATCCGAGATCAGTTGGGCGATGGTGCCTCTGGCGGTCGTATCGGGGTTTACCGGAGGACCACCGTAGAACGGGAATGCTGGCAGCACTCCCAGATGACGGTGAGCGTCGAAGACACGTTGCTTGGGCATGGCCTCACGCCACCGTGCGGGGGGCGACCCAGTCGTCGTCCCGAGGATAGGTGTTCGTGGGGGTGCCCGCGATCCACCGGAACCAATGGTCGGGTTGGCTAGCACTGGTGATGATGCGCTCGCTCAAATACGCGGCGTCCTCGGCTACCCCGGACAGCCGGCCCGAGCCCCAGGTGTGCTGCCAGGGCAGCCCGATGAAGTACAGGCCAGGGCTGGCGGTGACACCCCGATCATAGGTTGGGTAGCCGCGGCCGTCGAACACCGGCACCTCGATCCACCGGTCGTCTCGACCGAACCCGGTGCTCCAGATCACGGAGCTGACACCGGTGTTGCCAAGATCCAGCTGGGTGTGCGCGGGCGCGGGTGCGGGCGCCCACACCGGTGTGTACCGCGGCTCGGTCACAGCGCTGATGTGGTGGGCAGCGATGTAGCTGTCGATGGAGTCCTTGATGCTCTCCGCCACCGCATCGGCGTTGTCCAGGTTACGTCCGAGGTCCGGTGCACACCGCAGCGTTGTGCCGGTCACCTCGACCAGCCGCCCGTAGAGCCGCATGCCGTCGCGGGCGAAGGCGCGCAGGTCGATGTCGCGCCCCCCGTCGCGACCGGTGACGTAATGGTTCACCCGGAAGCGCACCGTGTCCGCATCGGCGAATTCACTGACCGCCTTGCGGTAGTAACCGATGTCATCCAGCCAGGCCACCACGTCGCGGCCGCGGTAAAACCTGGCCACCCGCGGCGCGCTGCCCACCGCGAGGTGCACCTGGCGGCCAGCCAGGTGCAGGTCCTCGGCGATCTGGCAACCGGATTGCCCGGTGCCGACCACAAGCACCTCACCCGGCGGCAACTGGTCGGGGCCGCGGTACTGCGAGGAGTGGATCTGCGTCAGATGGTCCGGCAGCCGGTCAGCCAGCCGGGGGATCAGGGGCACCTGGTATGGCCCGGTAGCCAGCACGACCTGATCGGCGATCATTTCGCCACGGCTGGTGCCGACCAGGTAGCGGCCCTTCCGATCGCGGCGCAGCCGGATCGCCGCGACACCCTCGATCATCGGCGGGCCGAAGGACTTCACGTATCCCTCGATATATTGGACGATCTCGTCACGAGACATGAAACCGTCCGGATCGTCCCCGGTGTACGGAAAGCCAGGTAGCTGGCACTGCCAATTCGGCGTCACTAGGCAGAACGAGCCCCACCGCCGGTCTCGCCACTCGTGGCCGATGTGCTCACGCTCCAGCACGACGTGATCAACACTGCGTTGGGTGAGGCAGTAACTCATGGACAAGCCGGCCTGCCCGCCACCGACAATCACCACCGAGCGCTGCACGCCATCGAGGTCGCCGCGAGCGCCGTCCCCGGTAGAAACTTTCGCGGTCAGAGCCATTGCTCGTATCCCTCCCTGGGCGATATCTGCGCGGATCCATCCTACGATGTGCTCATTCCGCGTACCTTACTCGAGTGCAGAACTTAGTACAGAGGGCGATTGTTTCCGATCCGTTGCATCCGGAACATCGGCGTGTTGCAATAATCGCCGAATGTAACAGAATTATGACGAGACCCGCGCTCGCCGGTGGCTAGCAAGTCTGGTCAGCACTGCAGGCAGGGCTCCGGTAAAGTTGCGGGTTGCGGCGTGTCTGTGGATGACATGTCGATGATGCGGTAAGGAGCGGCCCGGACACTGGGGTATCGACAACCGACTGCGTAACGATCAGATCAAATTTGCCGCGGCGCTGGCACGGCAGATACGTGGCATCCACACGACATCCGGCGGCGGGTTGGGGCTACTGTCAACCTGCTGAGATAGCGTGCTCGATCATGTCCGGGATCGGGCTCACTGCTGGGGTGCACAGCTGCTCCCAAGCAGCGGCTACCTGGTTGTTCGCGAACCGGATACCATACTCGCCCTCTCTGGGCGGTGGCGCGGCCCGATCTCCCCGTTGGCGGTGTCCTGGACGCTGGCACTCAACGATCGACCCTAGTACTTGGGCTCGCCTGCCTGAATGAGAGCTTACATACCGCTCGTGATCGCCCGGATGACCGCCTTGCCCGCATGGGATGCACGCTCATCGCGTGCTGCCGCCATCTTCTTGGCCTCGTCCCGTGCCGCCCCCAGCACAGACATCACCTCATCAACCTTCCCCGGCTCCATGATTGCTTCCCAGGTGAACGGTGGTGATATCGACATCCACACCTTGCCTTGCACCACCGTCACGACCACCGTCGCATCAACTCCCTGCATGCCTTTGACGGGGACTCTGCGGGTTATGCCGTGGCTGCGATCCATCGACGCTCTGCGACACCAGTAGGACGGCAAGACAAACCGGGGAAGGCACGCCGCGGACTAAACTGGCTTTGTCAAGCTGATTTGGTCCCGGGGTGACGGTTTGTTTTGGCCCTACCCGTGCCGTGCTGGCCCGGTCATGAGGTGGCCTGTCGGGCGCGGGTGTGGGCGAGGCGGTAGCTGGTGGTGCCGGTTTCGATGATGTCGCCGTTGAAGGTGAGTCGGTCGACGATCGCGGTGCAGAGTCGGGTGTCGGTGAAGGTTTTGGTCCAGTACCCGGTCAGCGCGTGTGCAACCCGGTGTTGGCACAGACCTATCAGCGGATCGTGGCGCAGGCAGGATCGGCGGGACAGGACCGCCAGAGCCAGATCGACGCGGCGCACAAGGCCTTCTACATGGGTTTCGTCGCCGAGGCCATCGACAGGTTCATGGCGACCAGTGAAGTGATCGATGCGACGGGCCGGCGCGGTCTGCTCAACGGTGAGGATCTGGCGGCCTGGAAACCAGGCATCGAGCAGCCCGCGACGTTCGACTACCGCGGGTACACCGTGCACAAGCCAGGACCACGGTCGCAGGGTCCGGTGTTCCTCCAGCAACTCGGCTTGCTGGAGAACTTCGACCTGGCGGCCATGGGCGCCAACAGCTCCGAGTACCTGCACGCGGTGGTGGAGGCGGCCAAGCTGGCCTTCGCCGATCGCGAGGCATGGTACGGCGATCCCGAACACACCGATGTACCGCTTGCGGCATTGCTCGACCGTGGCTACGCCGACGATCGACGTTCGCTCATTGGTACCGAGGCATCCGGCGTGCTGCGCCCTGGCTTACCACACGGCCGGGTGGCATGGACACCGCCGGTCCTCGACCGCACGACGCTGCCGTCTAGCGCAGTTAGACACCGGTATACCGCAGTCGTGCAGCTAACGCCGTCCAGCGGCGACACCTGCTGTGACTGCCACCGATTCAGACGGAAACATGGTGGTCGCCACGCCGAGTGGCGGCTGGCTGAAGAGTTCACCTGTCGTACCCGGGCTCGGGTTCCCGCTCGGCACCCGAGGACAAACTGCTTGGCTCGTCGATGGCCACAACAATTCCCTCGCCCCGGCAAGCGACCAAGAACCACGCTGAGCCCCACCCTCGTGGTGCGGGACGACCGGCCCTACCTGGCGTTCGGTACACCCGGCGGAGACCAACAAGATCAGTGGACGCTCGGCTTCTTTCTCAACCACGTCGAGTTTGGTATGGGTCTGTAGGCCGCAGTCGAAGTGATAGAACGAAGGTGTGACCCGGCGGTAGCAGGGGAACTGCGACGCCGGGGACACAAGGTCGAACTCGTAGACGACCACTCGCTGGGCAAGGTGTGCGTGACCGGCATGGCCCACGAGGGTCTAGTACTCGCAGTGGCCAGCCCGCGGGGTGCCCAGGCGTACGCGATTGCCCGCTGAGTAGTTCACCCGCGACAGCCCCTCCAATGAGGTATCCCAGCCCAGGAGACGGATCTGTGCCCGAACCGAGGGCGCCCATGCTGGGGTGGGGGGGGGGGGGGGGGGGGGGGGGGGGGGG
>DASYIL010000184.1:0-1941 GCA_035997545.1 Pseudonocardiaceae bacterium
ACTGGTTCTTGGGCCGAAAAGAAACGCGATCACTCGTCCTCTTCCAGCCCAGAAGATCCAGTCACTCTCGCCCGTCCGCGGGAGAGATGCTATGCGGGTCGTATCGGGTAGACCTCCAAGCTGTCCAACCAGGAGGTGCAACCATGAGTGATACGACCCGCACGGCTGAGGATATCCTGCCCGCAAGGCTTTGCATGGCTCTCGATCTGGGGGCCTCGAAGTGGCACGTGGCGTTCCTGCGCGACACGACGCGGCGTCCGAAGGTGCACGTCGTAGTGGCTGGTAACTTCGGGACGTTGCTCGAGAAGGCAGCGGCGGCGAAGAAACGGCTGGGCCTGCCAGCAGACGCGCCGATTAGCAGCTGTTACGAAGCGGGCCGGGATGGCTTCTGGATCCACCGCGAGCTGGTCAAGCGAGGCGTGGACAACCATGTCATCGATCCAGCCAGCATCGAGGTGGAGCGTCGATGGCGGAAACGGAAGACCGATGGAATCGACGCAACGAAGGAGGTGGTGCGTCTCGTCCGATTCGTCGGCGGCGACAAGCACGCCTTCCGCACGGTCAATGTACCGGATGAAGCAGCGGAGGATGCACGGCGGGTGACACGTGAGCGCAGGCGACTGAAGAAGGAGGCCGCGCAGCACCAGACGAGGATTCGAGCGCTGCTGGCCACCATCGGGGTCCGAGAAGAGCGGGTCATGGTGCCGTCGTTGCGTGCCGATGGACAGCCGCTGCCGCCGTTGCTGCGGGCAGAGCTGGACCGCGAAATGGAGCGCCTGAAGTTAGTCCGGGAGCATCTGCGCGCAGTCGAGGGGCACATCAAAGCGTACGTTGAGACGTCGCCTGACGCGACAGCGGAGAAGTGCCGGATGCTGAGCGGGCTCAAGGGCATCGGCGTCCGAAGCGCGGCAGCGTTGTGCCTTGAGTTCTTCGGCTGGCGGCAGCTGCGAAACCGGCGTCAGGTCGGCGGGCTGGCCGGTCTGACGGGGACCCCCCACCAAAGCGGTGACATCAATCGCGAGCAGGGCATCAGCAAGGCAGGGAACTCATCGATCCGAACTTTGATGGTCGAGCTGGCGTGGGGATGGCTTCGCTACCAACCCAACAGCGACCTAAGTCGCTGGTTCGCGCAACGGTTCGGTGGCGGCAAGAGTCGACAGCGTCGAATCGGCGTGGTCGCGTTGGCCCGGAAGCTACTCGTCGCGCTGTGGCGATTCGTCGACCAAGGGGTCGTGCCGACTGGAGCCCTGCTGACCCCGATGCCGAGGCTTTCTTAACAGCGACCAGGACTGCCCTCGCAAAGCACGAGACGTGACTTCAACGATTTCAAAGATTCCGGTTGGTAGGGGCGCCCGCACCCCGGCCGGTGCCGTCCACGCGGCGGCACGATGTGAGAGATGGGGCGCTTCCTCCAAACGGGCTCCGCTGAGCTGCTGTGCGCATGCAGCACCTGGTGCTCGGGCCTTCGCGCCCGCACGGATAGAAGGTGGTCGCATCGCGGAGATTTCCGCGCGACGTACCTCGGAGCCGGCCAACATCGGAATCACTGACGTCGTGAAAGCACGGAGATGGCAGCGTGCTCGGCGGGGTAAAGGGCCTTCGGCCGCCTTCGGCGGTGGGCTTCGCCCACCCTTGACCCCGCCTGCGCGCGCTGCCTTGGGACAAATAGGGGGGGCTGCGCCCCCCCGACAGAAAAAACAACGGAGACGGAAAACGTGACCAGGTCTTCCCGCTTGACAGACCCCATAGAAGGGCCGGGGTGAGGGTCAGCCTTGCGCGACCCAACGCCCGCTACTGCGGCACGCCCAGAGGCGTGATGGTGTACGGCCCGCATCCGGTCGCCGTGGGGATCACGTGGGTGTCCAGGATCAAGTAGTGCACGCCCGCGGCGAGGGTCGCGGTGGTGCGGCTCTGGGTGGGCGTCGCAGCGCCCGGGCAGGT
>DASYIL010000185.1:0-3419 GCA_035997545.1 Pseudonocardiaceae bacterium
GGCTGCACCGTGGTTTCCAGCAGGGTGATCATGTCCTCGACCATGCCGTGCAGCTCGTCGGGGCTGTGCTTGTGCTCGGCGGGCGCCTCGCGGCGCGGTCGGGCGTTGGAGCGGGCCAGGGTGGGGGGTGGGTCGATCAGCTTGAGACTCAACGCCTGCGGTCCGCGCCGTCCGGACGCGAGGCCGAACTCGACCTTTTGTCCGGCCTTAAGCCCTTCGACACCCTCGGGCAACGCCGAGGAGCGGACGTAAACGTCCTCACCGTCCTCTTGCGACAGGAAGCCGAACCCCTTCTCGGAGTCGTACCACTTCACTTTGCCGGTCGGCACTGCTCTCACCTGCTTGTCTTACGGTTCAATGGGTTTGGCACATAAAGGCGCGTCCCGCATGCACAGGACGCGATGACGATCTCAGATCCTACTCGGCTAGTCGCCCGCCCAGCACCCCGGTTTACCCGGTACTCGGTAGGCTGGCCCTACCGCTGGAGGAAATATGCGCCTGATTCTGAACGTCATCTGGCTGGTTTTCGGTGGCCTCTGGCTGGCCCTCGGATACCTGCTGGCTGCGCTTGTCTGCTTCCTGCTCATCGTCACGATCCCCTTTGGTTTCGCCTCGCTTCGCATCGCGTCGTACGCGTTGTGGCCGTTCGGCCGAACGATCGTCGAGAAGCCGGGTGCCGGGACGGGCGCAGTGATCGGCAATGTCATCTGGGTGCTGCTGTTCGGGCTCTGGCTGGCGATCGGTCACCTGGCGAGCGCGCTGGCGATGGCCGCCACGATCATCGGCATTCCGTTGGCGCTGGCAAACCTCAAACTCATCCCCGTGTCGCTCGTGCCGCTGGGTAAGGAGATCGTTCCCGCCGACTGGCCGGCCCGCTCCGATCGGCTGTCGGCATGACCTTGACCGCGTTGGGAGTCCCGACTGTCCCGGGGCCACGTGACGATGCGCCGGGAGCCATGGCGCGCGGGTCAGGCCCATTGGTCGATACCTACGGCCGAGTCGCCACTGATCTGCGTGTCTCTCTTACCGACCGCTGCAACCTGCGGTGCAGCTATTGCATGCCCGAAGATGGGCTGGACTGGCTGCCCAGAGACCAACTGCTCAGCCCCCGCGAGTTGGCCAGGCTGCTGCGCATCGCCGTGACCCGGCTCGGCGTGACCAGCGTGCGGTTCACCGGAGGTGAACCGTTGCTGGCCCGCCACCTCGAAGAGGTGGTCGCGGCGGCGGCCGATCTCACCCCGCGCCCGGAGATCTCGTTGACCACCAATGGCGTCGGCCTGGCGCGACGGGCCGCCGCCCTGGCGGCAGCGGGTCTGGACCGGGTCAATGTCTCGATGGACAGCGTTGACCGCGAGCACTTCGCGGCCATCACCCGTCGGGACCGCCTCCCCGACGTGCTGGCCGGCCTGGCCGCCGCGAAGGCAGCTGGCCTCGGGCCGGTCAAGGTCAACGCCGTGCTGGACCCTGGCACCGGCCGCGACGACGTGGTCGCCTTGTTGGGATTCTGCCTCGAGCACGGGTACCAGCTGCGTGTCATCGAGCAGATGCCGCTCGACGCCGGCCATCAGTGGCGCCGCGGCGCCGCTCTGAGCGCCGATGACGTACTGGCGGCGCTGCGGCCACACTTCCGGCTACAACCCGACCCCGCTCCCCGCGGTTCGGCCCCGGCCGAGCTCTGGTTGGTCGATACCGGACCGGGTACGCCGGCGGGCAAGTTCGGCGTCATCGCGTCGGTGTCACACGCCTTCTGTTCGACGTGTGACCGCACCCGGCTGACCGCCGACGGTCAGATTCGCAGCTGCCTGTTCTCTAGCCAGGAGACCGACCTTCGCGGTCTGCTCCGCGGTGGTGCCGACGACGAAGCGATCGGGGCAACGTGGCGCGCCGCAATGTGGGCCAAGCCTGCCGGCCACGGCATCAACGACCCCGGTTTCATTCAGCCCGACCGTCCGATGAGCGCCATCGGTGGCTGAGACTCCCACCCGCGCCGCCCAGATTGAGGTGACGGTCCGTTTTTTCGCCGCCGCACGGGCAGCGGCGGGCAGTGAGTCGGAGACGCTGAGGTTGCGAATCGGTACCACGGTGGCCGAGATGATTGAACAACTGGCCGATCGGGGTACACCCCTGGCGGCAGTGTTGAGCCGATGCTCTTATCTCCGGAACGGAATTGCGGTCCGAGATGAAACATCGCTGTTATCCGCCGGCGACACGGTTGACGTACTCCCTCCCTTCGCTGGCGGTTGAATACTGTGACATATCTCACGTAACGGAAAGATAACAACCCGGCCACGCTCGGATTTCGGGGTGGCATGAGCTGGGCAAACAGTTGTCTGTCCTGGCGTTTTTCTGGGCGGTTGTGACCAAAACGCGCGGTTCTCCTAAGCGTGACGGGGGCGGTGGAAACCGCTAGCGTCTCGGGAGGTTCGTCAACTAAACCCAATGACGGACCCTCCCTCGCCTGTTACGCGCCTAGCTCCATCCATAGGTGAGGGATTCCGACCCGCGGATGGAGGCGGGGGACCCACCGGTCCACCGAGATCGGACTGGGGCTGTTTGTCGGCCCCTTTGGGGTGAAGCCGAAGTCGTGTCAACGAAGACCGAATCGGCCGGGTGACCTCTTCCATCCGAACCCGACAGCTGACCTCGCAGGCGTGTCTACGAGAGGAATTTTCTGAGCGCATGAGTGGACGTCACCGTAAGCCCGCAACCTCGAGCGTCAGCGTCGCCAAGATCGCCTTCACCGGCGCGGTGCTCGGCGGCGGCAGTATCGCCATGGCCGGCCAGGCGGCCGCAGCCACCGACACCGAGTGGGATCAGGTAGCCCGCTGCGAGTCGGGCGGCAACTGGGGAATCAACACCGGCAACGGCTTCTACGGCGGCGTCCAGTTCGCCGCGGGCACCTGGGCCTCACATGGCGGGAGCCAGTACGCCCCGACGGCCCAGCTAGCCACCAAGGACCAGCAGATCGCCATCGCGGAGCGCGTGCTGGCTACCCAGGGCCGTGGCGCCTGGCCTGTGTGCGGCACCGGGCTGTCGGGCCCGTCCCCCCGCAACGTACTTCCCCAGCCGACCGGCCTCGGACCTTTCGATCAACCGCTGGATGCGCCCGGACTGAACGGTGAGCTGCCCGCTCCCCCCGCAGACGTGCCGCCGCCAGCCGAAGCACCGGCTCCTGCCGTGCAGCTCGCCGGCAACGACCTGGGGCCCGCCCCGGCCGAACTGGCTCCCGCTGCCGAGCAGGCTCCGGCCGACCTTGCCCCCGCGCCCGGCGACGTGCCACCCGCTCCCGGTGACGAGCCGGCGCCACTTCCCGCGACCCCGGTCGTCGAGACCGGCTTCCAGCCGGCAGATGTGCCGCCGCCGGCGCCCGGCGACGTCCCCGAGCCGGTAGAAATCCACCAGGTCTCATCCGTCGGTTA
>DASYIL010000186.1:0-9033 GCA_035997545.1 Pseudonocardiaceae bacterium
GGGCGGGATCGCAACACTAGTGGCTGCGCCCCATGAGTGGCGATACGAGCCATGGCTCGTATCGCCACTCACGGGGCGTGCCATGGTGGCCACATGACGCTGGACGTGGACACAGTGCTCGTGGATGCCGTGGTTGTCGGCGGCGGGCACCATGGGCTGGTCGCCGCGGCGGTGCTAGCCGATGCGGGATGGGAGGTGTGCGTGCTGGAAGCCGCCGACCGGGTGGGCGGCGCGATCCGCTCGGCGCAGCTGCGACCGGGGTATGTCACCGACCTGTACAGCGCGTTCTACCCGCTCACGGCCGCCTCACCGGTGCTGCGCTCGCTGCAGCTGCAAGACCACGGTGTGCGCTGGTCACATGCCCCGACGGTACTGGCACACCCGCTGCGGCCCGACGCCGACATCGCGGCCGTGCTACACCGCGATCCCGAGGACACCGCCGCCGGGCTGGCGGCCGAGCACCCGGCTGACGGCAAGGCCTGGCTTCAGCTGGTCGAGCAGTGGCAGCGGGTGCGGGATCCCGTGCTGCGCTCGCTGTTCACTGCCTTCCCGCCGGTGCGAGGACCCGCCGCGCTGCTACGCAGGCTAGGCGCTGCCGGGGCGCTGCGGCTGGCCCGATTCCTGGCCCTGCCCGCCCGCCGGATGGGCCACGAGCTGTTCCACGGTGAGTCCGGGCGGCTGCTGCTAGCCGGAAACGCGCTGCACGGTGACGCCCCGCTGGACGCCCCGGTCAGCGGCATGTACGGCTGGCTACTGGCGATGCTGGGCCAGGACGTGGGATTCCCGGTGCCGGTCGGCGGAGCCGGCGAGCTAGCCGATGCGCTGGCCCGACGGGCGACGGCCGCGGGTGCGCAGCTGCGCACCGGGCAGCGCGTGGAGCGCATCGACGTGACCGGCGGCCGTGCAGTGGGAGTGCGCACCGCAGCCGGCCTGACGGTGCACGCCCGCCGCGCCGTCATCGCCGACGTATCGGCGCCAAGCTTGTATCTCGACCTGCTGCCGCCGCACGCCGTGCCGGCGACACTGCGCGACGATCTGCGGCGCTTCCAGTGGGACAGCCCGGTGGTGAAGGTCAACTGGGCGTTGGACGGCCCGATCCCGTGGCGGGCCCCAGGTGCGCGCAGCGCCGGCACGGTGCACGTCGGTTGCGACGAGAACCAGATGGCGCACTGGTCGGCCGATATCGAGGGCGCCACCATCCCGCGCACACCGTTCCTGCTGCTGGGGCAGATGACGACGGCTGACGCCAGCCGCTCGCCCGCGGGGACCGAGAGCGCCTGGGCCTATACCCACCTGCCCCGGGACATCTCCGACGACGCGTCGGCGGACCTGCTGGCCCAACGGGTGGACGAGGTGGTGGAGCGCTTCGCGCCGGGATTTGGTGCCCTGGTCCTCGAGCGGACCGTGCAGCGCCCCGGCGACCTGCAGCGTGCTGACCCCAACCTCGTGCACGGCGCGGTCAACGGCGGCACCGCGCAGCTGCACCAGCAACTGGTGTTCCGCCCGGTGCCGGGTCTCGGACGGTCGGAAACACCGGTGTCGGGACTATATCTGGGCAGCGCCGCCGCGCATCCCGGCGGCGGCGTACATGGCGTCTGCGGGTGGCTGGCAGCCCGCGCCGCGCTGGCCGACCACGGCGCACTCGGCGGGCTGCGGCGCAAGGTCACCTCAGCCGCCCTGGAGTTGCTTTACAAAGACCAGCGCCGATCGTTTTGATGAGCCACTGCCGGAGCATTTGATGAGCCACTGCCGGAGCAACCGTCGGATCCACTGGCGACTCTGTCGTTGTTGGACGAGGCCGGCTCGGATGCGACGGTGGCCGCGACCGGCGCCTGCACGAGATCACCCGGAATTGGCTGGTGCAGCTGTTAGGGTGGCCGGACGCCAGCGAGGCCGCGTTCGTCACCGGGGCAACAATGGCCAACGCCGCCGCGCTGGCGGCTGGCACGGGCAAGCCAACGTTCCAATGATGGATCGCAGCCCGGCTCGCTTATGGGGCAAGCTGGTGCCCTTCGTCGCCAGGCGGGCCGTCGGACTCCGGCGGTTGCGCCTTGTCTTCCTGCTCGGCGGGCGGCCCGTCGTCCCCGTCGTCGACCACACCTGCGGTGTCGAGTTCGGTCTCCTCCGCGCCGGACCCGGCCTCGGCGGGCAGGGGATCCTCCGCACCCTCCACCGGAGACGGTGCAACCGGGGCGGACAGCAGCGTGACGGCGCAGCCGCCCAGTAGCGTCGCGCTCAGCACGGCGACTGCGAGCGACCCGGCGGGGACGTCGACGGGGTCGAACGCTGCGGTGCCCAGCCGCCCGCCAGCTAGCGCGGCCAGCACTGCGCTGCCGAGGGCGAGCACCGCTGCGGCCACCCCGAGCACCTGCAGCCGCCCCAACAGGTCTGGGGCAGCGGCGACGCACCGGCGCCCTACCGCGGCCCCGAGCAGCAGGGGAACCGCGAGAGTGATGCCCCACCAGGGCTGCACCGGGCCTTCCGGCAATGCGGCAAGCAGCGGCACCGCCGGCACCGGTCCGGCCACTATCGTGACCGGGCTGACTGACAACGCCCCCATCGAGAAGCCCGGTCCGGCCAGCCAGGACAGCCCGGCAATCGCCGCGTTGGGTAGGTACCCGAGCGACAGGACGGTCAGCCCGAAGGCGCTGCCGGCGTCAGATCCCGACATCTGGAAGACCTCAGGCGCGGACACACCCAGACCGATCAGCACCGCGGCGAGACCGGCGGTGAGCAGGACCGCCAGACCCCACACCCCGGCCACCATGCCCGGCCGCACCCAGCCGGGTGCCCGGCGCAGCGCCGCAGGCAGCAACCCGCAGGGCCGAGCCAGACCCAGACCCGCCGCGACGCCGCCAACCAGCGCGCACCCGAGGGCGGCGGACACGGGATCCGCGGTGACCGTCGCGGGGGTTGCCACCAGCGCCAGGACCGCACCCAGGACACCATGGGTGCCGGCGATCACCCCGGCCACCCACCCCGCGTCGGAAGGGGTATGGATCCCGCAATGAGCCCTGACCCGGGCCGCGCAGCGAGCCACCAGCGCGCCGAGCAGCAGGGTGGGCAGCAGCGGCAGGACACCGAGCGGGGCACCGTCGATGGTCAGCGGGACCTGGTGCGCGACCAGCCAACCCACCGCGCCGGCCCGAGCCACGCCGGCCACCGAGCTTTCTACCCCACCGCTTTCTACCCCATCGGCGGCCCCACTCGCGGCCCCGCTAGCGACGCCGAGCAGGGCGAGCAGCGCGACGACGGCGAGGTAGCCGGCGACGGCCGGCAGGCAGGCGGCGCCCAGCGTCGCGCCCCAGCCGATTGAGACCCGGCCGGTTGAGGCCCGGTGCGGGCGGGTGTCGCCTGCTGCAGAAGCACTGGACACCAGCGACAGCAGGAGGCTCACGGTCGACACCCTCGCAGCCGCATGGCGCCTTCGGGGTGATCACCTGGCCGACGCGCCCCTGATGTAACCAGATCGGGGGATGGGGTCAGGACAGCGACTTCATGATCTCGCGCATCAGCTCCGCGGTTTCACTGGGTGTCTTGCCGACCTGGACACCGGCCGCCTCAAGGGCTTCCTTCTTGGCAGCGGCGGTGCCGGCGGAGCCGGACACGATGGCACCGGCATGGCCCATAGTCTTACCTTCAGGGGCGGTGAAGCCAGCGATGTAACCGATCACCGGTTTGGTGATGTTGGCCTTGATGTAGTCAGCGGCGCGTTCCTCGGCGTCCCCGCCGATCTCGCCGATCATCACCACCGCCGCGGTCTCAGGATCGTCCTCAAAGGCTTGCAGGGCATCGATATGGGTGGTGCCGATCACCGGGTCACCACCGATGCCCACGCAGGTGGAGAAACCGATATCGCGCAGCTCGAACATCATCTGGTAAGTCAAGGTGCCGGATTTGGACACCAGCCCGATCTTGCCCGGACCGGTGATGTCGGCCGGGACGATGCCCGCATTCGAGGCTCCGGGGCTAATAACCCCGGGACAGTTCGGACCGACGATGCGGGTGCGCACCGAATTCGCCGCCAGCCCGGTCGCACCGGCATGCGCACAGAAGGCGACGGTGTCATGCACCGGGATCCCCTCGGTGATCACCACGGCCAACCCGATGCCGGTGTCGATCACCTCGATGACGGCGGCCTTGGCGAAGCGCGGCGGGACGAAGACGACGCTCACGTCCGCGCCAGTGGCGGCGATCGCCTCGGCGACCGAGCCGAACACCGGCAGTGACACACCCCCGAAGTCGACGGCCAGGCCGCCCTTACCCGGAGTGACCCCACCGACGACCTGGCTGCCCGCGTCGAGCATCCGCTGGGTGTGCTTGCGGCCCTCCGAGCCGGTCATCCCCTGGACGATGATCTTCGAGTCCTTGGTCAGAAAAATCGCCACCGGTCAGACTCCCTTGGCGTAAGTCGATGCGGCAAGCTCGGCGGCCTTGTCTGCCGCGGCGTCCATCGTGTCGACCATCGTGACCAGCGGGTGAGCTGCCTGCGCGAGGATCCGACGACCCTGCTCGACGTTGTTGCCATCCAGCCGAACCACCAGCGGCTTGGTCGCGGCCGCACCCAGGATACTCAGCGCCTGCACGATTCCGGTGGCCACCTCGTCACAGGCGGTGATCCCACCGAAGACGTTGACGAACACCGACCGCACGTCCGGGTCGCCGAGGATGATGTCCAGGCCGTCCGCCATCACCTGCGCGTTCGCGCCGCCGCCGATATCGAGGAAGTTGGCCGGCTTCACCCCCCCGTGCGCCTCGCCCGCGTAAGCGACCACATCCAGAGTGGACATCACCAGGCCCGCACCGTTGCCGATGATGCCGACCTGACCGTCAAGCTTGACGTAGTTGAGGCTGCGGGCCCTGGCCCTGGCCTCAAGCGGATCCTGCGCCGCCGAGTCGGCCAGTTCGGCGTGGCCGGGGTGACGGAACCCGGCGTTGTCGTCCAGGGTCACTTTCCCATCCAGCGCGATGATCGCCTCATGGGAGTCGCGAACTAGCGGGTTCACCTCTACCAGGGTCGCTTCCTCGGCGACGAAGGCGTTCCACAGCTTGACGACCGTGTCGGCCGCCGCCTGCGCCACCTCCGCCGGGAACCTCGCGGCCTGGACGATCTCAGCGGCCTTCGCGGCGTCCACCCCGGACCTCGGATCCACCGGCACCTTGGCCAGCGCCTCGGGCTTTGTCGCGACGACTTCCTCGATGTCCATCCCGCCTTCGACGCTGGCCATCGCAAGGAAGGTGCGGTTGGTGCGGTCAAGCAGGAAGGACAGGTAGTACTCCTCGACGATGTCCGACGCGGGGGTGACCAGCACACGGTGCACGGTGTGCCCCTTGATGTCCATGCCCAGGATGGTGGCCGCCTGCTGCTGCGCCTCCTCCGGTGTCCGGGCCAGCTTAACCCCGCCGGCCTTGCCCCGGCCGCCGGTTTTCACCTGGGCCTTGACGACAACGGTGCCACCGAACTCTGCAGCGGCGGCTCGGGCTTGTGCGCCGGTGGTGGCGACGCGCCCCGGGAGCACCGGGACGCCGTGGGCGTGGAACAGATCCTTCGCCTGGTACTCGTACAGGTCCACGCAGATTCTCCAGTATGTGGGCCAGCCTGCCAACGGACCGCTCGACCCTATCCGGCCGCGGGCGGCAACGACCCGCTGGCACCGGTGAACTGGATCACTCCAGGGTTAGATCACTCCACTGAGGTGGAGGCCACGGCGTGGCGAACCCAGTCGACGATCTCGTGCGTACTGGCACCCGGGGTGAAGACCCTGGCCACCCCGAGCTCAGAGAGCTTCGCGATGTCCTCCTCGGGAATGATCCCACCACCGAAGACCAGCACGTCGGTTGCGCCCTTGCTCTGGAGCAGCTCGACGACCTTGGCGAACAGCGTCATGTGGGCACCCGAGAGCACCGAGAGCCCTACCGCGTCGGCGTCTTCCTGCAGCGCGGTTTCCACGATCTGCTCCGGTGTCTGGTGCAGTCCGGTATAGACGACCTCCATGCCGGCGTCGCGCAGGGCACGTGCAACGACCTTGGCACCCCGGTCGTGTCCGTCGAGCCCCGGTTTGGCGACGACCACTCGGATCCGTCCGCTCATTACCCAAGGGTAGCTTCCAGCCAGCCGCACGAGCACCACCCCGGGACGCTGCACAAGCGGATTAGCGGGTTGTTGGGCTCGCGTTACTATGCGAAGACTGCGTTAACAACTTATTGTGGGCGTATGAACCCCGTAGGGGAGCTCAGTCTCGCGGCGCGCCAACTGGCCACGCACGGCACGCACGTCGTGGGATGGGCAGCATCATCAGCATATGCCGCGCTGGGCGCGTTGTCCTACGGCGTCCGGACACTCGCCCGGCCTGCCAGTGCGCGGGGAGTGGCCTTAGAGGCCGGGGCGCTGGCCATGCACCTTGTGATGTACCCGTGGGGCGCGCTCGCCGAGCAGTTGCATCCGGGCGGCCCCTATAACTGCTACCGCACTGACGACCTACACCCCAGCAAGCGCGGTCTAGTGATCGCCGACATGCGCGCCGCGGGGACACCGATCCTGCTGGTGCACGGCTTCGCGGATAACCGGTCAGTGTTCGCGGTGCTGCGCAGGGCCTTGCGCAAACGTGGGTTCGGCGTGGTCTACGGCCTCAACTACAGCGTGCTGACCGGCGACGTCCGCAGCGCGGCCCGCGAGCTGGGCCGCGAGGTCGAGCGGATCTGCGAGGCGACCAGCGCGGAGCAGGTACACGTGGTGGGGCACTCACTGGGTGGGCTGATAGCCCGCTACTACGTCCAACGGCTCGGCGGGGATGCCCAAGTGCACACACTGGTCACGTTGGGCACCCCGCACAAGGGCACGATGGCCGCATACCTGCTGCCCACCGCGGTGCTCCGCCAGCTGCGCCCGGACTCCGACGTGGTGGCCGAGCTCGCGGCGCCGTCGGCGGGGTGCCGCACCCGCTTCGTCGCGGTGTGGAGCGAGCTGGACGAGTTCATCGTGCCGCAGCGACACGCCAGGCTCGATCATCCGGATCTCCTGGTGACCAACTACCAGCTCAGCGACGTGGGGCACTTCGCGCTTCCGGTCGATTCCCGTGCCATGTACACGGTGGCGAATACGCTGGCTCAGCTTGACGAGGGTCCGTCCGCCGACCTGACAGCGGATGTGGCGGCCGTCGGCCCGTCCCCCACATCCGCCTCGTGAGACAGGCGTAGGCGACCGCACAGCGCGCGAGAACCAACGCTGGCCGATATTGCCGAACGTAACGCGGAACGGCGGCTTGCCCGCACCCGCTGCCCTTCGTTACCTTCCCCCGGTCCACGGTCACGGTCCGATTACGGCTGACTTGCGGAACTGGACCCACCAGCTCCCCGGGATCCCCCGCCCGGCGTCAGTACGGACTCCCCCGACACGGGAAAGGCAGGTCTTGGCTCGACACCGTTCCCCAGGCAGCCAACGACCATCCCCGGTACATGGGGCGGCGCTGCACCCCGGCCCCTCAAGTCCCCGGCCAGCGCGCCGCATCACGGCACCGTCCCCCGCCGTGCGCGGCCGGGTGGTTGTAGCAGCTGTCGCCGCTGGCGCCTTCGTGGCAGCGGGCCAGACGATCGATAACAACACCGCCGCCGCGGTCTCCGACCAAACCCCGCGGCTGACGTCCGCCCGGGACGCCTCGTCGGCGACAGGTTTCGGTGGACCCGCCCCGGCGCCGGAGTACCTGCCGCTGACCCGACCGGCCGACCCCGCTGCCGCCGGGGCCGTGCAGGCGATGGCCAAGGGCCAGCGCCTCGTCGACCAGCGCGTCGCCCGCGAGGCCGAGGACAACCGGATCCGGTTCATTTTGCCGACAACGGGCGCCTTCACGTCCGGATACGGCTCGCGGTGGGGTGTCTTTCACTTCGGCATCGACATCGCCAACGCCATCGGGACGCCGATTCTCGCCGCCGCCGACGGCGTGGTCGTGGAGTCCGGACCGGCCAGCGGTTTCGGCCTCTGGGTACGCGTCCAGCACACCGATGGCACGACCACCGTCTACGGGCACATCAACCGGTCGCTGGTCGCGGAGGGCCAGAAGGTCCGAGCGGGCCAGAAGATCGCCGAAATGGGCAACCGGGGCCACTCGACCGGACCGCACCTGCATTTCGAAGTGTGGAACGCGGCAGGCCAGAAGATCAATCCGATCACATGGCTGCACAACCACGGCGTCGACTTCTGACGGCGGTGCTCGCCAGATCACTAGCCGCCATCCAACGGCCACCCGCCATCCAGGTGGGCGTGCGCGGTGCGCCACACCGAGCACAGCGACCGCCGGCTGTGTAACGGGCGGAACACCCGGTCGCAGTGCCGGCAGCGGCCACGGCGACCAGGACCGTGCTGCGCCAGAAGACTTCGCCAGGCCGCAGCAAGAGGGAGCAACCGGGCCCGCACCGTTGGCCAGGCCGCCCCTGGCTCCGCCCCGCGGAGCAGCCGCTCGGCGTCGCGCAGGTACGCTTCCACGCGCTCCCGCAGCACCCGGCCCAACCGCTCGTCCATCCCGCACCCCCAGCAGTTTAGTAGAACACATGTTCGGATGCTAGCCAGCCACCCCGACAACCGCTCCACTGGTTGCATGGACGAGCTCGAACGTGGCCGTGGCGCGGCGGGAGCGTTCCCACCCCTAAGTTCGGTTCGTGAAGGGCACGTGATGACCCGACCGCGCACCTAGAACGGTGGTGGTTCGTGGAGGTCGTCGGGATCGTGCGGGGTGGTGGGTCCGGCCGAGGTGGTGGACGCTCCAGGATCGATAATCCCTCGACGGTGGCCAGCGGCGAATATTTAGGGTACGGCGGGCCGGGTTGGGGTCGGGGAGGTCTTCGATGATCGGTGGCGGCTGGGGGTGGTACGTCACACCCAGGGGGCTGACCCACACGACTCCAGAGGAGTGACACACACTGTGGGCGGCAGACCCGGTAGCCGAGGTGTCCAATTTGCCCGCTACTGGTAATCAAGAAAAAAGTGGCCCCTGACCAGCGGTTTCCCTGCAATCGGGATCTTGATTTCCCCAGGTCCAC
>DASYIL010000187.1:0-2464 GCA_035997545.1 Pseudonocardiaceae bacterium
CGTCCAGTCCATCTCGTCCCCATCGCTCGCTGTGACCATTTCCCAACGGCACTCAACACCTCATCTAGCCCCCTTAGGTATTGCTAATTAGTTGAGGTCGCTGGTCGGTGGAGTTGATGCGTCGAGCGGGCTCGGCGCACCGCGACGCGGATATCGTCGGGCTAACGACAGGTAGTGGTCGGGCGCCCGTTCGTCGCGTGTGAGAACCCTTTCGCCGCGAAGGTCCGCAGGTGGATCGCATGCGTTTGCTGTCTTTTCGCCATTGGCCCAGCGCGTGCCTGACCGGTAGCGGTCCCGACATCGCGTTGGGCACCGAGCCCGATGACGATCTTATGGTTGTTGCCGGTGGTGGACGCCGGTGGCGAATGGGCCGAGCAGCTCGTGGTGGATTTGCCTCCAGACCACGCACGGCCAGGGTCGGCGGCGCCACAGGCGGTGCCAGGTGAAGCGGCAGTGAGGGCATCGGCCGGTGGGGGTGGGGGGCTGGTGGTGTACCAGGACGAACCGCAGCGCGGCAATAGCGCCGGGGTGGTGACCCGCGTGTTCTAGGTCGGTGAGGGTGTCCCATACCGAGCCGACCAACTCACGGGCGCGGGGTCGGTCGGCCAGCCAGGCCACGGTCCGAGTGGACAGTTGCAGCGTCACGGTGAACCACCCCCGGGGCTGGTGGAGGCTTCGTCCTGGATGGAGGGTGCAGAGATGGCCCGGTGTATGAGACACCCTTGTGGGGAGTGGGAGCGCGGGGTGGCGCTGGTCTTAGAGGACCCGTCGGATCATGGGCTCTAGCCACGAACCTGGGGTGGGGCCTTGCTGATTCGTGTACGCTCATGATCGCAAGTTATGCCTCCGCGAGCAAGCGGAACGTAGTTGCCAGATCTCTGGGGCAACGCCGGCTTGGGATGCGGCAGCAAGCGCCCGCAAACGTCGATGGCCCGCGGACACCATCCAGAGACGTGTGGCTGTTACCCCGGGGTCTCAGTTGGGGTCTCAATTCGGGTAGGTACGGACCACTCACTAGATGTGGCTGCGGTCGCCCTATTGTCATTATAGCCAGCAGAAACGGGTTCTATGAACGTCCCGGTACGCTGAGGTGCCACAACCGCCGATGTACTCCGCCGGCATCCGCCGCCCAGCACCGTCCCTGGTCGCGAGCTGCACCCCGCTTTTGTCAGACGCTTCGGTGTTGTCGGATCAGGTCAGACAGCTCACGGGAGTCTGAACTGGTGGAGCGCCGTGCGGCTTCGATCTGCAACGGTTGCAGCCGGTCGGTCACCCGTTTGGATTTCACCGCGGATGCGAGCATCAGGGCCTTCCGACCGATCAGAACACCGTGGTCGACATCGCCTTGGCGCAGATAGCTGGTGGCCAGCATGGTGAGAGTGAACGCCCGGCTCCGGGCCATCGAGTCGTCGTAGCGGGCCAGGGCCTGGCCGAACGCGGGAATGGCGATGGCCGCATGCCGCGGATCGAAGGCCGACAGCTCATTGTGGACCGTCCCGATCATCGCGTACATGTCGGTGTCGTTGTAGAACCTCGCCCAGTCGGGCGCCTCGGCCAGATTCGCCTTGGCCAGCTCGTCGCGGGATCGGCCGAGCAGCTTCATGGCCTGCACGTCATCGCCCATCATGGCGTAGGCCCAGGCCTCGTTGCCGCACAGCACCGCGACGGCCAGCTCCGACCCGGAGTCCTGCGCGGCGACCTGGCCCAGCTGGAACCACTTCAGCGCTTCGTTGGCGTCTCCGTCGTGGAGATAAACCCGACCGATCCGGTAGTTGATGTTCGACATCAAGCCCGGGTCACCGGACTGCTTGGCGAATTCCAGGGCAATGGCGAAATAGCTGCGCGAGGTGTCCAGCAGTCCCACGTCGAAGGTCGTCCAGCCAGCCAAGTTCTGCAGGTCGGCCAGCGCCCGGAACAGCCGCCGACGCACCACCTCCGTCCCCGTTGAGCCCAGCAGGCGCAGGGCCCAGGACAGCTGGGCGCCGACCGCGTCACGACACGCGCCACCACCGAACTGGTAGTCCAGAGCACGCATGGCTCTGGTGGCCGCCTCGACGTCCTTGACATCCGACAGACCGATGTTGCTCGGCGCCGGGTCATCCCCCCGGCGCACGACTGCATGGATCATCCTGGACACCGATCTAGATCAGCTCGCCCGGCACCCCAGTCCCCGGCCTGGCAGACCAGCAGGAATTCCGATGGCAGGGCATCATCGAGGGCGTTGATGACCGCGGGACCGATCCCGACCAACCGCATCCACCCCTGATGGTCGGCGAGGAACTGGTGGGTCCGGGTTAGCACGTCGAACAGCCGATAGTCACAGCAGGTCACCCGGCAAGATCCACTACCAGGGGCACAGCGCCGGTATCGAACAGCGCCTCCAGCTGCATCCGCAGCTGAGAGCTGAGTCAGCCCCGTATCGTCGAGCCGCCCGGTCACCGACAGCAGGTCCACCTGCTCGGTG